>NZ_LKBW01000112.1 GCF_002699855.1 Pseudomonas amygdali | reverse complement strand
TTTGGTCGGCATACATGCACCTCTAGCTACATGTTATGCCCGAACACAAAATTTCTGACAGTCTCACGCCTGATCGCATCCTGATCATCTTTGCCCAACACCCGGTAATTACCCAGAATCTTTTCTTCGATCACACTGAGGTTGTCAATCGGCACCGGCGTGCGCGCTCCCGTCAGCACATAGAGCACATCCACACCTTTGGCCGCCACCGCAGCCAGGTAATCGGCCTTGGGCGCGCGATCACCATTTTCATACTTTCCCTGGGCGTTAGCCTCAACTCCCCCTATTTCACCTAAGGTACGCTGAGACATGCTCAGACGCTCTCGTTCTTTTCTCAGCCGACAACCGATTCCACTCATTTGAATCTATTATCCTGTTAAAGCCATTCTAACGAATGTTAGAATCCCGCAAAATTGAATAGATTTGAACGGTTTTGAACTATGCCCGGAATACGCACCGCCGCACAAGCCAAGGCCTGGCTCGAACAACAGGGAAAATCTGTTCAGGAATTCGCTCGGGAAAACAGCATTGATCCGGCGACAACTTACCAGGTGCTGGCGGGCCGCAAGAAAGGCAGGCGAGGTGAAGCGCATAAGGTAGCCGTATTGCTGGGCATGAAGATCGGGACCATCCCGAACATGCAAACCCCGCAGGAAGAAGTAATGGGTGAAGAGTAGCTGATCCTGCCGGAGACTGCAGGCGCAATATGTAGAAGCCTGGCCGCACCATAGCCTGCCGCCAGGTAACTGTCATCAGCCGTTGAGCGGTTTACCCCTCGCCCTCTGGACCACCACGTCAATGCTCGTAGCCATCGATAATCCTGGTGATTGAATTTTCCAATTGAATGCGCCGCCGCTCCTGAAGTAAGCTTCGGAGCAATCAACGGAGACCCACCATGCTGCAATCCACTTCATCACTGCTTCAAGCGGCTACCGGCATTTTCTGCCGTGCATGCGCTGTGGCTGTGCGGGTTGCCTCGGTGAATGCTCCTTTTCAGCTCAACTCTTATTATGGGTATTGGTTTAGCCACTGGCGCGCCTGATACCTATCCGGCGCCCACTTCAAGGGGACGCCAACCAGAGAATTCTCTACCCCCGGTCGGCTTCCCGACCGGGGGTTTTGTTTTTTCAGGGCCAGGTATTTTCAACCCTTCATAAATATCACGCTGCACATTGAGGACTAAGACATGAACTACGCCACTTATTACCGCAACGACATCGACTTCGCCTGGCGATTTAGCCATCTCCGTTCGGGACAGCCTGCCGCCTCCGTTCGGTCACTGCCAGGTGGCAACCACAAACGCCCGGCCAATACGGCCCTTTGTCGAACACCCCAGTAGGTCTGCGCGGTACTGCACCGCCAGCCCAGGAAGCCAGAATATGAATTCGTCCGTTGCCGTAAAACCGTCCGACCTGTCCAGCCATGCCGTTGCTCTGGCAGACAACAGCCCCGCCTCGAAACGCCTGCCCGGCACGCTTGAACTGAAAATGCGCCTGCCACTGAATGCAGCGCTGACCGAACAGGTTGCTGCCCATCGCCGCGCCGTACGCGCCATCCTTGAAGGTGAAGACTCGCGACTGCTCGTTATCGTGGGCCCCTGCTCGATCCATGACCCGCAATCTGCTCGTGAATATGCCGAGCGACTGGCCGGCCTTGCGGCGCAAGTCAGTGATCAGATGCTGCTGGTGATGCGCGCCTACGTCGAAAAACCGCGCACGACAGTGGGCTGGAAAGGCCTGGCGTACGATCCCCATCTGGACGGCAGTGACGATATGGCTGAAGGCCTGGCGCTGTCGCGACAATTGATGCGTGACATGCTGGAAATGGGCCTGCCGATTGCCACCGAGATACTGCAACCCATGGCCGCGGGCTATTTCGATGACCTGCTCAGTTGGGTCGCGATCGGCGCACGTACCACCGAGTCGCAAATCCATCGGGAAATGGCCAGCGGGCTGCCCATGGCAGTCGGCTTCAAGAATGGCACTGACGGTGGCGTCGCGGTGGCCAGCGATGCAATGCGTTCAGCGGCGCATCCGCATCGCCACTTCGGCATGGACGGTCACGGTCATCCGGCAATCATCCAGACGCAGGGCAATCCGGACACTCACATTGTGCTGCGCGGCGGCCACAGCGGCCCCAACTACGATGGCCAGAGTGTCGCTCGGGTGCAGGCCAGCCTGACCAAAAACAATATCCCATCGCGAATCATGGTCGATTGCAGCCACGCCAACAGTGGCAAGGACCCGTCACGCCAGCCCCACGTCTTTAACGATGTTCTTGAACAGCGCCTGGCCGGCAATACCTCACTGATCGGCATGATGATCGAGAGCCACTTGTTCGACGGCTGCCAGGCATTGGGCGGGACGCTGCAGTACGGCGTTTCGGTCACCGATGGCTGCCTTGGTTGGGAAGGCACCGAACAGCTATTGCGTCGCGCGGTTGACCGTCTGCGTTACAGATAAACAGAGCGAAGGAACTTTGTCGGGAAATACCGTACTGAATCCGGTAGGCTGTTTCTTTTTTTTCACAGGAGATTATTCCCCATGGCTAAAGCCACTGCCCGCCACATCCTTGTTTCGAGCGAAGAAAAATGCAACGAACTCAAGGCTCAGATCGAAGGCGGCGCTGATTTCGCTGAAATCGCCAAGGCCAATTCCAGCTGCCCATCCAGCCGTCAGGGCGGTGATCTGGGTTCGTTCGGTCCAGGCCAGATGGTCAAGGAATTCGACACCGTCGTGTTCAGTGCACCAGTGAACACCGTTCAGGGTCCGGTAAAGACCCAGTTCGGTTACCACCTGCTGGAAGTGACCAGCCGCCAGGACTGATCCTGCTGCGCTGAGTACCAGACGGCTCATCTTCGGATGGGCCGTTTTTGCAGGTGGCCGTTAATACCGTTGCCTGCTCGCAGCGGCTTGGCGAAGCGACCATTTGTCTGTAGAAGATACCGCGACGCAGATGCCTGAGCGCTGCCGGGATTTTCGTCATACCTTGACAGTCAGTTGCCTTTAACCCTGACATTCGCTTGCGAACGTCAGTCAGGATTCGAGTCATGCGTTTTGTTTTTTCATCGTTGCTCGCCTTCACGCTGACCTTCGTTGGCGTTGTTCAATCGCTGTCTGCAGCACCACAACACGCACTGACCGTTTACGGCGAGGCCCCGCGCTACCTTGCCGACTTCAAACATTTCGATTATGTGAACCCGGACGCCCCGAAAGGCGGCAGCATGCGCCGCTCGGCCATTGAAATAGGTCAGTTCGATCACTTGATGCCGTTTACCGACAAAGGTATGGGGGTTTCGCAGATCAATGGCCTGCTCTATGCCCCGCTGGCCATACGCTCTATGGATGAGCCTTATACGGTCTACGGACTTGTCGCCGAGAAAATGGAGCGTGGTGCAGGCGGCCTTTCCTTGCGCTTTTACCTCAACCCGAAGGCGCGTTTCGCGGATGGCACCCCGATTACCGCCGACGACGTCAAGTACACCTACGAACTGCTGATGACCCAAGGCAACATGCAATACCGGACCCAGTTTGAGGCGGTCAAAGGCCTGGAAGTCGAATCCCCCTTGCAGATCCGTTTCGACTTCAAGCACAGCGACAGCCGCACCCTGCCCCTGGACCTCGCTTCACTGCCGGTATTCCCCGAACACTGGTGGAAATCCCGCGACTTCGCCAGTGGCGCGGGGTTTGAAGTTCCTCCGGGCAGCGGGCCTTACACCATCAGCCATGTCGACCCGGGGCGCACCATCACGTTTCAACGCGACCCAGGCTGGTGGGGCAAAGACCTGCCGGTCAGCAAAGGCCTGTACAACTTCGACACCTTCAGCATCGAGTATTTCGGCGACATTGACGTGGCACGCACGGTTCTCAAGGGCGGGGCCTACGACTACAACCGCGAGTTTTCAGCGACCGGCTATTCAATTCGCTATGACGGCCCGGCACTCAGTGACGGTCGCTTGCAGAAGGCCCAACTGGCCAAGGGCGCGGTGCAAAGCTCACAGGGCTTCGTATTCGACCTGAGCCGACCGATGTTTCAGGACCGCCGCGTGCGCCAGGCGCTGTCGTTGCTCTGGGACTTCGAATGGACCAACCGGCAGATGATGCGCAACATGTACATTCGCCAGGACAGCTTCTTCTCCAACTCGGAGCTGGCTGCCAGCGAATTGCCTACTACCGCCGAACTGAAAATCCTTGAGCCGCTGCGTGGCAGGGTCCCTGACCAGGTGTTCGACAGCGTGTTCAAGGCACCAAAAACCGATGGCACAGGCTTCATTCGCGACAAGCAACTGCAAGCACTGGCGCTGATGAAAGAGGCTGGCTGGACGCCGCAGGGCGACCAACTGGTTAACGCACAGGGCGAACCCTTCAGCTTTACGTTTCTCAACGCACAGAATGGTTTCGAGCGGATGCTGCTGCCGTATAAACGCACGCTGGCGCAGATCGGCATTCATTTTGATATTCGTCGCATCGATTCCGCGCAATACCTCAACCGGGTAATGGCCCGCGATTACGACATGATTGTCACCGGCTACCCGGTATCTACCTCGCCCGGGGCCGAGCTGTACAACAGCTTTGGTTCGAAAGTAGCGATGGACCCAGGCTCCAGCAATTACATGGCGCTTCAGGACCCCGCCGTCGACACCTTGATTGCAGGCCTGCTCAAGGCCGACAACAAGCAGGCCATGACCGACTATGCACATTGCCTGGACCGGGTACTACAGTGGAACTACTACTGGATTCCCAACTATTTACCCGCCAGGCTCCTCCACCGTCTGGTGGAACCGTTTCGGCATTCCGAAAATCCAGGCCAGCAACAATGAAGCCATCGAAACATGGTGGGAAATCAGCCCGACGCCATTGACCAATGAGCAGTTCGCTGAAAAACGCGGTGCCTCAGCCATCGTTTCGGAGATGCACTGAATGCTCGGCTATATTTTGCGTCGCCTGCTGCTGATCATCCCTACTCTGCTGTGCATTTTGCTGGTCAACTTTTTCATCGTGCAGGCCGCGCCGGGCGGCCCTGTCGAACAGGCTATTGCGCGCTTGCAGGGAATTGGCGGTGCGACCGTGGGCGCCGGTGCGAGCGAATCGGCCGGTGCCGGACACTCCCGAGCGTCCCGAGGACTGGACCCGGTACTGATCAAACAGATCGAACATCAATACGGTTTCGACAAGCCCTTGCATGAGCGGCTCTGGCTGATGCTGAAGAGTTACGCCCGACTGGATTTCGGCAACAGCTTCTTTCGCGGTGCCACGGTCACCGACCTTATTCTGCAAAAAATGCCGGTCTCCATATCATTGGGCCTCTGGGCGACGTTGCTGACATACCTGGTATCCATCCCGCTGGGTATTCGCAAAGCGGTCAAACATGGCAGTCAGTTCGATATCTGGAGCAGCACCGCGATCATCATCGGTTACGCCACGCCAGCCTTCCTTTTCGCCATGCTGCTGGTGGTGGTGTTCTGCGGTGGCACGTCACTGAACTGGTTTCCGGTGCGCGGGCTGGTCTCGGACAACTTCGAGCAACTGACCACCGTCGGCAAGATCGCTGACTATTTCTGGCATTTGGTGCTGCCTGTTTCAGCGCTGGTGATCGGCGGTTTTGCCACACTGACCCTGCTGACCAAACATTCCTTTCTCAACGAAATAACCCGTCAGTATGTGACTACCGCCCGCGCCAAGGGTATGAGCGAGCGGCGCGTGCTCTATGGCCATGTGTTTCGCAATGCAATGCTGCTGGTTGTGTCGGGTATTCCGCAGGCGTTCATCAGCGTGTTCTTTGCCGGTTCGCTGCTGATCGAGGTGATCTTCTCGCTGGATGGCCTGGGCCGCATGAGCTATGAAGCGGCCGTTTCGCGGGATTATCCGGTGGTGTTCGGCTCGCTGTTCATCTTTACCGTCTTCGGCCTGCTGATAAAACTGATTGGCGATGTCTGCTACACGCTGGTTGACCCCCGAATCGACTTCAGCGCGAGGAATGCATGATGCGTAGCCTCTCGCCGCTGGCCCGTCGCCGTCTGGAGCGCTTTCGCAGCAATCGCCGGGGCTGGTGGTCGCTGTGGCTGTTCTGCGCACTGTTTGCACTGACTCTGGGCGGTGAGCTGATCGCCAATGACAAACCACTGATGGTCAGTTACCAGCACTCGCTCTACTTTCCGGTGTTCAAGCGCTACACCGAGCAACAATTTGGCGGCGAACTGCCCTTCCAGCCGGATTACCGCAGTGACTACGTGCGCCAGTTGATCACCAAGGGCGACGGCTGGATGCTGTTTCCGCCAGTCCCGTTCAGTGACGACACGCCCAACTATGAATTGACTACCCCGTCCCCCAGCCCGCCCTCAGCGAACAACTGGCTCGGCACCGATGATCAGGCGCGCGATGTACTGGCGCGGGTCATTTTCGGCGCTCGGGTGTCGATCCTGTTTGCGCTGGTCCTGACCTTCATCAGCGCGCTGATTGGCATCACCGCTGGCGCGCTGCAAGGCTATTACGGCGGCTGGGTAGACTTGCTCGGTCAACGTCTGCTGGAGGTCTGGTCCGGCTTGCCGGTGCTGTACCTGCTGATCATCCTGTCAGGCTTCGTCGAACCCGATTTCTGGTGGCTGCTGGGCATCATGGCGCTGTTTTCCTGGCTGACGCTGGTTGATGTCGTGCGCGCCGAGTTCCTCCGTGGGCGCAACCTGGAGTACGTCAAGGCAGCGCGTGCACTGGGCCTGGGGGACCGGAAGATAATCATGCGTCATATCCTGCCCAACGCGATGACTGCGACGCTGAGCTATCTGCCGTTCATCCTCACCGGTGCCATTTCGACCCTGACCGCTCTGGATTTCCTGGGCTTCGGCATGCCAGCGGGCAGCGCTTCACTGGGCGAACTGATCGCCCAGGGCAAGCAGAACCTGCAAGCGCCCTGGCTGGGCCTGACAGCGTTCTTTGCCCTCGCGTTGATCCTGACGCTGCTGGTATTCATAGGCGAGGCGCTGCGTGATGCCTTTGACCCGAGGTCCTGATATGCCGGAAAACCTGATCGAAATTCGCGACCTGAGCGTTGCGTTCAGCGGGCAAAAGGTCGTCAGCAACCTGAGCCTGGACGTACGCCGCGGTGAATGCCTGGCGCTGGTGGGTGAATCCGGCTCCGGCAAGTCCGTCACTGCGCACTCGATCCTGCAACTGCTGCCGCACAACGGTACGCTGACCACTGGCAGCATCACCTACCGGGGTCAACAACTGGTGGGTGCCGACCAGCGCACCCTGCGCGAGCTGCGTGGCAACCGCATTGCCATGATTTTCCAGGAACCGATGACCTCGCTGAACCCGCTGCACAGCGTGGCCCGACAGATAGGCGAGACGCTGCTGCATCGTGGCATCAGTGGCCGTGAAGCGCAGAAGCGCATTGTCGAACTGTTGGAAATGGTCGGCATTCAGCAGCCGGAAAAACGCCTGAAAGCCTACCCGCACGAACTGTCCGGAGGCCAACGCCAGCGGGTGATGATTGCCATGGCGCTGGCATGCGAGCCGGAACTGCTGGTTGCCGACGAACCGACCACTGCACTGGACGTCACCGTGCAACGCAAAATCCTCTTGCTGCTCAAGGAGCTGCAGCAGCGCCTGGACATGTCGCTGCTGTTGATCAGTCATGATCTCAATCTGGTTCATAGCGTGGCGCAGCGCGTCTGCGTCATGCGTGCCGGCGAGATTGTCGAGCAGTCCGATTGCAAGTCGTTGTTCAAATCGCCGCAGCATCCTTACAGCCGCCTGCTGCTGGATGCCGAACCTGCGGGCGAGCCGCTGCCACGCGACACGCGGGAAACGGTTCTGCAGGTCGATAACCTGAAAGTCTGGTTCTCCCTGACCGGCGGCATTCTGCGGCGGCACAAGGAGTACCTCAAGGCGGTGGATGACATCAGCCTGAGTATCGAGCGCGGCAAGACCCTCGGCATCGTCGGCGAATCGGGTTCCGGCAAGTCGACACTGGGCCAGGCGATCCTGCGCCTGCTGGAATCACGCGGCGGTATCCGCTTCCGCGGGCAGGCGCTGGACGGCTTGAGCCAGAAACAGATGCGCCCGTGGCGCAAAGAGATGCAAGTGGTCTTTCAAGACCCTTATGGCAGCCTCAGCCCGCGCATGTCAGTGGCGCAGATCATCAGTGAGGGCCTGGAGGTACACAGCCAGAACAACCCGACGAAATGCGATGCAGAGGTCATTCGGGCACTGGAAGAAGTCGGCATCGATCCGCAGAGCCGGCATCGCTACCCCCATGAGTTTTCCGGCGGTCAACGTCAGCGTATCGCCATTGCGCGGGCGCTGGTGCTGAAACCAGCGCTGATTCTGCTCGACGAGCCTACCTCGGCGCTGGACCGCACCGTGCAGAAACAAATCGTCGCACTGCTGCGCGAGCTTCAGGAAAAGCACGGCCTGACGTACCTGTTCATCAGTCATGACCTGGCGGTGGTCAAGGCGCTCGCCCATGATGTCATCGTGGTAAAGGACGGCAAGGTTGTCGAGCGCGGTGCCAGCCACGATGTGTTCGAATCACCGCAGCACCCCTATACACAGGAATTGCTGGCTGCTGCGCGCCCTGAATAATCTGGTCCACAACGAAGCTTCTGCCCGGAGGGCGCAGGAGCTTCACCGATTTACGCCTGCGGCCCCGGCGCGTCGTCATCGACCAGCCCCCACTCGGCGGTACTTGCCGTGCTGCTGCCGATCGGGGCCGGGGGCGGCGGCGTCAGGCTGGCGACTCCGCCTTCACTGTGCAGTTTGAGGCGCAGACGAACGTTGTTCTGCGAGTCGGCATTCTTCAGCGCTTCCTCCTCGCTGATCGCCCCCTCGACGGCCAGATTGAACAACGCCGTGTCGAAGGTCTGCATACCGAGGCTGCCGGATTTCTCCATGATGCCCTTGAGTTCGGTCAGTTCATTGCGCTGAATCAGGTCGCGAATGGTCGGCGTGCCCATCATCACCTCCACCGCTGCGCGACGTTTGCCGTCCGGGGTTCTAACCAGCCGCTGGGACACGAACGCCTTGAGGTTATTGCCCAGGTCATGCAGCAACTGCGCACGACGCTCTTCCGGGAAGAAGTTGATGATCCGGTCCAGCGCCTGATTGGCGTTGTTGGCATGCAGGGTCGAGATCGCCAGGTGGCCAGTGTCGGCAAACGCCAGCGCATGCTCCATGGTCTCGCGGTCACGAATTTCGCCGATCAGAATCACATCCGGAGCCTGACGCAACGTGTTCTTCAGCGCCGCGCGGAAACTGCGGGTATCGACCCCCACCTCGCGCTGGTTGACGATGGACTTCTTGTGCCGATGGATGAATTCGACCGGGTCTTCAATGGTGATGATATGGCCGCTGGCGTTGCGGTTGCGGTAATCGATCAGCGCTGCCAACGAGGTCGATTTGCCCGAGCCGGTGGCACCGACGAACAACACCAGGCCGTGCTTTTCCATGATCACATCGAGCAGTACGGGCGGCAGGAACAGGTCCTCGAAACGCGGAATATCCAGCTTGATATTCCGCGCGACGATGGACACCTCGTTACGCTGCATGAAGATATTGATCCGGAACCGGCCGATGCCCGCCAGCGAAACAGCAAGGTTCATCTCCAGTTCGCGCAGGAATTCGAGCTTCTGCTCCTCGTCCATCAGCCCCTGGGCAATCACCGCCACCTCGCCCGGTTTGAGGGTTTCACTGCCCAGCGGCTTGAGCACGCCGTTGAACTTGGCGCACGGAGGCGCTCCGGTGGAAAGATACAGGTCCGATCCGTCCTGACTGGCCAGAATCTTCAACAGCGCCGGAAAATCCATAATCAATACCGTACAAAATGAAGTAAAAAGACGACGACCATCATGACGGCACGCGTGACGCGCGGGCGTCGCTCAGCAAGAGCAGGCATAATGGCAGCCTTTTGCAGCAGGTGATATTGCGACATGAAAGCCCAAGCCCGCCATATTCTGGTGAAAACCGCCGAAGAGGCCGAACAGCTCAAGCTGCGCATTGCCAAGGGTGAGGCGTTTGACGTGCTGGCTAAAAAGCATTCTAGCTGCCCATCCGGCAAACGTGGCGGTGATCTGGGCGAAGTCCGGCCTGGGCAAATGGTCGGTGCCATCGATCAGGTGATCTTCAAGAAGCCGCTACGCGTGGTGCACGGCCCGATCAAAAGCAAATTCGGTTATCACCTGGTGCAGGTCTTCTATCGCGACTGAGCCACAGGTCAAAAGCTGAAAAACCCCGAACCGGTTGAGGTTCGAGGTTTTTCGGGCCTTGACGAAAGCAGTGATTATTTCGGCGAAATCGCCCCGTCCACCAGCACTTGAGCTTCTGCCACCAGGCGCTTGAGGTGATCTTCGCTGACAAAACTCTCGGCGTAGATCTTGTAGATGTCCTCGGTGCCTGAAGGGCGTGCGGCAAACTAGCCGTTTTCGGTCATGACTTTCACGCCACCGAACGCCTGATCATTTCCCGGTGCGTTGCTGAGTACCTTCTGAATCGGCTCACCCGCCAGCTCGGTGGAAGTCACCTGCTCTGGCGACAGCTTGCTCAGCAGCGCCTTCTGCTGCGGGTTGGCCTTGGCGTCGACGCGGGTCGAGAACGGCTCGCCCAGCTCGTCGGTCATGTTCTTGTACGTTTCGCTTGGGTCACGACCGGTACGGGCAGTGATTTCCGCAGCCAGCAAGGCCGGAATCAGACCGTCCTTGTCGGTGGTCCAGACAGTACCGTCGCGGCGCAGGAACGAGGCGCCGGCGCTTTCTTCACCGCCAAAGCCCAACGAACCCTCGAACAGGCCCTGCGCGAAATACTTGAAGCCGACCGGCACTTCGTACAGGCGTCGACCCAGGCGCGCAGCCACACGATCAATCATGCCGCTGCTGACCACAGTCTTGCCGACTGCCGCATCGGCGCGCCACTCAGGACGGTTCTGGAACAGGTAGTCGATGGATACCGCCAAGTAGCTGTTGGGCGTCATCAGGCCACCGCTCGGGGTCACGATGCCGTGGCGGTCGTGATCCGGGTACAGGCAAATGCCACTTGATAACGGTCCTTGAGACCGATCAGGCTCTGCATGGCATGGCTGGAAGACGGGTCCATACGAATCTGGCCGTCCCAGTCAACGGTCATGAAACGGAACGTAGGATCGACAAACTTATTGACCACATCCAGGTTCAGGCCGTAATGCTCGCCAATCGCCGACCAGTAGTTCACCCCGGCCCCACCCAGCGGGTCGACACCGAGACGCAGACCCGAATCGCGAATAGCGTCCAGATCAATGACGTTCTTCAGGTCGGCTACGTAAGTGTTGACGTAGTCATGGCGGTGAGTGGTGTCGGCACGCAGTGCTTTTTCATGGCTGATGCGTGAAACGCCAGTGACTTTCTCGGCCAGCAGTTCGTTGGCCTTGTTCTCGATCCACTTGGTGATATCACTGTCAGCCGGGCCGCCATTGGGCGGGTTGTACTTGAAGCCACCGCTTTGCGGCGGGTTGTGCGACGGCGTGATGACGATGCCATCAGCCAGCCCCGAAGTACGGCCACGGTTGTAACAGATAATGGCGTGAGACACCGCAGGGGTTGGCGTGTATTCATCGCCTTGCGAGATCATCACCTCAACGCCGTTGGCGGCCAGCACTTCAAGAGCGGTGGCAGCGGCTGGCGTGGACAACGCATGAGTATCAGCCCCAAGGAACAAAGGGCCGTCGATACCATTTGCCTTTCGGTACAGACAGATCGCCTGGCTGATAGCCAACACGTGCCATTCGTTGAAGCCCAGATCGAACGACGTGCCACGGTGTCCGGAAGTGCCGAACGCAACGCGTTGAGTAGGTACCGATGCATCAGGTTGACCGGTGTAGTAAGCCGTGACCAGTCTCGGAATATCGACCAGTAACTGCGCAGGTGCCAGCTTGCCGGCGAAAGGACTGAGACTCATACAACCTCCACTAAGAAATGAAATACAGAGAAAAAATAAAGACTTGCTGCAGGTAAAAACATAATCGATGCGGCAGTTTACTGGCAGTTCGACAGCGCTGCTTGAGTATCGATCCCTAAGCCGTTGACGTTTCAGGCCGCCACCACGCCGGAAACAGCTGCCTGACCTTGTGCTCGGCAAAACGATCGTCGATCAGCATCACCAAGCCACGATCACTCTGGCTGCGGATCACCCGTCCAGCGGCCTGCACCACCTTTTGCACGCCGGGGTAAAGATAGGTGTAGTCGTAGCCAGCACCGAACAATGCGGCCATGCGCTGCTTGAACTGCTCGTTGACCGGGTTGAGCTGCGGCAGCCCCAGCGTGGCGATGAACGCGCCGATCAACCGTGCGCCCGGCAAGTCGATGCCCTCACCAAAGGCACCGCCCAGTACGGCAAAACCGATGCCCTGACTGCTCAGGGTAAAGCGGTCGAGAAACGCGTGACGCTCACTCTCGCCCATGCCCCGCGCCTGCTGCCAGAGGGTGATGTGCGGATGAGTCTGCGCCATCAGTTCAGCCACTTGTTGCAGGTAATCAAAACTGCTGAAAAACGCCAGGTAGTTACCTGGCCGCGCTTCGAACTGCTCCGCCATCAGCTCGACAATCGGTGCCAGCGAGGCCTGACGATGAGTGAAACGGGTGGAAATGCGGCTGACAATCCGCACGTCGAGTTGGTCGTGATTAAACGGTGATTCCACATCGATCCACGCTGTGTTGACCGGCAGCCCGAGCAGGTCCGCATAGTAATGCCGCGGGTTGAGCGTTGCGGAAAACAGCACGGTGCTGCGCGCAGCGGTCAGGCGCGGACGGATGAAGCGTGCTGGAACCACGTTACGCAGGCTGAGGCGCGACAGGATGCGCTTGCCGCCCGCCTCGCGCCGGGTGATGTCGAATATGAAATGCTCGTCGAACAGCTCGGCGATGCGTGCAAAGCCGATGGCTTCCAGATAGAAACCCTGCAACGTGCCATCCACTGTCTGCGGGTGCTCGTTGAAATGATCACCGATGGTCGAGATGCACTGGTTCAGGCTGCCGATGAATTTTTCCGGTGCCGCCGAATACGCCTGATAGGCAGCGGGCTGCACTTTGTGCAGCGCATTCCATTGCCGGTCGAGACGCTGCAAGGCTTTTTTAACGGGTTCGGGCGACGTCTGGATCAGGGCTTTCAACTGGCTCTGATCAAGACTGGCGCTGTACATCTGCCGGGCCCGCTCGACCATGTTGTGCGCTTCGTCGACCAGCACCGCCACGCGCCACTGATTGAGCTGGCCGAGGCCGAACAGCAGCGCACTGAGGTCGAAGTAATAATTGTAATCAGCGATTACTACATCAGCCCAGCGTGCCAGTTCCTGGCTGAGGTAATACGGACAGACCTGATGCCGCAATGCGGCCTCGCGCACGCTGGCCTGATTCAGCCAGGGCGACTCAAGTGCAGCGGCGCGGGCCGCTGGCAGACGATCGTAAAAGCCATTGGCCAGTGGACAGGAATCTCCGTTACAAGCCTTGTCCAGATGCTCGCAGGCCTTGTCCCGCGCCACCAGTTCCAGCACCCGCAGCTTTAGCTCCGGCGCACTGTGATTGATGACCTCAAGCGCATCCAGCGCCAACCGACGCCCGGGAGTCTTGGCGGTGAGAAAGAAAATCTTGTCGAGCTGCTGACCGGGCGCCGCCTTGAGCAATGGAAACAGCGTGCCCACCGTCTTGCCGATGCCCGTGGGTGCCTGAGCCATCAGACAACAGCCGGTGCTCACCGCCTTGTACACCGACTCGGCCAGCACCCGTTGCCCGGTACGAAAGGACGCATGAGGGAACTTCAGGCTGCCCAGCATCTTGTGCAGCGCCTGCGTATGCGCCATTTGCTGCTGCGCCCAGCCGAGGAATATCGTGCACTGTTGCTCGAAGAACTGTTGCAGCGTCGTTGCACTGAATGACTCGCGAATCAGGGTTTCCTGCTCGCTGACAATGTTGAAATACACCAGTGCCAGCGTCACTTGCTCCAGTTGCAGACGCTGGCAAAGTAGCCAGCCGTAGACCTTCACCTGTGCCCAGTGCAATTGACGGTGGTTGGCAGGCATCGCATCCAGCTCGCCGCGATAGGTCTTCACTTCTTCCAATTGATTGCGACCGGCGTCGTACCCGTCCGCCCTGCCCCTTACCGTCAGCTCGCGATAGTCACCACTCAATGAGAGCTCGGCCTGGTAGTCAGCACCACGACGCGACGCGACCGTACGGTGTCCGGCAATCCCTTCCTGAGCCGTTGGCGATGGTGTGAAGCGCAGGTCAAGATCGCCGACCTTGGCGGTGAACTCGCACAGTGCGCGCACGGCCACGACATAACGCGCAGGCGATTCGCTGATGAGGGCTGGCTCGGAGTCGGGTTTTACAGGGGCGGTCGGGGTCACTGCGCTGGGAAGCCGTAGGTTGTGAATACTGGACAGGCGTCCAGTTAACAGCCTTGAATCACGTGTGGCAAACATAAATGGATCGACGGCCTGCGATGTAAGTGTCTAGGGCAGACGCGCCTGTGCTAACGCTTCTCCCAACGCGCCCAGGCGCGCGGCCGGATCCTGGCTCCAGTCGATGGCGTAGCTGACCCACAAATGCTGCCCGTAGCGGTTTTGCAGGCTGAACAGTTCGCCGGGAGTAATGACGATGCGCTGGGCCAGCAGCCTGTCGAAGACCTGGCGCATATCCACGGGGTGTACGCTCTCGGCCCAGACGCCACAGCCGCCCTCGGGTACCTGATAACGCAACGCTCCGCCCGTCTGTTCATCCAGTTGCTGTGTCATCGACTGCATGCGTCTGGCCAGGGTTTCTCGCAACGCCATCAGTTGCCCGTCCAGACGACCACTGCTGCACAGCCTGGCAATCGCCCGCTGACGAATCGGCGGCAGTTCGAATGCTCGCAGCCAAAAATACTGCTGCCAGCGCACCTCAAGGGTTTTGCACAGCAGATAGCCGTAAGGGGCTTCAGGCCCAAGGCTCTTGTCAAAGGCGCCGATAATCACCAGACGCTGCGGGTCAACCCAGTGGCGCAGAGGGGCCTGCTCGTGCGCAAATTGCACACCCGCATGGCTGTCATTTTCCAGCACCCAGACCTGGTGGCGGTTTAACGCTTGCGTAACGGCCTCGCTGTTACCCGGCGGGCGCATGCTGCCTCGCACCGGGTTCAGTAAAGAAGGCAACACGGCAAGCCCGATATCATTGTCGCGCAACAGGCTATCGAGTCGAGCAGGATCAAGGCTGCCGGTATCGTCCAGTGGCAGCTCGATAACGCGGATATCGAACGATTGCAGCAAGCGCAGCAACGCCCAGGCGCAAGGCGACTCCACCAGTACCACAGCGCCGCGCAACCCCAACGTTTCGATAACGGCCTTGAACGCCCCATGCAGGTCCGGGGCGACATAGACATTGTCAGCGTGCCAGCAGTGTTCCGCGTCGCGGGTATAGCGGGCTGCCAGTGCGGTGCGCAGCTCTGGCTCGCCGAACGGCTGAAAACCTGGTTCCCGCAGGCGCGGATAACGGCGAACCAGTTCTTGCTCCATTGCCGGCAGCGGACTTTCATGTGCATGCAGAAGGGTCGGTTCATCGCACCCCAGCAGCGACATGCCCGGGCGACGGGCGTTATCACACAGCACGTGCAACAGATCGCCATCGCTGTCAGGGCATGCTCGCCCTTCCCTGTTCCCGCTGCACGGTGCCGAGTAATAGCCGGACTTGGGAAGCGAATAAACGCGCCCTTCCTTCTCCAGCAGCGAATAGGCACTTTGCACCGTGGATATCGATACGCTCAGTCGCTGTGCCAGCTGTCGCAGTGACGGCATCTTCAGCGCCAGCTCGCCTTGCTGCTGGTCGACCAGCCGCACGAGGTAGCGGTAAACCGCCTGATAGGCGAAATCCGTGTTGTTTTTCATCCAGGTATCCGCAGCTCAGCCAGACCAGGCTTCAGAAAATCGCGACATGACTGACGCCGGTTGCCGACAGCAGCCATGATCCGAAACCGGTTCAGCGCCCGGAAAGCATCTCGACCACTGCCTGACCGGTCGCCGGGTCAACGGTCATGATTCGGCGTTTGTCAGGATCGGCAGCGCGAATTCTGGCGATGATCGAATGAGGGTCATCGAAGTTCACCCGTTGTTTGCCGTAAAGGTTTTGCAACGATTGGAGGCTCAGACCGCTGATATCCACCAGCCACTGCATCACTTGATCCGGGGCCGTTGAGCCCGAGAGCACCTTGTGCAGATCCGGCAGTGCCACCAGCATGCCGGGATGGCAGCGGCGCAGAAATGATTCAAGGCCATCGCCCTGATTGACGAATGGCGAGAACAGCATGCAGACCAGTTGAGTCTCGTTCAGGCCAAACCCCTCCTGAGCGAAGCCTGAGGCCAGCTCGCGACGCGTCTCGATTCGCGCCCGCCCGGCATAAGCGCTGAGCGCCTGATCAATCAATCGTGGCGGCATCTGCTTTCTGCGCATCAGCGATGTTGCCAGCTCAAGGTATTCGGCTATCCCGTCGGCATAATTTCGCTCTTGCAGGTACTGCGCAGTCAGGCCCCGCATATGAGCCATCAGCAAAGGGTTGGCGCAATCGGACTCACTGAAGCTGAACGACAGATCATCGAAGCGGAAATCAAGGAATTCAGTCAGCAGGTTCCAGTGCTCGTCTGCCTTGCAACTGACCAGATCGGCGATGGTGATAAAGGCTGGCGCGTTGGCTTTTTCAGGGACCGCTATGGATCGGTTTGCCCGCGGGCTGTCTTCGCCGTCCCCGTACAGTTCGTGGTAATACGCCTGGCCGATCGTGTCGATGACCTTGAGTACGCCAGTCAGCGTCTGGTTGCCCCAACTGCCCGTGTATTGCCCGGTGCGCTGGGCCAGACGCATGATCCACGTCGCGTACTGCCGCTGCTCCCTGCGTGAATCGCCACTGACCACAGCATCGACACCGTTACCCCAGCTCAACGCGCGCCCCAGAAATTCCGCCAGCCCCAGATAGCAGGTATTGCAAAACGTGGTGCGCGCGTCACCTGCGGAGAGGTGTCCGCCAAGCAGCATGTCTAGGCGATTCTGCTCGCGCCCTGCGCTGGAAAAAGGCAGATCCGGCTCGAAGGCCTGGGTGTACTGGTTGTCGATCACCAGCGTTTCGACGCGCGGGTCGTCATACAGAAACAATGCTGAATAGGTGCGGTTGATGTTATCCATCACCGCGGGTGTCATTCCCGCGTGGCGTCGATTGGCGACCCGCAAATTGAACGTACCGGGCGATCGACAGGCAATGCTCAACTGGGCGGCGCGCAAAAAGGCCAGCGTGTAGGCACTGTCCTTGCCACCGCCGAACGCCACCAGCACCTTGAAACCGGAAATTCGCTCGATCCCGCCAGCCGCGACAATCAATCGCTGAATCAACAACTGCAACGCCGTGCGTTCCGCACGGGTGAAATACCCCAGCAAACGTTGCAATACTTGCTGATAGACGTAATTCATTGCCTGTTCGTGGATAGAGCTCATTGTGTGTCACCTGCCTGTCGCTCAAAACGCGACACGGTGCAGGCAGAACATTGAACATCAAGCTGACAACCAAGTTTATAGTCGAGCATGACTCATTCCCTGAGTGGTAATTACCGACGCATTATCAATATCGCGAACACAATTACAAGACACAGTTTGTGCTTAAAAACAGTACAGCCTTCCGAACGTTCTCCCTGCCACTAAACTTACTGTTTAATACCTCGATTACTTGCATGCTGCGCGACTGACTCACCACGGCGCAATGCCGCCAGCCATAAGGCTGGCCGCTCAAGGCGCTCCAGTGACCGGCAGGCTTTGCGCTCAATCATGTTTTCATCAAAGCTCGTAGGAAATACCATTTATGGATCACGCTAACTGACAGAACCAATAAACCTTAATAAACAATTGAGCCTGACGTAAACTTATCTGTTGTGGTTATCTTTTTTTAATTCTCACTCACCGTTAGCGCACCCACACAGGCTCGACGATGCGTTATTCAAATGACGTTTAATTAATGGCAGGGATTTCACAATAGAATGCAAAAAGCCTTCCGTTCGGAAGGCTTTTTCGATAACACGCTTAAACTTGAAATCTGCCGAGTCAGACCGACTCGACTTCCAGCACCGCACGCCCGCCAATCGGGCAGACATCCATGTAACGGTGCGCCTGCACCACCTGCTCGAACGGGAAGCTGCGCGTCTGCAACGGCGCAAGTACCTTGTCGGCGGTCATTTGATTGATCTGCTGCAAGGCGCGTTGCAGTGCAGCCTCATCCTGAGTAATACCCAGCTCAGGCTTGCCGGTGAAATTGCCCAGGCAGTGCACGTAGAACTGAATGTTTTTCTGGAACGCAGCGCAGGCCGGGAACGGCGTCTGATTACCGCCTTGCAGGCCATACAACACAAGGCTGCCGCGTGGCGCGAGCACATCACCCATGATCGACATCTGCGGGCCACCGAGGCCATCGAAAACAGCATCGACACCACGGTTTTCGGTGTACTTGTTGATTGCCATCAACAAGTCCTGCTCTTCGGTGACCACCACCTTGTCGGCACCCAGAGACTGTAAATACTCACGGGCATCTTCGGTCTTGGTCGCGGCGATCACCCGGGCACCCAACGCCTTGCCCAACTGCACGAAAGCAGGACCGGAACAGTGGCTGGCGTCGGTGACCAGCACGGTTTGCCCGGACTTGATACGCGCCAGGTCAACATAGGCAAAGTACGCCACCAGATAAGGTGTGTAATGCACGCTGGCCTCGACCGGCGAAAGCACATCCGGGTAGCGAGTCAATGCCCGACGCGGCAATACGATGGTTTCGCCATAGACCGGGTGCTGGTTGGCATCGGCTGCCGGAAAGCTGGCGACCTTGTCGCCGACTTGCAAATCGTCGACCCCATCGCCCAGCGCAGTCACCACGCCAGCCATCTCATAACCCAGGCCAGCAGGCAGCCGGGCCTGGGTAGACGCGAGATTTTGTCGCCAGAGAACGTCGTACCAGCTGACACCGATGGCCTGGACGCGCACCTGCACCTCGCCGGTAACAGGCGACGCGACAGGATGCTCTTCGAGCTTGAGCACCTCGGCCGGGCCAAACTGGTGAATACGGATCGTGCGGGACATTTAGAACCTCGCCTGGTAAACCTTGATGCCACAAACTTTATCCGGGCATTGCCGGGAACACTATCGGTGGCTATTGATAGTCGACATGCCTGTCATCGATTGTGTCCTGTGAGCTGCATGTCGCAGCCAGAAAGCGTCTGGAAGCCACGATGCGCAATGGCCGCCATTGTTCGCATGTCGACGAGACATTGCAAGCCATGTGGACATTCCGTGGCCTTGCCATTAATTTTCCCTGCGCCAGACCCGCATTTGCTCGTACTATCGCACCCTGCTCACGTCCCAACCGACAAATGGCCCGAGATATTCCGCATGAATCGTAACGACCTGCGTCGCGTCGACCTCAATCTGCTCATCGTTTTCGAAACCCTGATGCATGAGCGCAGCGTTACACGTGCGGCGGAAAAGCTGTTTCTGGGCCAGCCAGCCATCAGCGCAGCACTTTCTCGCCTGCGCGGCCTGTTCGACGACCCACTGTTCGTGCGTACCGGGCGCAGCATGGAGCCCACCGCCCGCGCCACAGAAATATTCGGCCTGCTTTCGCCGGCACTCGACTCCATCTCGACAGCGGTTAGCCGTGCGTCAGAGTTCGACCCGGCCACCAGCACTTCAGTGTTCCGCATCGGTTTGTCGGACGACGTCGAGTTTGCCTTGCTGCCCACCCTGCTCAAACGCCTGCGCTCCGAAGCTCCGGGGATTGTGCTGGTGGTCAGACGCGTCAATTACATCCTCATGCCGCCATTGCTGGCCTCGGGTGAAATCTCGGTCGGCGTCAGCTACACCCAGGACCTGCCTGCCAACGCCAAGCGCAAGGTATTGCGCAGGAGCAAGCCGCAATTGTTGCGGGCCGACTCGATACCAGGCCCCTTGAGCCTCGACGACTTCTGCGCCCGCCCACACGCGCTGGTCTCCTTCGCCGGCGACCTGAGCGGGTTCATTGACGAGCACCTGGAAAAAATCGACCGCAAACGCCACGTCGTCCTCGCCGTACCACAGTTCAATGGCCTGGCGACACTGCTGACCGGCACCGACATCATCGCCACCGTGCCTGACTATGCAGCGCAGGTACTAACAGCCGCTGGGGGCGTTCGGTCTGAAGACCTGCCGATTGAAACCCGCACGTTCGAACTGCACATGGCCTGGAGGGGCGCGCAGGATAATGATCCGGGGGAGCGCTGGTTGAGGTCGCGGATTCAGATGTTTTTTGGGGATCCGGATAGTCTTTAAGAGTCCGCAGGCAGGCCGTTCAGCTGATCATTTCTGCCTTTCCACAAACCATGAAGCTAAATTCACTTCCAGTGGATTTCTACACTGGGGGGCACATCTGAGGGCATGCTTTACCTCACTGCACCCACGGGCGGCTGTAACTTGATCAAGCAATCAAGCCCTGCGGTGGAAGACCCACGCCTCAAGGCGTTCATGCCGGAACTGGATACAGCCCCCAAAACCGTTCTCACACAACAAACCGATTAACCAACTGATTCAGATTAACCGCCAGCTTTGACATTTCGCCGCACGCACTCGCGGTTTGCGCGGCTCCGGCAGCACTCTGTGTCGTAAGCTCACGAATGCTGACCAGATTTCGGTCCACCTCTCGAGCGACGTGAGACTGTTCTTCAGAAGCAGTCGCGATCATGAGGTTGCGTTCATTGATTTGAATGATGGCCGTTGATATTTGATCCAGCGAGGTACTAGCCTCTTGGGCAACGCCAAGTGATTCGGTCGCAAGGTCTCTGCTCGTATTCATCGCCTTCACGGCCAGGTCAGAATCGCTCTGGATGGCAGCAATCATCTGCTCGATTTCTTGAGTAGACACCTGGGTGCGATGGGCTAAAGCCCTTACTTCGTCAGCCACCACCGCAAATCCACGGCCTTGCTCGCCCGCCCGTGCGGCTTCGATGGCGGCGTTCAACGCCAACAGGTTGGTTTGCTCTGCAATGGCCCTGATTACCTCGACAACCTTGGTGATGCTCTGAGCACGGTCTGACAACCCTTGAATCTGCTCGCTCGTGTTTTCAACGTTACCGTTCAGCTTTTGAATTGACTTTAACGTCTGAGCCACCCGCGCCAAACCTACCTCGGTATAGCCTTGGGTACGTTTGGACTCTTCGGAAGCTGACTCGGCATTACGAGCGACCTCATCAACGGCAGCGCTCATTTCTGTGACCGCTGTCGCTGCCTGATTGACTTCATCGTTCTGGGAAACAAGGCCGCGACTCGACTCCTCGGTAACCGCCGTCATCTCTTCAGATGCAGACGCCAGCTGAGTAGAGGAATCGGATATCTGCATGATAGTGTTTCGCAGGTTTGCCTGCATCTGCGCGAGCGCTTTCAACAGTCTCCCGGCTTCATCCGTCCCGCTTACCAAGACCTCTTTGGAGAGGTCACTGGCCGCGATGCGCTCAGCGACAGACAGCGCGTCGTTAATCGGGGAGGTAATACTTTTCGTCAGCAGTAATGCCAAACCGACCGTCAAGATAACGACACCCGCTATGAGGCCTACAACAAGCCACAGGCCGTTTTCATAGAGATCCGTCGCAGTTTGCCCGGCCCGTGCAGCGCCTTCGTTGTTAAAGTTGGTGAGGTCTTTGATCTGCACCTCCATCGTGTTCGTCAGAGGGCGGATGCTGGTACTCACCAGGCTGACCGCAGCCGCGATATCACCCTGTCTCATCAAAGGCTCAAGAATATCCAGTTGTTTGGCATAGGCATCAGCACTATTTTTTACCGGAATATAAAACGAGCGCTCCTTTTCATCGGCGATGAGGGGCTCATAGTTCGCCACCGCTTCGGTGAATGCCTTACGGTAGCCAGCGAAGCTTTCAATAGTCTTTTGAATGGATTGAGGATCAGCAAGGCCTCGCTGCGTTTCGAGCCTCAGGCGAAGGATCGTGGTGTTCATCAACGCCGTTTGGCGGATGCTGGCCATCCAATTGAGTTCGACGTCTTTCTCGGCGTCTCTGAGCTTGCCCATTTGCAGGACTGCAAATACCCCCAGCACGAATACCAATACGATGATTGACGTGAAAAACAAGGCAGCTCGGGGAGCTAAATTGAGGTTTCGGAGGCGCATTCGAGATTCCTGCCTTTAAATTATTATTGACATATTGAAGAGGCTATCGACCCAAATCTGGAAACTTTAAGCTCGTCGTCGAAAGACCTTTTGGATGGTAAAAAGCGGTCATGACTTTACAAGACCTCAACTCAGCAGCGGCCTGAATCCAGAACGGGCTGGCCTATGAACTGCTTTCGTGTGGAATGGGCCATCGACCGCCCCTCGACGCAGTTGCGACCTCTGGTTTTGGCGCAGTAAAGAAGTCGATCTGCTTCCCTCAGGGCCGCTGTGTAACCCTCCGTCTCGAGTGCGTTGATCGCCACCACGCCCGAGCTGATTGTTACGTTGCCCAGCGGGCTGGCGGAGTGCTCTATTAATGCGTTTTCAATGGATAACCTGACCTCTTCGGCAACGCTTAAAGCACCTGTTAAATCTGTGCCAGGCAACAGAATCACAAACTCTTCTCCGCCATATCGTGCGGCCAGGTCGCCAGGCCGCTTGATACCGCTTCCGATAAGCCCCGCTACCTGGCTTAGGCAGTCGTCGCCCCGCAGATGGCCGTAGCAGTCGTTGTATTGTTTGAACCAGTCAATATCCAACAAAATAAGGGCGATGGATGAGTTATCTCTGGAAGCTCGTTCCCACTCCAGTTGAAAGGTAGCATCGAAACAACGCCGATTGGCCAGATGCGTCAAACTGTCGGTCCTGGCGATAATCTCGAGGTCGGCTCTGGCGACACTCAACTCATTTTCCGCAGTGATCAGGTGTCGGATTTGCCTGTATAACAAGATGCCGAGTAAAACCAGGGTCAAACTGATCATGCCGACCAGCGCCATGGATCGATATGCATAAGCCCACCAAGGGGCGAATACATACTCGCAGGACACACCAGCGGCGGCGACGATGGGCAATCCGGACACCCGCCGATAGGCATAAATTCTTTCCACGCCATCCACTACAGACTTGAACACAGCGGTGCCGCTGTCGCTGTATGGCAGATAGCGAGTCAAAAGATCACCTTTGGCGATATTGGTGGTCATCAATGCTGCCAGCGTCGGTCGTCGAGCCAGCAGGTCGCCATTGTTCAGCGCGAGGAAAATAACGCCCTTGTCGTCCACATCCATACGTTTGAAGAATGATTGAAAATAGGCCACGGGCACAGTCGCCAGAGCCACACCTGCAAATGTGCCATCCGCAGTATTGATACGTCGGCTGATCGGGATGACCCTGTCTCCCGTGCTGCGGCTCTCAATGATGGAACCGATGTGGATGGACTCGTCGGCGTTGTCGCGGTGATAGACGAAGTACGCGCGGTCGCTGTTGTTTTTTAACTGTATACCTCGAGAAAAAGAGTTGGCGACCCAGTTGCCTTGAGCATCGTAGATAAAAAGCCCCTGAATGCCGTTGACGTTCAACACGTCCTGAGCCATTCGCTTCGCCAGCCGAGCTTGCTGAGGCCCTTCTACACCATCGTGCTCCACGCGTTCCACGAGATCACGCAGCGTATTATCAGCCTGTCGTACCGTATCCTGAGCTTGCTGCTCGGCAGCAAGAACGATGTTTGAAACCGTAATTGTGGCGGTAGCGACACGCTCACGCCTGGACTGGTTCATCTGCCAGGCTGTAGCCAAAACCAGCGATACACACACCAGGGCAATAAAGCCAATCAGTGCTTTGGTGAGCATGGAAGGCGCGAGCCTGACCGAGGGACGATAAACATGCTTCATGGGTGCGTCATCAAATTGACTTTTGAACGCTCCATGCATCTTTCGTACCCTCATAGCGGGTCTGGCCAGTGCCTTCACTTCTTGCTTGTCTTCGGTCAAAGCCGAGGTGCTGACTGGACCTCCTGGCTAATGGTCCGTGACATCCTCGCGTTGCTCCACTAAATTACGCCCCCCGAAACGCCCTGAGCCTTTCGCGCCTCAAACCTGAAATGCCTCAAACCTGAAATAGTGAAATTCAATGCCTGATTCCCAGACCAACGAAGCCCTGACCTCCTCCAAGCTGGAATACGAAAGCGCAATTGGTCTTTCCCAGCACGTGCCGCAGGCCAAGACCATCAGCGAGATGGTGCTTGATGCGTTCCAGACCGCCAAGGAAAGCGAAGAAATCCGTGAGCTGCGTGCCGCCATTCGTCTGGCGCAGGATGAGCACGATGACGACAAAGCCTACGAACTGATGGGCCAACTGAAACGCCTCAAGGATGCAGAAGCGGCAGACAGCGCAGCACTGGCCGATCTTGGCACGCAGTTCCCGATCAGCCGTATTCTGTCCAGCTACAAGAATGACCCGGCATTTCAGGAACTGGTCTACGGCCTGGCGCTCAAGGTGCTGAACCAGACGCATCAGGCGATCAGCAACCCCACTACCGCCAAGAGCAAGACGACGCGTGCCCGCAAGGAAGCCGAGGTCTACACCATCAGCAAGGATGGCCAGAGTGTCAGCCTGCCGTTACGCACCCCGCGTTCCAACCTTAATGTCGACCGCGAAGCCCTCGAGTTCCTTGGTTTCACCTTTGTCGGCGAAGGCGACACCGCCGAACTGCAGGAAACAACCTTCGTCGACAATGAAGGCAGCGAACTGCCGGTGACCCGTAAAAACATCGTCACCGCCCTGCAACAGGGCAAGGCATTCAACGCTTACAGCATTGCGTAATGACGATCGGCCGGCGATGCGATAACGCCATGGCGCTCGCCTCGCCGACGACCATGTGTTGAGCGAAGAGCAAGTCCAGTGGTTGTCTCCAGCCACTGGCACCGGTTTACTCCATCAGCCGATCGCCTCTCGCAAAACCATGAGCCCGCGCACGCAGCGCAATAACCAGGCTCAGCACTAATAATGCAAACAAGACCCACGTAAACGAGCTCACGCCCCACTGCCCAAGCAACACGCCGCCCAGTAGCCCACCGCCTGCAATAGCGCTGTTCCAGACAACGACATTCATCGAAAGCGCCACATCAGCGCCCTCACCTGCCGAGTCGGCGAGCGCGGTTTGCAGAAGCGTGGCGGCCCCCCCAAAGGTCAGGCCCCAGATAAATACGCCTACATAGATGGCCAGGGCCGAGCCAGAAAACAGGCCCAGGAACACCGAAACCGCCGCAAAGCTCGCGAGGCTGGCCAGCACGGTCTTGCGTAAATGACGATCAACCAGCCGTCCCGTTACCCAGATGCCTGCCAGCGCGGCGACACCAAATGTCAGCAATACCAAATCAACGTCACTCGCCAACCCGGCCTCGGAAACAAACGGCGCGACGTAGGTGTAAAGAATGTTGTGAGCCAGCATCCAGGTGAAGACCACTCCCAGTACCGAGCGTACGCCAGGGGTGAAAAAGACCTGACGCAATGCCATGCGCTGTGAAGCGGACTGGCCAGGGTAATCCGGCACTTTGATCAGCACCCAGATGATCAACAGCAGGGTCATTCCGGACATCAACCCGAATGCCATGCGCCAGCCCATCAACCCGCCCAGCCAGGTTCCCAAAGGCACGCCCAATGACAACGCGATGGGCGTTCCTACCATCGCGACCGCCAGCGCGCGGCCCTGCAATTGCGGGACGACCATACGTCGTGCGTAACCCGCGATAAGGCTCCAGGCCAGCCCCGCAGAGACGCCAGCGAAAAACCTCGCGATCAGGGTCAGCCAGTAGCTGGAAGACAGCGCAGTGACGGAATTGAATATCAGGAAGCCGACAATCGTCAGCAACAAGACTGTTCGGCGGCGCCAGCTCTGCGTAGCGATGGTCAGCGGAATGGCTGCCAGCAGTGAGCCCAACGCATAAACAGTCACCATTTGCCCTGCAAACGATGCCGAGACTCCCAGGCCACTGCCGATTTCGGGCAGCAAACCCGCAGGCAACGTCTCGGTCACGATGCAAATGAACCCTGTCATCGCCAAAGCCAGCAATGCCCCGAGCGGAAGTTTTTCGCTCTGTTTCTCGTCTGCCGTCATTCGAATCTCTCCACTAATATACTGATCGATACAAATATAGGCAGGACATCCAAGGTAGTCAATGACTTACGTATCGACTAGTATTTAAATGATTCTGAAGGAGACCTGGCATGGCAAAGATGGGACGTCCGCGCACGTTTGACCGTGACGTGGCAATCAATCAGGCGCTGCATTTGTTCTGGGAGCATGGATACGATGCGACATCCTTGAGCCAATTGAAGGCGAACATAGGCGGAGGCATTACCGCGCCAAGCTTTTACGCCGCTTTTGGCTCGAAACAGGCGCTGTTCAATGAGGTGATGGAGCGCTACCTCGCCACCCACGGTCGGGTTACCGACAGCCTGTTTGACAACACTCTGCCGCCAAGGGAGGCGATTGAACTTACCCTTCGCCGGTCCGCAAAAATGCAGTGCGAGCCCGATCATCCCAAGGGATGCCTGGTGGCGTTAGGCCTGATGAGCGCTTGCACGGAAGAGAGCAAGGCTATTTCCGAACCGCTCGCAAAAGCCCGGAACCTGAATCGTGCGGGTATCGTTGCCTGCATCCACCGCGCCGTTGCCGCAGGGGAGCTGCCCGCGACGGTGATACCGGAGACCCTCGCTGCTGCGTTCGACAGTTTTCTTCTGGGCTTGTCTACACTGGCTCGCGACGGTGTTCCATATGCCACACTGGATGCTGCAGTCACTCAAATGATGGGACTGTGGGATAGCCTGCGTAGTGTTGCCGACGACCAATGACCCGTAAGCTCAGAAACCTCTGCATTCCCTGGTAATGCCTCGACGCATTGTGCATAGGCGTCCAATGCCAGAATCTTCACTAAATCCTTTCGGAGACCACCATGCTTCGCGCGTTTGAAAAATGGCTCGACCCCTTCCCGCCCGACGAAGTGCCGCCGCCTCCTGACGGTCTGGTGCGGTTTCTCTGGGCCTGCACACGGGGGGCTCGTGGCTATATCCTGGCGCTTGCGCTATTGAGTGCCGGCGTATCGATTTACGAAGCGTGGCTGTTTTCTTTCCTCGGACAGGTCGTGGACCTGCTGTCGGCGTGGAAGGCCGGCGACGCGACGGCCATGCAGGAAAGTAGCGTGCTGTGGGGCATCGGTCTGGTATTGCTGACCAGCATCGGGCTGGTGGCGTTGCGTACGATGGTGCAGCACCAGGTATTGGCGATCAACCTGCCATTGCGGCTGCGCTGGGATTTCCATCGGTTGATGTTGCGCCAAAGCCTTTCTTTTTTCTCCGATGAATTCTCTGGCCGTGTCACCACCAAGGTGATGCAGACGGCCCTGTCGGTGCGTGAGGTGCTGTTCACCCTCATCGAAATCGCACCCGGAATCGGGGTGTACTTCATCGCGATCATTGCATTGGCCGGCGGCTTCGACCTGAAGCTGATGCTGCCTTTCATTGCCTGGATCGCCCTGTTCGGTCTGGCCATGCTGTATTTCGTGCCTCGCCTGGGCAAAGTCGGACAGGAGCAGGCTAACGCGCGCTCATCGATGACCGGGCGTATCTCGGATGCCTACACCAACATCACCACGGTGAAGCTGTTCTCCCACTCCAAACGTGAGGCGCACTTCGCACGCGCTGCGATGGAGGACTTCAAGCTCACCGGCTTTCGCCAGATGCGTCTGGTCAGCCAGTTCGAGATCGTCAATCAGGTATTGGTGGTCGCGTTGATCATGGGTGCAGGTGGTTATGCACTGTGGCTGTGGCACCAGGGTCAGGTTGGCACCGGTGCCGTAGCGGCGATTACCGCCATGGCGTTGCGCGTCAATGGCATGTCGCACTGGATCATGTGGCAAATGACCTCGCTGTTCGAGAACATTGGCACTGTACAGGACGGTATGGAAACCTTGACCCGCGGCCCCAAGGTTCAGGATGCGCCGGATGCAGCCGCCCTGGTCACCACGGGTGGTGCGGTAACCTTTGATAATGTGAGTTTCAATTACAACGGTGAACGTCAGGTGCTCGATGCCCTGAACCTGAGCATTCGGCCGGGTGAAAAAATCGGCCTGGTGGGTCGCTCCGGCGCCGGTAAGTCCACACTCATCAACCTGCTGTTGCGCTTCTATGACGTGGACGAAGGAGCGATCAGCATCGACGGGCAAAATATTGCGCATGTCACCCAGGACAGCCTGCGTAGCGCCATCGGCATGGTCACTCAGGACACGTCCCTGCTGCACCGTTCCATTCGCGACAACATCGCCTATGGCCGTCCCGACGCGACTGATGCGCAAATCCACAGCGCGGCGGCCAGTGCCCAGGCCGATGGGTTCATCAGCCAACTGAGCGACAAGCAGGGCAATAGCGGCTACGACACCCTGGTGGGTGAGCGTGGCATCAAGCTGTCGGGCGGTCAGCGTCAACGTGTCGCGATTGCCCGGGTGATGCTCAAGAACGCGCCGATCCTGCTGCTGGACGAGGCCACCAGCGCGCTGGACTCGGAAGTCGAAGTGGCTATTCAGGAAAGCCTCGATGAAATGATGAAAGGCAAGACCGTGATCGCCATCGCCCATCGCCTGTCTACCATCGCAGCCATGGACCGGCTCATTGTCATGGACGACGGTCGCATCATCGAGCAAGGCACCCATGCCGAACTGCTCGGCAAGAACGGCACCTATGCGCGGCTGTGGCATCACCAGAGCGGCGGATTTCTCGGCGAAGATCATGGTTTGACCGAGGCCATGGAGTAGGTATAAGTGTGAGCGGTCCGCAATGGCTGTCGCCATTCGTGATCGCTCACATACGGGCGGGACAACCCGCCAATAACAAATTTAATAAATGCATTTTCAGTAAAAATACAATTATTATTTGATCATGATCAAAGAACTGAAAACATTTATTGCCGTGGCCAGAGAAGGGACTTTTGCGGCTGCCGGTAGCAAGATAGGACTCACCCAGGCCGCCGTCAGTGCGCAGATGCAACGTCTGGAGGCGGAACTCGGTGTCGAGCTGTTTGACCGAAAAGGACGCTCAGCCCAACTCAACCGAATGGGCCAACAGGTGCTGTTACAGGGGCAGGACCTGGTGCGCCAATTCAACGCCCTGGGCACTCCAACGGTGGGGTTGCCCGCTAACGTATTGGTGACTATCGGCGCGATTGCCTCTGTACAGCGCTCATTTCTGCCGCAGGCGCTTGCCGAGTTTCACCAACGATTCGCCGCGTGCAGGACGCGTGTCATCCCGGGGCTGTCCATGGATCTGGTCAATCAGGTGGACGCTGGCGAGATCGACATGGCCGCAATCATTCGCCCACCCTTCTCGCTGCACAGTGACTTGCGATGGACCACATTGGTGAGCGAACCCTATCGCCTTATCGTCCCTGCCGATACGCTTGGGGATGACTGGTCGGAGCTGGTTTCAGCTCACCCATTCATCCGCTATGACCGATCGTCGTTTGGCGGCCGTCAGGTTGACCGGTTCCTGCGACAAACCCATGTCTCCCTGCGTGAAGTATGCGAGCTCGATGAACTGGATGCGATCATCAAACTGGTGGCCAATGGCGTGGGTGTCGCACTGGTCCCAGAAACCGCGAGCAGTCAGGACTGGCCTGCTGGTGTGCGTTCCATCGATTTGCAACAACACACGTTTCATCGTGATATCGGGCTGGTACATCGCGCTCGTCGCAGCCTGAGCGAGCCTGTGCAAGCGCTGGTCGAACTGATTAACCAGCAGGCCCTGAACAAGCACTGACTCAGGACTTGCTGATCACTCAAGAGGCCTGGCGCAATGTTGCGCGCCAGGCCTTTTATCATTTTGCGAAGAGCTGGCTCATGTCCTTGAAGGCCTTGAACTCAAGGGCATTACCACAGGGATCGAACAGGAACATGGTCGCCTGTTCACCCACCTGCCCTTTGAATCGAATGTAGGGTTCGATGACGAACTCGGTGCCGAAAGATTTCAAGCGTTCCGCCAGGGCCTCCCACTGGCCCCATTCCAGAATGATGCCGAAGTGCGGAACAGGTACGTCGTGACCATCCACCGGGTTGCTGTGAACACTTTCTTGAGAAGCGGTTTTCGGGTGCTCGTGGATCACCAACTGGTGGCCGTAGAAGTCGAAATCGACCCACTGTGCGCTGGAGCGTCCTTCGGAAAGACCGAACACTTCGCCGTAAAAGGCACGTGTCGCGGCCAGGTCGTAAACAGGGATTGCAAGATGGAAAGGAGAAAGACTCATCAGGACTCCGATTACAGCTCTTATTGGCTTATGAGGTCGGACGATACGATCCCTGCCCGACGGCTTTTTCAAGGTAGCTTCATACTAAAGCCACGCTAACCTAAAATAAATCAATATAAATTTTTCATAAGCACAAATTATTTTTGTCAATAACCTGCGCGGTAACCACCAGATCGCTCGTGACGAAGCCGTCGGCCTCGTAGAGGCATTCAGCACGGCCGGTGCCCCCGATTGCGCAGGATATGGATTACTGAGTGTCTCGCGACCACTGATCAAAAAAACGCGGTAACTGTCATTTCTGACAGTAGACGGATCGATGAGCGAGGTGGCTTGATGCAACTCGCCTGCAATGGTCAAAGAGAGATCTATTACTGGAATATGGACAGGGTTTTCCAGCCATGGGGTGATCGGTATTTCCAATACCTTGATCCACTCGCAGCTATTTCCTGTTTTCAAATCCGCCTTCGATGTTCCTCCCGATCAATGATGGGAATACAGTCAATGAGAATAGTTTCGTTACAGTATTTGCGTGGATTCGCCGCGCTACTTGTCGTTCTGTCCCATAACGTTTTTTTGTTGGGGGAGGGTTGGATAAAACATATACCTGGACTACTGGGCGTGGATATTTTCTTTATCATCAGTGGGTTTATTATGACTTTTATTACTTACCAGACCACTGAAAGACCGATATCATTTATCGTCAAACGCCTCTTTCGTATATGGCCGGTTTTCTTTATCGTCTGGCTGCTTTCCTATCTATTTGTTTATCCAGAAAAAGCACTTCACCAGATGGCATGCACCCTCTATTTTTGCCTGTTGGACTACAGTCTTCCGGCTCCCTCTTTTGGTTTCAGCGTATTGGGGCCACCCTGGACGCTGTCATACGAGATCATGTTCTACCTCATATTCACTATTTCCATGAGCATCAGCTATCGTTACCGCAGCTATATCTGCGCCCTTGTTTTTGTCATGTCTTCGGTAGGCTTTCAACTTTATTATAATGATCAGTTTGACTTCTCATCACAGTCAACGCCAGCGATTGTGGTCATACACTGGTGGCAGGCCTGGATTAAACTGATTAGCAACACCATTGCTTTTGAATTCATCTTCGGCATGATGCTGGCCGAATTAACTCTCGCGAACACACTGCCCCTGCTAACACCTTTCGGACGAAAATTCATGCGACTGGTGCTCTTGCTTGCAACAATAAGTGCCGGCTTTATCGGCCCGCAGGCCTATGGCATCAGCGGCGGATTCTGGCTAGCCGCGACTATTATGACGGCGGTGATCATGCTCAGTTATCGCTCTGAAGCAGGTAGCAATCGTACGTTGATTTTCCTCGGTGATATTTCCTACTCACTCTATCTTGTACATTTCTCTCTGATGGTTTTTTTGACTCAACTCATGTCCAAAAATGCATCACCCACTGAGAAATCAGGTGTGTTCATCCTGTCGATCACTGCCAGTATCGTTATGGCATCAGTCATGTTTAAGTGGATTGAAAAGCCATCAATCAAGGTCGGTAAAAAAGTCGCCAGTGCTTTATCTGCTCGGCTAAAACCGTATACCAACTGACGCTCTGCAATGGGTATACTTATTCAGGATGTCTCAGAGCACGAAATTTCAAGCCCGCCAAGCGTGCGCGAGGAAGATCTCATGTCAAAAGTTTTCGTCATCGGTGCCGCCGGAAAGATCGGCCGACGCCTTGTAAAAAACCTTGCCGACAACGGTCACGAAGTGCTCGCACTGCACCGCAAGGAAGAGCAGTCAGCGGCCATAAAAGAGACCGGCGCCCTGCCCTTGCTCGGCAACCTCAGCGAGCTGGATGCGTCTCGACTGGCGAGTTTGATGGCAGGCAGCGACGTGGTAGTTTTCACCGCCGGGGCCGGCGGCACGGGCATCGAGCTGACCAATGCCATTGATGGCAAGGGCCTTGAGACCGCCGTGGCAGCCGCGGTGCTTGCCAAGGCAAATCGCTTCCTGCTGGTGTCGGCATTTCCTGAAGCTGCGCGCGGCACAGACACTTCAGCCGGTTTCGAGAATTACATGCGGGTTAAAAAACAGGCCGATGTGTATCTGGCATCTTCAGAACTGGACTGGGTGATTCTCAGACCGGGCACCCTGGTCGACAGCCAGGGCAGCGGTAAGGTCAGCGCAGGCCTGGCCATTGCTTATGGCGAAATACCACGCGACGACGTAGCCGCCGTCCTGGCTGCTCTGGTCGAACGACCCGGTATATCCCGGCAGATCATCGAACTGACCCAGGGCGCAACGCCTATCGACTTGGCATTAAGCACGCTGAGCAAGCGCTGATACTCATCAGAAGCAATCAGACCAGTTCGCTGTCCTTGATGTTGGCGATCGGCCCGAGGAGGGCAGGATCAAAGTCGCGGGCTGCTCGGCCTTCGAGCAGCAGCCGCGGCAGGTCCGGGTTTGCCAGGGCGCCCTTGCCCACGGCGATGATGTCAGCGCCCTCGCGCAGCACCTGCTCGGCTTTTTCCGGGTCGTGCAAGCCGCCATTGGCGATCAGCGCAACATCGGGCGCGTAGCGACGGGCCAGTTTGATCAGGCTGGCGTCACCCTGGGCAAAAGCAGGTTGCCATGCCTCGTGTTCCGTCACATGAATGTAATCGACTCCGGCATCTGCCAGCGCACCGAAAATGATCTCGGCATCGCGCTCGCCTCCCGCCCATTTATGTTGAAAATCGTTGACCTTGCCTTGTGAAAGGCGCACACCGACCGGGGCTTGCCCGGCCACTTTTTTCACCTCGGCAATCACATCGAGCGTCAGGCGCAGGCGCTGCTCAACATCACCTCCCCATTGATCGGTACGCTGATTGCTGTAATCGGTCAGAAACTGGTCCAGTAAATAACCGTTTGCGCCGTGAATCTCGACACCGTCAAAGCCCGCAGTGCCTAAGGCCAGCTGCGTGGCACGGGCGAACCCGTCGATGGCCTCGGCGATATCCTTGTCGCTCATGGCTCGCGGAATCCGGTAGCTCCCCGCGCCGTAATAGAACGCCATCTGTTCGCCCTTGGGACGAATGGCCGAAGGGCCCGCCGACTCGCTGACGAAGCGATTGGCCTGGCTGAGTGCGCCTGCGTGCATGAGCTGCGCAATCATGACACTGCCATGCCGGTGCACAGCATTGGTCGTGGCACGCCATGCCTGAGCCTGCTCGTCATCGGTGAGCCCGGGCTGGAAGCGGTAGCCTTGGGAAGAACTGCGATCTGTATAGTTGCCCTCGGTGATGATCAGGCCAAAACCACCCTTGGCGAACCGCTCGTAATAGCGCGTCATGTTCTGCGTTGCACTGCCCTGCTCGTCCGCGCTCACGCGTGTCATGGGTGCCACCGCAAACCTGTTCTTAAGTTTGAGATGACCCATGTCGAACGGGGCTGTAACGTGTTTGTTTATCTCGCTCATACTTCAAACCCTCACTGTGCAGATCGCCTGCGAATTGCCCGCAGTCATGGACAGAACCTGCGGCAACGGTAAGGGCTGGCGAAGACCATTGGAACCCGGCCGTTCAGATAAGGCGCTTTAACGAAAATGGATAGAATCCGTGCAAATATCTGATATAGAGGTGTTCGCAGCCATTGCTTCCAGCAGAAGCCTGTCGGAAGCGGCGCGTCGACTCGGGTTGTCACCGATGGCAATCTCCAGACGTCTGGCTGCGCTGGAAAACGACCTGGGGGTCAGGCTGTTTCACCGTACAACCCGCTCGGTATCACTGACGCCAGAGGGCGAAGTGTTTCTGCCACACGCAAAAACCATGCTGCACGCCAGCGAAACTGCCCGCGCCACGCTGAAAGGCGATACCGGTACAGCCAGTGGCGTGTTGCGGCTCACCGCGCCCAGCGTGTTTGGTCAGACCGTGATCATGCCGCTACTGCCGGTATTGATGCAGGAGAATCCCGCCCTGAGTATCGACCTGACGTTGTCGGACAGCATCGTGGACATTGTCGGGATGGGCATTGATGTCGCCATTCGGATCGCCACGATACGTGACTCCGCTCTGGTGGCCAGATCGCTGGCACCCAACCCACGGGTGGTGTGTGCAAGCCCAGACTACCTGGCGAGGCACGGCAAACCAGCGCTACTGGAGGAACTCAGACACCACCCGTGCATTGCCTTGCACGCAATGCCCTGGTGGTCGTTCACAAAAAACGGCGAGCCCATCACCATTCGCGCTCAGGGCCCCTTCTCTGCCAACAGCGTCGAGGCCGTGCGCACGGCATGTAAACAAGGTATGGGACTGGCCATGCTGACCTATTGGGATGTCCGACAGGAAATCAACGAAGGCAGCCTTCAGCAGGTGGACTTCGAAGATGCCATGCCCGAACAGCTGTCTGTCACGGCAGTGCTGCCAACACGCCAGCGCGTTCCTCACAGGGTGCGCCTGTTCATTGACCGCCTTGAAGCAGCGCTCAAGAGCAAGGCAGGCGCGGCGGGAGCCACCTTGTAAACGAACGAACCGGCATCAAGCCGGTTCGCAAACCATCCACTGCAATCAGACCTGCATGGGCTGCGTGATCAGGATACTCAGCGACAATTCCGCTGCTGGATTCGCCTGCGCGCCCTGATGCTGCGGGCTGACTCACCCGCAAAATCAGCAATGTGTGGCGATCAGGAAAGAACAGGTTCCACCACGCTTCTCTCTGGAATCGCTGCGAACCTACACCGCAGACATAAACCAAGCGCCATAAAATACCTATAAAGCATAATAAACTATCAAATAAATCATAAAAACCTATATTAGCTTATAAGAAAAAATACTTTTACAGCCTCCTTACATAAGAATACGGTCTTAAAACCAGCCGGATCGCTGCGCTCGACTTGAAGAGGACTTTTCCATGCACCGCACTCAACCTTCGACTTTCGCCTACAGATTCGTATATCGGAGGACAGCGCGATGACCGTGCGCCCTCTTCTTGCACGCCTGTTATTCGCCGTCATTACTGCCCTCACCCTGCTCGGCTGCTCGCCCTCTGGGCAAGAAGGCCAGGCAAGCAAGACGCTTAAAGTAGCTTTCTTCAGAGACAACACCACGCTGGTCAGCCTTGATCCGTTCCAGGTGTATTGGCTGGAGCACCGCGTGGTGCTGCGTAATGTCGCCGAGTCGCTGACCGATCAGAACCCACAGACCGGCACTATCATTCCCTGGATTGCAGAACGCTGGGACGTCAGTGAAAACGCGCTTGAGTACACCTTCCACTTGCGCAAGGATGTGACGTTCAGCAATGGCACGCGCTTCGACGCACAGGCCGTGAAGACCGCCTACGACAGCAATAAAGCGTTTGCCGCGCAATTGCCTGCAACCTTTGGCGCGACCTACCTGAAGGGTTACGACCACGCCGAAGTCGTCGACGATTTCACTGTCAAACTGGTGCTGGCCACGCCAAATGCGGGCTTTCTGCAAGCCACCTCAACCACCAACCTCGCCATTCTTGCCCCGGAGTCCTACACACTCAGCGTCAAGGAACGCTCGCTGGGTGCAATCATCGGCACCGGGCCATTCGTGCTGGAGCGCTACACCCCTGAAAGCGGTTTGCGCCTGATCAAACGCAAGGGCTATGCATGGCCATCGGCCAATGCGCAGAACAGGGGCGAGGCGCATCTGGATGCGGTCGAGGTCAGTTACGTTCCGGAAGAGAGCGTGCGCAACGGCCAGTTCGTTCAGGGCCAGGTGGACATCCTCTGGCCACGCAACCCGTTTTCCGAAGTGGACCTGAACCTGTTCAAATCCAGGGGCGCGACTATCCAGAGCCGCTCGCTGCCAGGGCCGGCCCTGAATATGTACCCCAACACGCGCGGCAATCGCATCCTCGCTGACCGCAATGTGCGTCTGGCGCTACAAAAAGCCATCGACCGCAAGACCTACGCCGCCACTGTCTACAACCCGCAATTTCCGGCGGTGTCGGGTATCTACGACGTCACCACGCCGTTTTACAAGAATCAGGCCGACAGACTGGCCTATGACCCTCAGGGTGCAGAGCGTTTACTCGACGAAGCCGGCTGGCAGAAGAACGCCGACGGCTATCGGTACAAGGACGGCAAACGACTGAAGCTGGCCTACAACCTGTCCCCCGCTGAAACCGCTGGTGATGTGCTGATTCAGGATCAGCTGCGCAAAGTGGGTATCGAGCTCAAGCTCAACGTGGTGACCACCGCCGAATGGGCAGCTGCCAATGCGGCAGGCAATTATGACCTGACGTCCACCTACATGACCCGCGCCGACCCGATCATCCTGCAGACCATCATCGACCCGCGTAGCGCCAACAGTTCGACATTGGCGACCAACCTTTACGCACCGCAAACGCTGCCCAAAGCCCTGGAACTGTTTGACGCCGGGCTGACCGCCACGCGCAGCGAACAACGCGCAAAAGCCTATGGCGACCTGCAGGACCTGCTGATCGATGAAGGTTCGGCATTCCCGGTCTACGAGCGGGTCTGGCAAGCCGCCACGGCGAAAAACGTGCGTAACTTCCACTGGACGGCGGAAGGCTTTGCGCTGTTCAACGATATCGAGATCGCAGCGCCATGAGCCGTTATATCCTCAGCCGGATCGCCCAGGCGCTGCTGGTACTCTGGGGTGCCTACAGCATCACCTACTTCATTCTGTATCTGCTGCCCGGCGATACCTTGTCGATCATGCTCAGCGCCTCAGGTGTCGAAATCGACTCCCTGTCCGCGCAGGACCTGGCTCAAGCCAAGCTCTATTACGGGCTGGACCGAGGCGTCTTCGAGCAATATGTCGACCTGCTGTGGGGCGCTGTTCAGGGGGACTTCGGCAATTCGCTGACACTCAATCGTCCGGTTTCGGAACTGCTGGTCGAACGTTTGCCGCAAACCCTGAGCCTGGCGGGGCTGGCCATTGTTCTGTCGCTGATCGGTGGCGTCGGGCTGGCTTACCTCACCGCCTACGTGCGCTGGCAGCCGTTGAAGGTCGCCTTGTCCCGGCTGCCGTCGCTGGGCTTCTCAGTACCGGTATTCTGGATGGGCCTGTTGTTTATTCAGCTGTTCGCATTCAGCCTTGGCTGGTTTCCAGCGACCGGCAATCAGGGCTTTTCCAGCTTGATATTGCCCGCTGTCACACTGGCGATCCCCAGTGCTGCAGTGTACGCGCAGGTTTTACAACGCGGCTTTCAGGGCGTCTGGAAAGAGCCATACATCATTACCGCCTACGCCAAGGGCCTCACTCGCGCCCAGGTTCAGGCCCGCCATGCGTTCAAGAACGCTGCCTTGCCGCTGTTGACGCTGATCGGTCTGCAAGTGGGCAACACCGTGTCCGGTGCCGTGCTGGTGGAAACCATTTTCGCCCGCTCCGGGGTCGGTCGTCTTGCCCAGGAGGCCGTGCTGCGCCAGGACATTCCGGTGGTGCTGGCCATCGTTGCGGTCTCGGCAGCTGCTTTCGTCGTGGTCAACCTGATCGTTGACCTGCTGTACCCCGCGCTGGATCCGCGCATCGCCCACACGCCAAAGGTCTCCTGACGCCATGACTATCTTCGACAACCGCCTTGCGCGCCTGACCCGCCTTGTTGATTCCAGTCAAAGCCTTTCCGGCAAAACCGCCCCCGCCGCGCAATGGCGGCGGCGTAGCAACCTGAGTCGCGCCGTAGAGGCCGCCAAGCCCCTGCTGCGTCGTCCGGGGTTTCTGCTCGCGGTGGCAATGGTCGCCTTTGCATTACTGGCCGCGCTGGCACCCAACCTGCTGAGCAGCTACGCGCCTTACGCCACCTCGCCCAGCGAAAAGCTCACCGCGCCAAATGCCGCGCACTGGTTCGGCACCGATGAACCGGGCCGTGATCTCTACACCCGCGTGGTACACGGATCGAGCCTGTCGGTACAAGCCGCATTGCTGGCGGTGGGCATCGCCATGGCCGGTGGCCTGAGCCTGGGGGTGATTTCCGGTTTTGCAGGCGGGCGCATCGATGCAGTGATCATGCGCCTGATCGATGTATTGCTGGCCCTGCCCGGCCTGTTACTGGCGCTGGCGATTGTCACCGCCATCGGTTTCGGCACCCTTCCGGTGGCCATTGCGGTCGGTGTGGGGATCATCCCCGGATTCGCGCGCACCACCCGCGCCGAAGTATTGCGCGTCAAGACCCTGCCTTACGTCGAGGCCGCGCGGCTGGGCGGTGCAAGCTGGACGCGAACCCTGCTGCGCCACATCCTGCCCAACGCCTGGGGCCCGGTGGCGGTGCTTGCCACACTGGATTTCGGTGCAGCGATTCTGGCGACTGCCGGGCTGAGTTTCCTCGGCTTTGGTGCCGAACCACCGGCTGCCGAATGGGGCACGCTGATCGCCAATGGTCGTCACTTCCTGATGACCGCGCCCTGGGTGTCGCTGCTGCCGGGCCTGTTCGTGGTTGGCGTAGTGTTCAGCTTCAACCACATCGCCCGCACTCTGGAAGAGACTCAACGATGACCGATACCGCCCAACTGATCGACATTCGTCATCTGAGTGTCGCCTACCGTTTCGACGGCCAGACCAACCAGGCCGTGCGCGGCGTCTCGTTTCAGGTGGCCAGGGGTGAAACCGTGGCAATTGTCGGTGAATCCGGGTCCGGCAAGTCGACCCTGGCCAACGCCATACTCGGCCTGTTGCCAGACAACGCGACCATCACAGGCGGCGAGCTGCACGTCGATGGTCACGACCTGAGCCAAGCTTCCGAGCGAGAAAAACGTCGGGTTCGCGGCAGCGTGATCGGTCTGGTGCCGCAAGACCCGATGGTCGGCCTCAACCCTACCCTGCGCATCGGCCGGCAAATTGCCGAAGCATTGATTCAGGCCCACGGCCGGCGTTCCCCGGCGGTGGATGCCGATGTGCTGGAGTTGCTGCAACAGGTCGGTCTGGACAAGCCGGTATTACGCGCCCGCCAGTATCCGCACGAACTGTCCGGTGGCATGCGTCAGCGCGTGCTGATCGCCATCGCGTTGGCGGGCAATCCTCGCCTGATCATCGCCGGATGAGCCCACTAGTGCTCTGGACGTGACAGTGCAGCGCAAGATCCTTGATCACCTGCAACGCCTGGTGGCCGAGCGCGGCATTTCCCTGCTGATCATTACCCACGATCTCGGCGTGGCTGCCGATCGTGCTGACCGTGTGCTGGTAATGAACAAGGGCGAGTTGGTCGAACAAGGCCCGCCGCAACAGATACTCATCACACCGCGCCATACCTATACCCGCGCACTGATCGCGGCAGCACCGGCTTTCGGCCAGCGCAAGAGCCCGGCAACAGTGCGCCCGGTATCGAGCAGCGACACGCCTCTGCTGACCCTGAGCAACATCGGCAAGACCTATCGCCTGCCCTACGTGAAAGGTGAAGACACAGGCTTCCAGGCATTGCAGGACGTCAACTTCAAGGTTTATCCCGGCCAGACCCTGGCCATCGCCGGCGAGTCCGGCTCTGGCAAAAGTACTGCACTGCGCATTGCGCTGGGCCTGGAAAAACCCACGCACGGGCGAGTTTTGCTGGACGGCCAGGATGTCACCGACCTGGGCTGGCGCGAGTTCAGACCGCTACGGCGACGCATCCAACTGGTACAGCAAAACCCGTTCGCGGCCCTTGATCCACGCTTCACGCTATTTGAGAGCATCGTCGAACCACTGGTCTCATTCGGCCTGCTCAAAGGCCGTGAACTGGAGCAGGCCGCGCGCCGGTTGATCGAGCGAGTACACTTGCCCGTGGCGTATCTGGACCGACTGCCCCGCGAGCTTTCCGGTGGCCAGCGTCAGCGGGTTGCCATTGCCAGAGCGCTGGCCCTGCAACCGGATCTGCTGCTGCTCGATGAGCCGGTTTCGGCCCTGGACGTGTCGGTGCAGGCGCAGATTCTCGACTTGCTGGTCGAACTGCAATCCGAATCCGGCATCGCCTACGTGCTGGTTTCCCACGACTTGGCAGTGGTCGCCAGCGTTGCCCACCAGGTACTGGTGCTCAAGCATGGCAAGACCGCCGAGCAGGGTCTGGCCGAGGATGTTTTTGCCAGGCCTGAAGCGGCTTACACCCAGGAGTTGATTGCTGCGATACCTGGCCGGCGTCTGGAGTTACAAACAGGGACGCACTGACAGATATCTGGTCTTGCATCAATTGGTCGCACGACGTTTGAAACCCATGGCGTCGGCGACTGCGTATATGCATATTCCTTATCGATATTTAAATTATCTTTTTAATAGCTATAGAGTTTCATCTTATGCACCAAACGTTGCCGAAGCAGGATGCAGGCAAGACCAGGCCAAGTTGCGAACCTGACTCGCATGTTCAGGCCGCATCAGCAACAAGCCCCCATCCCCCTACTTCGAGCACCCGCAATGAAAGGCATCAACCCCCTGTCGTTCCCAGCCCTGATGGGTTCAGCGCTGTTGCTGAATGCCGTTATTTCGTTTTCCGCCCTGGCCGGACTGCTGGAAAAAGGCCGCACTGACGGCTTGACCGCTGGCATCGCCAACGAACAGCCCTATGCCTACATCGGCACCGATGGCAAAGCGACCGGGGCCAACGTAGAGATACTGCGTGCGATTCTCGAACCGCTGGGTATCAAGCAGATCGAGACGCCCATCACTGACTTCGGTTCGCTGGTGCCGGGTCTGGCAGCAGGTCGTTTCGACTTGATCGGTGCAGGCCTGTTCATCAATCCGAATCGCTGCAAGGTCATCGCGTTCTCCAACCCGGTGACGCGATCCGGCGGTGCGTTCATTGTCAAAACCGGCAACCCGCTGAACCTGCACAGCCTCAAGGACGTCGCCAGCAACGCCAAGGTGCGCCTGGCCACGCAACCTGGCAGCAATCAGGTTCAGGAAGCCAAAGACAGCGGTATCGCCAACGGCAACGTGGTGTTGTTCGACAAGGACACCGAGGCATTGGCCGCCTTGCAGGCGGGTCGCGTGGACGTGGTGTATTTCCCGGATGCCGAAGTCATCAGTCTGATCAAGAAAGCCAACAGTCCGGACATCGAGCGCGCCTTGCCTTTCGAGCAGATTCCGGACGCCAGTGGCAAACCGGGCTGGAATTACCACACCTACGGCCTGCCAAAAAACGATCCGGCCTTCGAACAGGCTTTCAACGAACAACTGGCCAAACTCCGGGCGTCGGGCGAGCTGCTGAAAATCCTGCAGAAGTACGGCTACACCGAAAACGAACTGGCTGACCCGGCCATCACCGCAGCCCAACGCTGCAACCCATGATCTGCCCCGTCCCGCAAGGGCGCGCAGTAAACGGCCCTGACCCACACGAGTATGGCCATGCCTGTTGATGCTGCAACACTGGAAACCGCAGGTTTCATTGCCAGACAACTGGCCCACGGCGCCTGGATCACCCTGCAGATCACTGTGCTTGCTGAACTGCTGGTGCTGGTGCTCTCGTTTGTAATCGCCCTGATGCGCCTGTCGCCATTCAGGGCGTTACGCTGGTTCGCCACGGTATATGTCGAAGTGCTGCGTGGCATCTCGGCATTGGTGTTGCTGTTTTATCTGTTCTTCATCCTGCCGCTGTTCGGCATTCGCCTGTCACCCATGACCACGGGTGTGCTGGGGCTGGGGCTGACGTTTTCGGCGTATGGCGCGGAAATCATTCGCTCGGCACTGATCAACGTCAGCCAGGGTCAACGTGACGCTGTGCGTGCGCTGGATTTCGGGCCGATAAGCGCGTTTCGGCGAATCATTCTGCCGCAGGCCCTGCCGTTCATGATCCCGCCGATGGGCAACCAATTGGTCGAGCTGCTGAAAACCACCTCACTGGTTTCCCTCATTACCCTCACCGACCTGACCTTTACCGGCAGTCAATTGATAACCACGCTGGGCCAGCAAACGCTGATCTGGAGCATCGTGCTGGTCTGCTACTTCGTGATGACCTGGCCATTGAGCTGGCTGGTCAAGCGTTATGAGCAGCACGCCACCGCGTGGCGCACGGCAAGGGGATGAACGATGGAGTTTGATATCGCATTCGCCTGGTCGATTCTGCCGGAGCTGTTTCAGGGCTTGCTGGTGACCGTACAGGTCGTGGTGCTGGGGTTCCTGCTCGCGGTTTTACTCGGTCTGATCCTGGCCCTGACACTGCGCTCGCAGATAACCATCGTGCATCGCCTGAGCAAAGGCTACCTGAGCTTTTTCCGTAATACGCCGTTGATGGTCCAGTTGTATGTGCTGTTCTTCGCGCTGCCGCTGGCGGGCATCACCTTCCCGGCCATCACCACCGGTGTGATAGGTCTTGGCTGCTATTACGCGGCCTACATTGCCGAAGCGTATCGCGGTGCCATCGACGACATCCCTGCCGGGCAATGGGAAGCCGCACGCGCGCTGGACTTCAGCCGTGGCGACACCTGGCGGCGCATTATCCTGCCGCAGGCGTTGAAACCCATGCTGCCGGTGCTCGGCAATTACCTGATCGGCATGTTCAAGGAAACGCCGCTTCTGGCGGTGATTACTATCCCTGAACTGTTTCAGGCTGCCAAGCAGATCGCCGGCATGACCTATCGTTACAACGAACCGTACACAGTGATGGCGCTGATGTTTCTGGCGATCAGTGTGCCGACCTCGTTGCTGTTCAAATACCTGGAAAGGCGCAGCCATGTCTGATCTCGCACACACCGCAATCCCACCCGTCACCACTGCGCAGATACAGCTGAAACAAGTGGTCAAGGACTTCGGCCGCAACCGGATCATCGACCATCTGGACCTGAGCATTCCTCAAGGTCAGAAAGTCGCCTTGATCGGCCCCAGTGGCTCGGGTAAATCAACGGTATTGCGCCTCATCAAGGGGCTGGAAAACTATCAGCAAGGCAGCATAGAAGTCGCAGGCGAAACAGTGCCCGCGCGCAAATCCGAATGGCACTGGCCCGGCGCGCGCAAGGCTCCGGTGGAACATCGGGTTGGCATGGTCTTCCAGCAGTTCAACCTGTTCCCGCACCTCACCGTGCAGGAAAATTTAACCGAAGCGCCGTTACGGGTACTCAGACTGCCTCGCGAAGAGGCCCTTGAGCGCGCGCATCAATACCTTGGGCTGGTCGGGCTCGCTCACAAGGCCGATGCCTACCTGAGCCAGCTTTCCGGTGGTCAGCAACAACGTGTAGCGATTGCCAGAGCGCTGGCCATGCGCCCGCAGGTCATGTTGTTCGATGAAGTCACGTCAGCGCTCGACCCGGAGCTGGTCGGCGAGGTGCTGTCAGTGATTCGCTCGATTGCCCACGAATTTCAGATGACCATGTTACTGGTGACCCACGAGATGAAATTCGCTCAGGACATCGCTGACCGAGTGCTGTTCATGGAGGGAGGCCGCATCGTGGCAGACGGCACCCCGGGCGAAATTCTGCTGAATCCGCAAAACGAGCGAACCCGAAGGTTTTTGCAGTTGGTGGAGCAGCGCTGATTGCCAGCGCTGCTCTTTTTGCAGGGTGAGACTTTTGGGCCTCGCGACTTTTTGAAAGTGGCGGCAATCAGATCCGGAAGCGCGCAACCATGTCCTGCAGGTTGCTGCCCAGGCGCGCCAGTTCCACGGTAGACGCCGCGCTCTGCTCAGTGGCCGTGGCCGACTGATCGGCGATGTCCCGTACGCTGATGACACTGCGATTGATTTCGTCGGTGACGGCGCTCTGCTCTTCAGCGGCAGCAGAAATCTGTTGGCTCATCTGTTCGATGGTCCCAATCGAATGAGTGATTTCAAGCAGCGATTCTTCGGCCTGCCGTGCCAGCGCCACGGTGCCTTCGGTACGTTGACGGCTGGCATTCATCAGCTCCGATGCCGCGCCGGTGCCATCCTGCAAGGACTTTATCAGCGCCTCGATTTCAGTCGTGGATGACTGTGTACGCTGAGCCAGCGAGCGCACCTCATCGGCCACCACGGCAAAGCCGCGCCCCTGCTCACCCGCACGTGCGGCTTCGATCGCCGCGTTGAGGGCCAGCAGGTTGGTTTGTTCTGCGACCGCCTTGATCACATCGATTACACCGCCAATCTTGTCACTGTCCTGTATCAGGCGCTGCATGGCCTCGCCCAGTTGCCCCACTTCACCGGCAAGCTGGCTGATTTCACGCGTGGCGTGTTGCACCACGCTGCTGCCATGAGCAGCACGATCACTGGCCTGTCTGGCGGCCTGCGATGCATCTTCAGTGTTCTGCGCCACTTCCTGAACGGTAGACGCCATCTGGTTCATGGCGGTCGCCACTTGATCGACTTCCAGTTTCTGCTGAGTGACGCCCGCGCTGGTCTGTTCGCTGACGGCTGAAAGCTCCTCGGCCGCCGTGGCGATCTGTGTCACACCATTACTGATACCGCCAATCAGGGTGCGCAACGATACGGTCATCTGGTGCATGGTGTTTTGCAGCAGGCCCAGCTCATCCTGGCGAGTGGTGCTGAGGTCATTGGTCAGATCGCCGTCGGCAATTCGACGCGCAGCGATCACCGTGGAATCGAGCGGGCGAGTAATCTGACGGGTAATCAGGATCGCCGCGAAGATGCCCAGCAGCAATACGATCACCGCCACCATGAGCAACTGGGTGACCGCGCTGTCTTTTTCTTTATTGGCACTGACCACCTGGCCCGCCATCAGCTTTTCGGTACTGGTGACGATGTCCATTGACTGCTGGCGAAGGCTGTCGCGAATCTGATCGCTCTGTTGCATCAGTTGCGAGATGGAGACCATCAACGATTTGTACTGTTGCAGTGCCCTGAGCGCCTCATCCACTGCCGGGCCGGCCTTGTTCGGCAATTGGTTGCGCGCACTGCTCACCTGAGCGATCAGTGAGTCGGCAGCATCGAAGGTGATCTGCCTGTTTTCAGCGGTCGGGATACTGATATAACGGCGAAACACCAGGCGAAAACTGGTCATGCCATTGCGCAGGTCGCCGGCAATCTTTACTTGGTCGATACCGCTTTGATCCAGCGAGCGGGAAACGTCGTCGAAGGTCTTTTGCAGGAGTGTCTCGAAGCTTCCGCTCACCTGCTCGGAAATGGTGATCAACGGCTGCATGGCCTGATCAATTTGCCGATTATTATCGACCAACTGACTGAACGTTTGTCTCAAGCCACCCACCTGATCGCGAATACCTCTGAGAATATCGGCATTGGCCGGAACAGTCAGAAGCTTCAGGCCGTCCTCGATGGTCTTGCCCAGGTTGTCCAGAGCGACCGTGTAGCCCTGCGAATTGCTCGCGTCAGGCTTGGCAGTATAGGCCTGCGCAGCGATCCTGAGGCTTAGCGCATCGGCCTTTACTTCAGAAACTTTGGCTGCCTTGCCCAGCCGCTCGATCAGCAGGTTGGTGCTGAGGTAGCCGATCGCGGTGACCGTCAGCACGCCCAGTAGTATCAGACCGAAGCCTATACTCAGCTTTTTGCTGACCTTCAAATTGTCCAGCCATGTCGACTTCATCAAACTTTTCCTCGGGATTTATCGTAATACTCAAGGATCGACAGTTCGCTGGACAACTTGATAGCGGCGGCGATTGCAAAGATTGATCGAAGAGATAGCAATATGACATGAGCTTTTTGGCTCGCCATAAGCGGAGCATTCTCAGCCCCGAATGCCTGGCCACCATCCACCTTGCGGGTCACCCGGAGGCAGGTTTTCGAAGACCTATGGGTACTCATCATTGCCAGTGATAGTAACCTTCGGTTTATTCGATTCGTTAATAACACCCTGTGCGCAACAGAATCCGCCCATTCCTTACTATCGGCGGAACTTCCCATGCACCAGACACTCAGCCATCTGCGCTACCCCCTCACCGCCCTCGCCCTTATCGTTATCAGTGCTTGCGGCCGCGCGCCGGAAGCCACCAGTGCGCCTGGCGCAGCCAAGGTCAGCGTGGCCAAGGTGCTGGAGCAGCCGATCAACGAATGGGATGAATTCACGGGTCGTCTTGAAGCACCGGAAACCGTCGAGGTACGCCCAAGGGTGTCTGGTCAGATCGATCAGGTAGCGTTCACCGACGGTTCGCTGGTCAAAAAAGGCGATCTGCTGTTCCAGATTGACCCGCGTCCGTTCCAGTCCGAAGTTCGTCGTCTTGAGGCACAGCTGCAACAGGCCCGTGCCGTTGCACTGCGCAGCGACAATGAAGCCCAGCGCGGCGAGCGTCTGCGTACCAACAACGCGATTTCCGCCGAGCTGGCCGACTCGCGCACCACCTCGGCGCAGGAAGCCAAGGCCAGTGTCGCGGCCATTCAGGCGCAGTTGGATCTGGCTCGACTGAACCTCAGTTTTACCCGTGTTACTGCACCGATTACAGGTCGTGTCAGCCGCGCAGAGATCACCGCCGGCAACATTGTGACAGCAGATGTCACCGCGCTGACCAGCGTGGTCTCCACCGACAAGGTCTACGCCTACTTCGACGCTGACGAACGCGTGTTCCTCAAGTACACCGAACTGGCCCGCAAAGGCCAACGCGGCCAGACCACTCCGGTGTACCTGGGCCTGTCCAACGAAACCGGCAACCCGCACCTGGGCCAGATGAACTTTGTCGACAACCAGGTCAACCCCAGGACCGGCACCATTCGCGGTCGTGCGGTGTTCGATAACGCCGACGGTGATTTCACCCCCGGCCTGTATGCCCGTCTGAAACTGGTGGGCAGTGGCACTTACTCGGCGGTGCTGATCAATGACGAAGCAGTGGGCACCGACCTGGGCAAGAAGTTTGTGCTGGTGATGGACAAGGACAACAAACCTGCCTATCGGGCTGTCGAACTGGGCCCGAAAATCGAAGGTCTGCGCATTGTGCGTAACGGTCTGGGCAAGGACGACACCATCGTCGTCAAAGGCTTGCAACGCGTGCGTCCCGGCCAGCCTGTGGACCCTGAGGTGACACCGATGGCCAGCGCCGACACCCTCGCAGCATTGCTCAAACAACGCCAGGCCCTCGAAGCCAGCAACCTGCCACAAGTGGCGCCCAAAGCGGCCGTCAAAATCGCCAGCGCCACTGCGCCGCGCGGCTAAGGGACTTGTCCGATGAACTTCTCCAAATTCTTTATTTCCCGGCCGATCTTTGCCGCAGTGCTGTCGCTGCTGATCCTGATCGCCGGTGCTATCTCACTGTTCCAGCTGCCGATCAGTGAATACCCGGAAGTAGTGCCGCCCACAGTAGTCGTGCGCGCCAACTTTCCCGGCGCCAACCCCAAGGTGATCGGCGAAACCGTAGCCTCGCCACTGGAACAGGCCATCACCGGTGTGGAAGGCATGCTCTATATGTCGTCCCAGGCCACTGCCGACGGCAAGCTGACCCTGACCATCACCTTTGCGCTGGGCACTGAACTGGACAACGCGCAGGTGCAGGTGCAGAACCGTGTGACGCGTACCGAGCCCAAGCTGCCGGAAGAAGTGACGCGCATCGGCATCACCGTGGACAAGGCCTCCCCCGGCCTGACCATGGTTGTGCACTTGACCTCGCCGGATCAGCGCTACGACATGCTGTACCTGTCCAACTACGCCGTGCTCAACATCAAGGATGAGCTCGCGCGACTGGGTGGTGTCGGTGACGTGCAACTGTTTGGTATGGGCGACTATTCGCTGCGGGTCTGGCTGGACCCGAACAAGACGGCCTCACGCAACCTGACCGCCACCGATGTGGTCAATGCGATTCGCGAGCAGAACCGTCAGGTTGCAGCAGGTCAGCTGGGCTCCCCGCCCTCGCCGAATGCCACCAGTTTTCAGATGTCGATCAACACCCAGGGCCGTCTGGTCACCGAGGAGGAGTTCGAAAACGTTGTGGTTCGTGCAGGCGCTGATGGCGAAATCACTCGTCTGAAGGACGTTGCACGCATCGAGCTGGGCTCCAGCCAGTATGCGCTGCGCTCGCTGCTGAACAACCAGCCCGCCGTGGCCATCCCTATTTTCCAGCGGCCCGGCTCCAACGCCATCGACATCTCCAACGATGTACGGGCCAGAATGGCCGAGCTGAAAAAGAGCTTCCCGGAAGGCATGGACTACAGCATTGTCTATGACCCGACGATCTTCGTGCGCGGCTCCATCGAGGCGGTGATTCACACCCTGTTTGAAGCACTGATCCTGGTCGTGCTGGTGGTGATCCTGTTCCTGCAGACCTGGCGCGCTTCGATTATCCCGCTGGTGGCCGTACCGGTCTCGCTGATCGGCACCTTTGCTGTCATGCACATGTTCGGCTTCTCTCTGAACGCACTGTCATTGTTCGGGCTGGTGCTGGCAATCGGCATCGTGGTGGACGACGCCATCGTGGTGGTGGAGAACGTCGAACGAAACATCGAGCTGGGGCTTGAACCGGTCCAGGCCACGCACAAGGCCATGGCCGAAGTGACCGGGCCGATCATCGCCACTGCACTGGTGCTATGTGCGGTGTTCGTACCGGCAGCGTTCATTTCCGGCCTGACCGGGCAGTTCTACAAGCAGTTCGCACTGACCATCGCCATCTCGACAGTGATTTCGGCCTTCAACTCGCTGACCCTGTCGCCTGCGCTGGCCGCGGTACTGCTCAAAGGCCACGATGCGCCCAAGGATCGTTTCTCGCGTTTCCTCGACAGAATCCTTGGCGGCTGGCTGTTCCGCCCGTTCAACCGTTTCTTCGAAAAAGCCAGCCATGGCTACGTCGGCACCGTCGCCCGGGTTATTCGCAGCAGTGGTATCGCACTGTTGGTGTATGCAGGACTGATGGTCCTGACCTGGCTGGGTTTCGCCAGCACGCCGACCGGTTTTGTACCCAGCCAGGACAAGCAATACCTGGTGGCCTTTGCCCAGCTGCCGGACGCTGCCAGCCTCGACCGTACCGAAGACGTCATCAAGCGCATGTCCGAGTTGGCACTTAAACAGCCGGGCGTGGAAAACGCGATTGCCTTCCCCGGCCTGTCGATCAACGGCTTTACCAACAGCCCGAACAACGGTGTGGTATTCGTCGCCCTCAAACCGTTTGAGGAGCGCAAGGACCCCAGTCTGTCAGCCAACGCCATTGCCGGCGCCCTGAACGGCCAGTTCGCGTCGATCCAGGAAGCGTACATGGCGATCTTCCCGCCACCTCCGGTACAGGGGCTGGGCACCATCGGCGGTTTCCGCCTGCAGATAGAGGACCGTGGCAACCTGGGTTACGACGAGTTGTACAAGGAAACCCAGAACATCATTGCCAAGAGCCGCAGCGTGCCGGAACTGGCCGGGTTGTTCACAAGCTATACCGTGAACGTGCCGCAGGTGGATGCCGCCATCGACCGCGAGAAGGCCAAGACGCATGGCGTTGCGGTCTGCGACATCTTTGACACCCTGCAGGTTTATCTGGGCTCGCTGTATGCCAACGACTTCAACCGTTTTGGCCGCACGTATCAGGTCAATGTCCAGGCAGAGCAGCAGTTCCGTCAGGATGCCGACCAGATCGGTCAGCTCAAGGTGCGCAACAATCTGGGAGAAATGATCCCACTGGCAACCTTCGTCAAAGTCAGTGACACCGCAGGTCCCGACCGCGTAATGCACTACAACGGCTTCATCACGGCAGAAATCAACGGTGCCGCCGGTCCTGGCTTCAGCTCTGGTCAGGCTCAAGCGGCGGTCGAGAAACTGCTGCGTGAAGAGCTGCCCAACGGCATGGTTTACGAGTGGACTGACCTTACGTACCAACAGATTCTTTCAGGCAACCCGGCGCTGTTCGTCTTCCCGCTGTGTGTTCTGCTGGCATTTTTGGTACTGGCGGCTCAGTACGAAAGCTGGAGCCTGCCGCTGGCGGTAATCCTGATCGTACCAATGACCCTGCTCTCGGCGATTGCCGGGGTGATGATTGCCGGTAGCGATAACAACATCTTCACCCAGATCGGGCTGATCGTACTGGTGGGCCTGGCGTGCAAGAACGCGATTCTGATCGTCGAGTTCGCCAAGGACAAACAGGCCGAGGGAATGAGCCCGCTGGATGCAGTGCTGGAGGCATGCCGACTGCGCCTGCGTCCGATTCTGATGACGTCCTTCGCGTTCATCATGGGCGTCGTACCACTGGTGCTTTCCAGCGGTGCAGGTGCGGAAATGCGCCATGCCATGGGGGTCGCCGTGTTCTCCGGGATGCTGGGGGTCACGTTCTTCGGCCTGCTGCTGACGCCGGTGTTCTACGTGCTTATCCGTAATTACGTCGAACGCCAGGAGGCCCGCAAGGCCGCCAGGGCACAAAGACTGCAAAACCTGCCTGCGGAGATGCATTGATGAGCGCGTTCAAACTTTTCCTCCCGAGCCTGCTGGTCATGGCGCTGGCGGCCTGCGCCGTCGGCCCGGACTACAAGGCACCGGTTACGGCGCCAGCACAACTGGCGTCCGCAGCTCAGGGCAACTATGACCGCAGCAAAGTGAACACCGTCTGGTGGCAGCAGTTTGAGGACCCTACCCTCAATAAACTGGTAGCCAGGTCGCTGGACGGCAACCGCGATCTGCGTGTTGCCTTTGCCCGCCTGAAAGCCGCACGGGCGATTCGCGATGACGTTGCCAACGACGCCATGCCGGTGATCACCAGCCGGGCCAGCAGTGACCTGGGCAAGGGTCAGCAACCTGGTGTTACTGAGCGGCGCGTCAATAGCGAGCGGTATGACCTTGGCCTGGACATGGCCTGGGAGGTCGACCTGTTCGGACGTATTCAGCGCCAACTGGAAGCCAGCAATGCCGATCAGGAAGCCGCCGAAGCCAACCTGTATCAGCTTCAGGTGACTCTGATTGCCGAGGTGGTCGACGCCTACGGGCAGCTACGCGGCGCACAGCTGCGTGAAGCCATTGCCCGCGACAACCTGAAAAACCAGCAGAGCTCTCAGGACGTGACCACCCAGTTGCGTGATGCCGGCGTGGGCAATGAACTGGACGTGGTGCGTGCCGAGGCACGACTGGCAGCCGTTGAAGCGACCGTGCCGCAGTTGCAGGCCGAACAGGTTCGCGAACGCAATCGTATCGCCACGTTGCTGGGCGAGCGCCCGGAAAACCTCAGCGTCGACCTGAGCCCGAGCAAACTGCCTGCTATCGCCAAGGCTCTGCCGATTGGCGATCCGACACAGGTGCTGCGCAATCGGCCCGACATCCGCGCCGCTGAACGCCAACTGGCCGCCTCGACCGCACGCATCGGCGTGGCGACCGCCGATCTGTTTCCGCGGGTCAGTCTGAGCGGCTTCCTGGGCTTTACCGCTGGCCGCGGGTCGCAGATCGGTTCGTCAGCGGCCAAAGCCTGGTCACTCGGCCCCAGCATCACCTGGGAGGCTTTCGATCTGGGCAGCGTCCGGGCGCAGATTCGCAGCGCCGATGCAGATGCCGAGGGCGCGCTGGCCAACTATGAGCAGCAGGTATTGCTCGCTCTGGAGGAGTCGGAGAACGCCTTCAGCGATTACGACAAACGCCAGCAACGGCTGGTTTCGCTGATGCGCCAAAGCGATGCGAGTCGTTCCGCAGCCAGGCTGGCGTCAGTGCAGTACCGCGAAGGCACAGCGGACTTCCTGGTCCTGCTGGATGCCGAGCGCGAGCGTCTGGCGGCCGAAGACTCTCAGGCACAGGCAGAAATCGAGCTGTACCGCGGCATCGTGGCCATTTACAAGGCACTGGGTGGCGGCTGGCAACCTCAGGCCTGATACGCCAACAGGCCGTAAACCCGCCCCGCGCCCCTTCAGGACGCGGGGCTTTTTTTGTCCGAACGCCGACGGCATCATGATTGTCGTTTGACAGCTGCCACCCACTCCCCGAAGCTGCAACCCGTCAAGCATTGGAAATCGATATGCCCAGACTTTCTACCAAGGGGTTATCGCCTCAACCCACTACTCGACATCGCTGGCTGATCGGCGCAGCGGCTGCGGCAATGCTGGCGCTATCACTGGCTTTCTGGTGGTGGCGCTTGCCTGTTCAGACAGCTCCCGCCAGGTTGAGCCACACCTACGCTCAGGCACTGGAACAGGCACACGACGGCAAGCCCGGCGCTGCACGCGTGCTGTACCAACAACTGGCACGAACCGACCTGTCTGACGAACAGCGCATCAACCTGCTCGCCGAATTGAGCGACTACCCCAGCCCTCAGGCCCTCAAATTGCTCGATGCCGCGCTGGGTGACAGATCCGCCAAGGTGCGCGAAGAGGCTATCGATGTCAGCGTCAGACTGGTCTCCAACAGCCAGCGCAGCCTGCTGCTGGGCCCATTACTGGACGACGACGAACAATCCGTCAGATTCCGCGCCACCAGTGCCCTGCTCGGCCTGTCACCTGATGAGCTGGGCCTGTACTTTGCCGTGCTGCAGCAAAGTGCCGAGGCGTTTCAGGAGTCGCTAAAGAGCCAGCCGCAAAACGCACAAAATCAGTTGCAACTGGCCAGACTGTACCTGCAGACCGGCGACCTGGAGCCGGCAGTCGCCGCGCTGCAGAGGGCCACAGCACTGGACCCGGGCAATATCGAAGCGGCGCTGGCGCACATCGAGCTGCTGGACCGCAAGGGCCAGGCCGAGCAGGCACGCAGCCTTTTTGCACAGTTGCTGGAACATAATCCTGGTTCATCCATGCTTCAGCACGCGCTGGGCATGTGGCTGCTTAACCACGGGCAGGCAGAGTTTGCTGTGCTCAGCCTGGCAAAGGCTACAGAGCTGGCGCCTGATAACACCGACTATCGCTATGACCTGGCGGTTGCCCTGCATTCGTTGCACGAGCTTGAGGCGGCGCAGAGGCAGTTGACGCAGATTGTTCAGAGCCAGCCTGCGAACCGAAAGGCCAGAGTGCTGCTGATTCAATACTGGAAAGAAAATGGTCAGTTGCAAAACGTGCAGATTCTGCTGGCAGAGCTCGAGCAGCAGAACCCCGACGACCCGGTGCTGCAACAGGGACTGTAGGGTCAGAAAGGCAAAAAAAGGCAGGCCAAGGGCCATCTTTTATGCCGCTACACGCCCTTTCATCCGCTGCCTTCAGACACTTCTGCTCTTTCCGCATCCGCCAGCCTTCATGTCTGTCAGATGTTTCTCGTTTTAAGCCGTCCAGTGTCGCATGGCTCGTTTTCCATCTGCGACTAATGTCGGAAATAACTTACACAACAGCTCGCCTGATAACGCCGGTTTCATCGCCTATATCCAACACCCTCCACCACGACTATTTAACGAATTTGAAAAAGGCTATTTTCTAACTGAAAAAAAAGGTGCATCATTTGCGGGCTACTGAGTTATAACTATCCTCTGTCTGCGCAATGACAAGCCGCAAAGGCCATGTTTCAGCATAGAAACCGCAGGTACAGGGCAGCATCGAGTGAGCGAATCGGCCAATCAGTTTTGTCTCATCGCTTTATAGGGCTGACAACAGCCATTACATTGTTGGAGTGTATTACTTGTCCAGACTTGCCGAGTTTCGAGCAGCAGAGAAAGCCCTTCAAGAACAGCTTGCACAGCTGGAATCCTTGAAGAATGACGCCGGGTTGAAGAAGGAAATCGAGTTCGAGCAAAAGCTCCAGGACCTGATGGGCACCTACGGCAAAAGCCTGCGTGACATCATCGCAATCCTTGATCCTTCAAGCGCCACGTCGCTGGTCGCACCCGCCGGACCAAAGCGTCGTCGTGCACGCGTGGTCAAGGTTTACCAGAACCCCCACACCGGTGAGCTGATTGAAACCAAGGGTGGTAACCACCGCGGTCTCAAAGCGTGGAAAGAGCAGTACGGTGTAGACACTGTTGATTCGTGGCTTCGCGCCTGATTAAAACTTTGTCAATTGAAGCCCTGCACTTGCAGGGCTTTTTTATCTACCCGTACGTCAACTGAGCGCCTGCACACTGCATCTGCCTGATCAAACGCCCATACACAGTTGACTGTCTGCCCGCCGCTGACATTCATATACATGATTAAGTGAACTGCTCGGTACATGTACTTCCAGCGCGTCAGGTATTAATACCGTTGAAATAATGACGCCAATAAAAATTCATCGATTATTCGATTCAGCGCACAGTTACAAACCTGAACAGTTGCTGAAATGTGTAGAGTAATTGTTCAGTTTATTCGGTCTAATGAGCGATAAGAGAATTTGTTACTGCGTGCTTCGCCGGATCGAAAATCGGCGGATGGCCGACACCGCGCAGCTTCACACTTTTTTCACATGGATTCTCGGATGATGAAGACCGCTAAAGGAATAGCGCCCCATGCCCGCCTCGGCGGGCTTCTTTTTGTCTGCGAAAAAGCAGGTATCACTGCGCATCGTCCAGACGCAAACTCTCGCGGATACGCAACGCCTCTTCCTTGTTGGCCGTGTACCCATCTGCCGATCCCGCGTAGCAAAGCGACCAGGCCATCTCTTTACTGGCAGCCGCTACCAGTGTCTGGGTCAATACATGTACGCCGTTCTGGGTGATCGTGCAGGTGGTTTCCAGTGCAGGCACGACGCTGAGCCGGCTCTCACGCACATGCGTGCAGACGCTCTGCAGGCCGCTGCGGGCAAAATTGACCTGAACCGACTTGCGCATCTCCAGCAGTACACCCGGGACATTAACCTCATGCCCGGGCGTCAGGCGTGTCTGAGTCAGCTCCATGACCATCAGCGGGTTTCCACTTTGATCGTTTTTCACCGCGCGCTGTCTGACTTGCACGGACGGTTGCACGGGCTTGCCCGACTCGGTCGGCAGCGACTCTACCTCCCAGCCTGCGGGCCAGATGATCATTGCGTCGGCGGCGTGAGTCTGTGCGGCGCCCAGCAGCAGGAACAGGCACAGACCTGGCAAGGAGCATCGGTATTGCGAAAGGATCATGGTCAGGCCGCCAGAACAGTTGACCGGAAATTCTGAGCCTGTTGCCGGCATCGAGCAAGACCGAAGCGACGTTATCCGAACGAAGGTTTGGCACTGCCCGCCCTGCCCCGTATCATTTGGCATTATTTGTACATTCTGTTGGAGATACATTGATGAGCTTGCACGAACTCAACACACTACCGGGCGTTACGGCCGACCCTGAAGCGGCTACTCGGCAGTTTGTGTTCAACCACACCATGCTGCGCGTCAAGGACATCACCAAATCGCTGGATTTCTACACCCGCGTGCTCGGCTTCAGCCTGGTTGAAAAGCGTGATTTCCCGGAAGCCGAATTCAGCCTCTACTTCCTCGCACTGGTGGATAAGGCGCAGATCCCGAAAGACGACAAAGCCCGCAACGAGTGGATGAAATCGATCCCCGGCATTCTCGAGCTGACCCACAATCACGGTACCGAGAGCGATGCGACAGCTTCGTACCACAACGGCAACAGCGACCCGCGTGGCTTTGGTCACATTTGTGTCTCGGTACCAGACGTGAAGGTTGCCTGCGAGCGATTCGAGACGTTGGGCGTCGACTTTCAAAAGCGTCTGTCCGATGGCCGCATGAACAGCCTGGCATTCATCAAGGACCCGGATGGCTACTGGGTAGAGATTATCCAGCCAACCCCGCTCTGAGGCCTTGGTTGCCCTGAGTGATTGCTCCCGCTCGGGAACGATCACCCAGACAACAAAAAGCCCCGTGATCGTTCACGGGGCTTTTTGTTTAGCGCTGCCCGATCAGGCCGGTGCGGAGGTACGGATCAGGTGGTCAAAGGCACTCAGGGAGGCTTTGGCACCCTCGCCCAGGGCGATGATGATCTGCTTGTACGGAGTTACCGTCACGTCACCGGCAGCGAAGATGCCCGGCACCGAGGTTTCACCACGTGCATCGACCACGATCTCACCACGCGGCGACAGCTCGATGGAGCCTTTGAGCCATTCGCTGTTAGGCAGCAGGCCGATCTGCACGAAGATACCTTCCAGCGGCACGGTGATTTCTTCGCCGGTGGTGCGGTTCTTGTAACGCAGGCCGTTGACCTTCTGCTCATCGCCGGTCACCTCAGTGGTTTGCGCACTGGTGATCACGGTAACGTTGGGCAGGCTGTGCAGTTTGCGCTGCAAGACGGCATCGGCACGCAGTTGCACATCGAATTCCAGCAGCGTCACGTGTGACACGATACCCGCCAGATCGATTGCCGCCTCGACACCCGAGTTACCGCCACCAATCACGGCAACGCGCTTGCCCTTGAACAATGGACCGTCGCAGTGCGGGCAATAAGCCACGCCCTTGTTACGGTACTGCTGTTCGCCCGGTACGTTCATCTCCCTCCAGCGTGCACCGGTGGCAAGAATGACGGTCTTGGCCTTGAGGCTGGCACCGCTGGCGAATTTAACTTCGTGCAGCTCACCGGCCGCGCCCGGAATCAGCTTGTCGGCGCGTTGCAGGTTCATGATGTCGACTTCGTACTGCTTGACGTGCTCTTCCAGCGCAACGGCCAGTTTTGGGCCCTCGGTGTGCTGTACCGAAATGAAGTTTTCGATGGCCATGGTGTCGAGCACCTGACCCCCGAAACGTTCGGCTGCAACGCCGGTACGAATGCCTTTGCGGGCTGCGTAGACCGCAGCCGCCGAACCAGCAGGGCCGCCGCCGACTACCAGCACATCAAAAGCCTGTTTGGCGTTGAGTTTTTCTGCCTGACGCGCACCGGCACCGGTGTCGATCTTGGCGAGAATTTCTTCCAGGCCCATGCGGCCCTGACCGAACAGCTCGCCATTCAGATAGATGCTGGGCACCGACATGATCTTGCGATCAGTCACTTCGTCCTGGAACAGTGCACCGTCGATAGCGACATGCTTGATGCCAGGGTTCAGTACTGCCATCAGGTTCAATGCCTGGACAACGTCCGGGCAGTTCTGGCAGGACTGCGAGAAATAGGTTTCGAAATGGAATTCGCCTTGAAGAGCGCGAACCTGTTCGATGGTTTCCGCACTGACCTTGGGTGGGTAACCGCCAACTTGCAGCAGCGCCAGGACCAGCGAGGTGAATTCGTGACCCATGGGGATACCGGCGAAACGCAGGCTGATATCGTGGCCAGGGCTGCTCAGCGAGAACGACGGCGTACGTGCGTCGGTGCCGCTGTCATTCAGGGTGACATCTTTGGAGACACTGATCACATCATTGAGCAGTGCAAGCATTTCCTGAGACTTCGCGCCGTCATCAAGGGACGCGACGATCTCGATGGGGCGAGTAACCCGCTCCAGATAGGATTTCAACTGGGCTTTAAGATTGGCGTCCAACATGTGGCGGCTTCCTGTTTACAAAGGGTAGAAATAACAACGCCCAGGCGATTACCGCCCGGGCGTTTTTTGGGGCGATGCGGTTTACTTGCTCAAGAGCTCAACGCCCCCAGCCGATTCATGCGACTCAGATCTTGCCAACCAGGTCCAGGGACGGAGCCAGAGTAGCTTCGCCTTCTTTCCACTTGGCTGGGCAGACTTCGCCCGGGTGAGCAGCAACGTACTGAGCAGCCTTGATCTTGCGCAGCAGCTCGGAAGCGTCACGGCCAACACCACCGTCGTTCAGCTCGACGATTTTGATCTGACCTTCAGGGTTGATCACGAACGTACCGCGATCTGCCAAGCCGGCTTCTTCGATCAGCACGTCGAAGTTGCGCGAGATAGTCAGGGTCGGGTCACCGATCATGGTGTACTTGATCTTGCCGATTGCAGGCGAAGTGTTGTGCCATGCAGCGTGGGCAAAGTGGGTGTCGGTCGAAACGCTGTAGATCTCGACGCCCAGCTTCTTGAACTCTTCGTAGTTGTCAGCCAGGTCTTCCAGCTCGGTCGGGCAAACGAAGGTGAAGTCGGCCGGGTAGAAGAATACGACAGACCACTTGCCTTTGAAGTCGGCGTCCGAAACGTCAACGAAAGCGCCGTTCTTGAACGCGGTAGCCTTGAACGGTTTTACTTGGCTGTTGATGATAGGCATCGGTATATCTCCTGATGGGTTGGATGGGTTGTTAATTCGATGGAGTGAAGCTTACGCATGATCAGTGACAATCGCTCATTGGCAAACCTGATGTCACTGATTGCTTTTCACTATGAAGGCAGCTTATCGATAGAAGAAACCTTCGACCCGTTCCCTGTCTCCAGGTTGCCCGGGAACGGCGCGGCGTCAATGTAGCGCATCGCCGACTTGATGTCCCTCCAGCCTACATAAGACATCATTGACTTGAGGTCCCAGCCGTTGCTGTGCGCCCAACTGGCGAAGCCTCGGCGTAGCGAGTGACTGGTGTAGTGCTCGGCGGCAATGCCTGCACGCTGGAGAGCCTGACGCAGCAACGGGATAACGCTGTTGGCGTGCAGCCCCTCCTCACCAAGATTACCCCATCGATCCACCGCCCGAAACACCGGACCGCGCACCAGCGCCGCGCAATTGATCCACTCTATATAAGCCTGCACCGGGCACAGCCGCTGCAAGGCAGGCGTCTGATACGTTCTGCCCAGGTTATCGCGATCACCCTTGCTGCGCGGCAGATAAAGGCTGATGCCCGAGCGGGCGATGGCCTTGACGTCCTGCACTTGCAGGCGACACAGCTCGTCGCTGCGAAAGCCGCGCCAGAACCCCAAGAGGATCAGCGCCGAGTCACGACGACAACGCAATAGCCGCGGCTGATCGTGTTGCGCCTCTGCATCACGTATCTCGATCTCCAGCCAGGCAATGACTTTCTCCAGGTCCTGCAACTGCAAAGGCTCGGCCTGCTTCTCTTGTGCCGGATGCAATGCACGAATGCCCTTGATGACCTTACGCACCACGGGTGCCTTGGTAGGATCGGCAAAACCCTGACTGACATGCCATTGCGCCAGTGCTGACAGGCGCAGTTTCAAAGTGTTGACCGATAGCTTTCCGGCATGGCTGGCCAGGTAACGCGCCACGCTTTCGCTGGTCGCCGGCAGAAACCCGCCCCATGTCACTTCGAAATGCTCGATGGCCGCCCGATAACTGCGGCGTGTGTTGTCACGGGTTGCGGCATCGATATAGCGATCAACGTCATTCATGGCTCGAACCTGGAAAGAGCGCCGAAAAAAGAACTGACAACGCCTGACAAGGGATAATACGCCAATATCCCGGGTTAATTAATTCAAAAAATGGCAAATTATTCCTAATAATATAGTATGTAATTACAGAGTACATACCACAGTACGAAATCGTAGGGGGACACATGGCTCGGGGCGGCGTAAACAAGGCGCTGGTGCAGAAAGCAAGGGTCTCCCTGCTGTCCAGAGGTGAAAACCCCAGCATTGATGCAGTACGTATCGAAATGGGTAATACAGGCTCGAAAACCACGATTCACCGGTACCTCAAAGAGCTGGACGCCACGCATACGCCAGCGCCGGACATCAACGAGGAGTTGAGCGGTCTGGTAGCTCATCTTGCCCAGCGTCTTCAGGAACAGGCTCAGGAACGCATTGATCAGGCCTGCGACACGTATCAGGCTGATCGCGCCACCCTGCAGCAACAATTGGCGACGACTCAACAACAGATCAGCGAACTGCAGGAACACGCGCAGCAACGTCACGAAGCTCTGGAACAGCAGGCTGCCGCCCTGCTTCGCACGCAAAATGCCCTGCAAACCGAACAGACCGAGCACGCCAGACTGCTTCAGGCCAACCGGGACCTGGAGTCGCGCCTGCACGACAAGGACGGTCAGATCCACTCGCTTGAGGAAAAACATCAGCACGCCCGTGAAGCGCTGGAACACTATCGCGACTCGATCAGAGAGCAGCGCGAGCAGGAACAGCAACGCCACGAAGGTCAGGTTCAGCAACTGCAAATGGAGCTTCGACAGGCACAGCAAGGCATCGCCATGCGCCAGGAAGACATCACACAGCTGAACCGTGACAACGAGAGATTACTGGCTGAAAACCGCAGCACACTGCGTGAGCTGCACGAACGAAAAGACCTGCTGAACCAGGCCACTACTCAGGCTGCCGCCCTGGCAGAACAACAGCATCACGCCCGCACCCAATGCGCTCTGCTGGAAGAACGGTTAGGCAGCCTGCAGGAAGAGAGCTCCACGCTCAAACAAGCCATGACAGAGGTTCGGCAGCAGAACCGGATGCTGGAACTGCTGCTGACCAAGAAGGAAGCAGCACTGGAAAACCTGCAGAACGGCCTCAGCCAGCCCGACAAACCCACGACCAATGGAAAAAAGCCAAAAGACAAGGCATGACAAGCAACGCTCAGACAGCCGTTACTGCGCAAGGCAAGAGCAGGTGGACATGAGTGCCCTGACCTTCATGGCTTTTTATCTGCACATGCCCGCCCGCCTGCTTGATGAAACCGTAGACCATGGACAAACCCAACCCCGTTCCCCGTCCTACGGGCTTGGTGGTGAAAAACGGGTCGAACGCCCGATCGATGACGTCTTGAGCCATTCCACAGCCGTTATCTTCTACGCTGAGCCTTACGTAATCGCCAGGTGCCAGCCCGTCTTTCTGAGCGGCAAGCGTTAACAGCTGGCTGCGCACCCGGAGCGCCCCTCCGACCGCAACAGCGTCACGCGCGTTGATCACCAGATTCAACAAGGCATTTTCCAGTTGATGCTCATCCGTATGCACGCAATTCAACCCCTCCTCCAGCTCGATGTGCAATTGTGCGCGAGCGCCGACCGTACCTCGCAGCAGCTCTTCCATAGACCGGACCATATGATTGATATCCACTGTCGTGACATTCAGCGACTGACGACGAGCAAATGTCAGCAGCCTCCGGGTCAACGCAGCCGCACGATTTGCGGAACTGGTCGCAGCATCCAGATAACGATCAACTTCCTCCACCCGGCCTGCCGCCACACGGAGCCTGATCATGTCCAGAGCACCCATCACGCCGGAAAGCACATTGTTGAAGTCGTGGACGATGCCGCCCGTCAACTGGCCAATTGCGTCCATTTTTTGCGCATGGCGCAAGACCTCTTCAGCCATTGCTCGCTCGACGATCTCGGCCTGCAACAATTCATTGGCAGTTGCCAGCTCGCGAGTGCGCTCGGCAACGCGCAACTCCAGACTTTCATTGAGTACGCGCAGCGCCTCTTCAGCGCTGACCTGAGCCGTAATGTCGGTATGAGTGCCCAGCCAGTGGGTGATGTGGCCCTGCGCGTCGCGCATGGGCAGTGCACGCGACAGAAACCAGTTGAAGACACCGTCCTTGCCGCGCAGTGGAAAGGTATCTTCCCAGATAGAGCCCGTCGAAAAGCAGTACTGCAAACGCGCCAGCACACGCTCGCGATGCTCGGGATGCAGTAACGAACGCCAGCCCAGAGCCTTCATCGCCTCGAGCGACGTCCCGGTGTATGCGTACCAGCGCTCGTTATACCAATGGGCCTGCCCGCGAGGACTTGCAGTCCAGGCCAGCTGACTCATGTTGTCAGCCAGGGTTCTGAACTGATGCTCGCTTTCCCGCAATGCATCAATGTGCTGCGCGATTTCACAATCCTGCCCGGCCAGATGCAGGCGCATTCCGGCCGATGATTTTTCTCTGTTCACGTCGGGTTCCGTCCTTTTCAAGCCTTGTCCCGGAGCTCTTCCTGACCTCCGGGTATTGCGCTGCCTGACGTTAGCGTTTGGCAGGCGTGCGCATGGTTACAAACTCTTCTGCAGCAGTCGGGTGTACGCCGATAGAGTCATCGAACACCTGTTTGGTCGCGCCAGCCTTGATGGCAATTGCCAGACTCTGGACGATTTCGCCCGCATCCGGCCCTACCATATGGCAGCCCAGTACGCGGTCGGTTTTCGCATCCACAACCAGTTTCATCAAGGTGCGTTCCTGATCGTCAGTCAGGGTCAGCTTCATAGGCCGAAAACGGCTTTCGAACACCTGCACATCGTGACCAGCCTTGATCGCGTCCTCTTCAGTCAGCCCGACTGTACCGATGTTCGGCAGACTGAAAACCGCCGTCGGAATGTGATTGTAGTCTACCGGGCGATACTGCTCCGGCTTGAACAGCCGACGTGCGACGGCCATGCCCTCAGCCAGCGCAACCGGAGTCAGTTGCACGCCACCGATGACATCGCCGATGGCCAGAATGGAAGGCTCGCTGCTCTGATAATGCTCATCGACCTTGATATAGCCATGCTCATCGAGCTTGATGTCGACACTGTCCAGCCCGAGGTTGTCGAGCATCGGCCGACGGCCAGTTGCGTAGAACACGCAATCGGTCTCGAGTGTGCCGCCGCCTTTCATGGACAATAGCAGGCTGCCGTCGGCCTGCTTGTCGATACGCTCGATATCGCTATTGAAGCGAATCGTCATGTGACGCTTGAGCAGTTCCTCATGAAGATGAGTACGGACCCCGCCATCGAAACCGCGCAAAAACAGCTCGCGACGATAGACCAGCGTGGTATCTGCACCCAATCCATTGAAGATCGAGGCAAATTCCACGGCAATGTAACCACCCCCTACGACCACAACTCGCTTTGGCAACGTCTTGAGGTAAAACGCCTCATTGGACGTAATGGCATGCTCGCGTCCTGGCACATCAGGCACCTGTGGCCAGCCGCCGGTTGCGATCAGAATGCGCTCGGCGCTGTAGGACTGGCCGTTGATCTCGACTCGCTGCGGGCCGACCAGCCTGGCGTGGCCTTCGAGCAGGGTAACGCCGCTGTCGACCAGCAGTTTGCGGTAGATGCCATTGAGGCGATTGATTTCGCGATCCTTGTTGGCGATCAGTGTGGACCAGTCAAAACTGGCCTCACCCAGCGACCAGCCGAACCCTTTGGCATGATCGAAATCTTCGGAAAAATGCGCTCCGTAGACCAACAGCTTTTTGGGCACGCAACCCACGTTGACGCAGGTTCCACCCAGATAGCGGCTCTCGGCCACGGCAACCTTGGCACCGAAACCGGCAGCAAAACGTGCCGCCCTGACGCCGCCGGAGCCGGCGCCAATTACAAACAGATCAAAATCAAAGGCCATCGATATCTCCTTGGCAGAGGCACAGCATAACCGCTTGGCGGCCAGTCAGAAATGACAAAGCCACCCGAAGGTGGCCTTGTCCCGAGCGTCATCAATCGAAAATCAATGCGCTTTGCCGGTTTTGTAAAAGTGTTCAAAGCAGAAGTTGGTAGCCTGGATGTAGCCTTCAGCGCCACCGCAGTCAAAGCGCTCGCCCTTGAACTTGTAGGCCAGTACGTTGCCTTCTGCAGCCTGCTTCATCAGGGCGTCGGTGATCTGGATCTCCCCACCCTTGCCTGGCTCAGTCTGTTCGATCTTCTCGAAAATGTCCGGAGTCAGGATGTAGCGGCCGATGATCGCCAGGTTGGAAGGCGCATCTTCAGGCTTCGGTTTTTCAACCATGTTGGTCACGCGAAACAGGCCCGGCTTGATTTCTTCACCGGCGATCACGCCATACTTGTTGGTTTCCTGCGGATCGACTTCCTGAATGGCAATGATCGAGCAGCCATAATGCTTATGCAGTTTGACCATCTGCGCCAGCACGCCATCACCATCAGGATTTACGCACAGGTCATCCGCCAGAACCACGGCGAATGCTTCATTACCAATCAGCGGACGACCGCTGAGAATGGCATGACCCAGACCTTTCATTTCAGTCTGGCGAGTGTAGGAGAAGCTGCACTCGTCGATCAGTTTGCGAATACCAACCAGGTACTTTTCCTTGTCCGTGCCCTTGATCTGATGCTCAAGCTCGTAGCTGATATCAAAGTGATCTTCAAGAGCACGCTTGCCACGACCGGTCACGATGGAAATTTCGGTCAGGCCTGCCGCGAGGGCTTCCTCAACACCGTATTGGATCAGTGGCTTGTTGACCACCGGCAGCATTTCCTTGGGCATGGCCTTGGTCGCTGGCAGGAAGCGAGTGCCGTAACCGGCTGCTGGGAACAAGCATTTCTTGATCATAAAAGTCCTTCGTAAGGGCTGTTGGTGTTAACGGCGCAGTCTAATCAGGAGGCGGTCACCTTACAATGCCCCGCCTTTGGCCGTACGATGCCATGATAGAGGAATCCTCAGGCAGATAGTTCCGCACTTCCTGGATATTGCCTACAGCCAATTGCAGACTGGACCACGCTCAAGTCACCGCCAAAGCCCGGCGTAACAGCCTTGTGCACGCTCTTTCGACGACCGAAGCATTTATGCTCTGCTCCCAGAGAGCTGCAACACTGGCCAGCAAACGACGAGCTATTTATCGAGCTATCTATGATGAAAAACATGGCGGAACGATGGCACTTGTTACCAGTCCAACGTCCGCATTTGTCAATTCTCTGACCTTATCTTGAAGCGAAAAACATGATCAGAATCCTTTCCCTACTGTCCATTATTGTTGCGCTGGGCCTGACCGGCTGCGCAACCGCCTCCAACACTTACCTGAAAAACGGCAGACAGGGCTTGAGCATCGACTGCTCCGGCGAGGCGATGTCCTGGGCCAGCTGCTACGAAAAAGCGGACGCTTCCTGCGCGGGTACAGGTTATGAAATTGTCGGTACGGACGGCACTCCGCAGCCTGCGGAAAGCGAGAAAACACTGGGTGTGGACGTAGGCAACTACAAGAGCCGCAGCGTGCTTGTAGTGTGCAAATAATCAAGCCTGCCGCCCTGTCCGAAGCGGACAGGGCCGGTTGAACCCGCCAGAGCGATCAGCCTGAAATGCACGCTTCGGCAGCGTTCTGAACATCCCTGAAGCGGATCGGCACGTTGGAAAGTCGTTCATAGACCTTGATCGTACTGCCACCCGAGCGGCTCTCGACATCGACGACCGCCGCAGGCGATTTGCTGAGCTTTTGCGCCACAATTACCCGCAGGCCATCATGGCGAGGCTCGATAAGCGGCGGCTTGCGACTGCTGGCGATCTTGCCGACGAAGCAATCGGCATACTCCTTGGGGTTCTTGCCCGACATCACGTTCATGGTGGGGGGTGTATGTTCGATGTCATTTACTGTGGCACAGCCAGTCATTGCCAGAGCCAGGACTACTACAGCCAGTTTCATACAAAGCCTCCAAATAAAGGTGCTACGACAAGCTCGCGCGCAATTAAATCCCTACTGAGGCAATATTTGCCAGAAACACGGCAAATTAGTGTCCACCGACGTCAAATTGCGGGCATCACATGCTATCGTTTTGATTTTTCAGAAAAACCCTCATTCGGAGCCCGTCATGAAATTCGTACACCAGCGTGAGCATCTCAACGAGGACGACCTGGTCGTTATCGAGTGCTCGCAAACCTACAATATTCGTCTGATGAACGATGCGAATTTTCGCAGCTTCAAAAATGGCGGTCGACACACCTATCATGGCGGTGCATTTGACACGTTTCCGGCCAAGATCGCCGCGCCGAGCACCGGTTTCTGGAACATCACCATCGATACCGCAGGCCGCAAGATAGATACCAATGCAGGCCGCAAACCGCCTTTCACCCACAAGATCAAGATCGTCCGGCGCTCGACCTCACGCCTGGGATGATGCAAGGAGTCACCGTGAACAATCCAGCCCCGCGCACCACCAAATTTGCTGTCAGCTACAAGCTCAATGGCGAACGCCGCTTCGAGTTCGCCCAACTGCAATCGGCCTCAACCGAAGAAGCCGAAGCCGCCTTGAAAAAAATGCACGGCCAGAGCGACGATCAGATCACCGACGTGAAGGTCAGCAAGGCGCTCTGATACCCGCAGGAGCTCGACCCGACCATGCAACGCAAAGGTGACACGCCCGCCAACCTGGATCTGTTTGCCGACCAGACGGCCCAGCCTGCAAGCAATGAGCTGATCGGGCCTGGGTCATGGCTGCTCAGAGGCTTTGCGCTGCCTGTCATGCCACAACTGCTGGACTCTCTTGAGGCGACACTGGGCCTCTCCCCGTTCCGACACATGCAGACCCCCAGTGGCTTGAGCATGTCTGCAGCGCTGAGCAGTTGCGGACAACTGGGCTGGATAACCGACCGTCATGGTTATCGATACACCGCAACCGACCCACAAACAGGGCAGGCCTGGCCGGCGATGCCGGATGCCTTCATGCAACTGGCTCAGGACGCCGCGCTCGCAGCAGGTTATGCCGGGTTCGTGCCTGTCGCCTGCCTGATCAATCGTTACATCCCTGGGGCGAAGATGTCTCTGCATCAGGACAGAAACGAACACGACCACCGCTGGCCAGTGGTATCGGTATCGCTGGGTATACCGGCCATTTTTCAGTTCGGCGGCATGCTGCGCAGCGACAAGACCCAACGGATCTCACTGTTTCATGGCGACGTGGTGGTCTGGGGCGGCGAGGACCGATTGCGCTTCCATGGCATCCTGCCCGTCAAACAGGCCGAGCACCCTCTGCTCGGCGAACAGCGGATCAACCTGACGTTTCGCAAGGCTGGCCGCGACGACTGATCATGCGCCTTCAAGCTCGCTCGATGTGCGAGCCAGTGCGGGACACACCGCTCGATGCAGATTCAATGCGGTGTTGATAATGCCGATGTGACTGAACGCCTGAGGGAAATTGCCCAGCATGCGGCCATCTTTCGGATCATATTGCTCCGCCAGCAGGCCGACGTCGTTGCACAGATCACACAGCCTCTCGAACAGCCGTGCAGCGTCATCAGCCCGACCCAGCAGCACGTACGCGTCAGCCAGCCAGAACGAACACACCAGAAACGTCCCTTCGCGGCCGGCGACACCATCAACACTGCGCTCGTTGTCGTAACGCAGCAACAGGCCATCCTGCATCAGCGTGCGCTCTATTTGCGCGACAGTGCCGGTGACACGAGGATCTTCCGGCGCAAGAAAACCGGTCAACACAATTTGCAGCAGACTGGCGTCGACCTCTTTGGAGCCATACGTCTGCACGAAACTGCCAAGATCAGCATCGAAACCGTTGCGACAGACATCAGCATGGATTTCGTCTGCCACACGCCGGTAGTGGCTCGCCAACGCATGATCCTCATCGTTTTCGGCAGCCTTGGCGATCTGAGTGGCGTTTCGGTCGAAGGCCACCCAGGCCATGACTTTTGAATGGGTAAAGTGACGTGGTTCTGAACGAATCTCCCAGATGCCCGCATCCGGCAGGTGCCAGATCTTTTCCAGATAGGGCATGACCACCTTGGAGATCGCCACACTGCGCGGATGCTGCGGCATGCCGCCTCTCAGCGCCTGGATCATGGCATCGGCAACCTCGCCATAAACGTCCAGTTGCACCTGAGTCGCTGCGCCGTTGCCGACACGCACCGGCAGCGAGTTCTCGTAGCCACTCAGCCACGGCAGCTCGTACTCCTGCAAACGTCGCTCACCGCCTACGCCGTACATGATCTGTATCTGTTCCGGGTTGCCGGCAACCGAGCGCAGCAGCCAGTCTCGCCAGGCGGTCGCCTCCTCGAAATAGCCCAGATTCATGAACGCCAGCAATGTCATGGTGGCGTCGCGCAGCCAGCAATAGCGATAGTCCCAATTGCGCTCGCCACCCAACTGCTCGGGCAATGAAGTGGTCACGGCGGCAACAATGCCACCGGTAGGAGCGTGGTCATGGCTTTGAGAGTGATCAGCGAGCGCTTTACCTGAGCCGTCCACGGCCCGACGTCAGGGCAGCGATCAGAAAACTCACGCCAGTAGGCAGCGGTGCTCTCCAGTGCCTGGTCGGCATCGATCTGCTCGAGCAAGGGTGCAAAGGATGCCTGATAGGCCAGCGTGAAGACCTTGCGCTCGCCCTCATCGACATGAAAGCGGCTGGCGGTGTGATGATCCTGCGGGTGCAAGGCCACAGGGCTGCGCAGCACCAGCATTTCCGGCCCGGCCACGGCAGTCAGCGTATGCTCATCCTTGCGCTCGACCCAAGGCACACTGCTGCCGTAATCGAAGCGAATGGCGAGGTCCACGCCGAACTCGACACGCCCGGACAGCCCGACCACGATGCGCACCACATGACCAGTCGTCTTCATGGGCATGAAATCGATCAGCATGGCGCGACCGTCACGGGTTTCGAAAACAGTTTCAAGAATCAGGGTGCCGTCGGGGTAACGGCGCTCGACAGCCATGACCTCTGCAGTCGGCGCAATCTTCCAGCGGCCCTGATCGTCGTTACCCAGCAACGCGGCGAAACAGGCAGTCGAGTCGAAACGGGGGAAACACAACCAGTCCAGCGAACCATCACGGGCGACGAGCGCCGCTGTCTGACAGTTGCCCAGCAATGCATAGTCTTCGATCAGTGCAGCCATTCAGAAATGCCCGTCGTGATGATGATTCGTCCGCATGCGCAAACCGCTCGATCAAGCTGGAAGAATGTAACGCTCGATGGCGACAGCAACGCCGTCCTGCTCATTGCTATCTGTAACATGATCAGCCTGTCCCTTGACTGTCTGCTCGCCCTGCCCCATCGCAATCGACAAGCCAGCCTTGTGGAACATCGCCACGTCGTTACCACCGTCGCCAATGGCCGCCGTGCGAGAAAGATCGACTCCCAGATACTTCGCCAATGTAACCAGCGCGGAGCCCTTGTTGGCCTCCAGCGCAGTCACGTCGAGGTAGTATTTTTGCGAACGCGCAGCCAGGGCCAATCCTTCGATCTGCGGGTTGATGCGAGCTTCCAGAGTCTTCAGCAGCTCAAAATCAGCGCTGGCCGCAACGATCTTGTCGACGCGATCAAGGTATGGCTCGAAACTCTCGACCTGAACATAGCGGTACCCCAGCGCGTCGAGCTCATGATCGACGTAATCGGCGTGAGGATCGAGCAACAGCCATTGATCGTCGGCAAACACCCAGATCGCAACGTTCTGGCCGGTGAACAGCTCAAGACACATCCTGACCGCTTTGGGGTCAATGCGATGAGCCACCAGCAGGCTGCCATCGGGATGAGTGATGGTGCCGCCATTGAATGCCACGGTGGGCAAATCCACACCCAGCGCTTCGATCACCTGACGCATGGCCCTGGGCGGGCGACTGCTGGCCAGCGAGAAGTGAACGCCAGCATCACGCAGGCGCTTGATGGAGTCGATATTGGCCTGGCTAAGGCTGTGATCACGGCGCAGTAACGTGCCGTCGATGTCGGACAACAGGAACTGTACGGGCAGTTCAGACATTCAATTCTCTCCATTCGCGGCCATCACGGCTCAGCAGCTCCTCACCTGCTTGCGGGCCATCCTTGCCAGCTTCGTAAAGCTGCACTTGCGGCTGCGCGGCCCAGGCGTCGAGGAACGGCTGCACGGCACGCCAGCCGTTCTCGATGTTGTCGGCCCGCTGGAAGAGCGTCTGATCACCGGTCAGGCAGTCATAAATAAGGGTTTCGTAACCTGTGGAGGGCTGCATCTCGAAGAAATCCTTGTAGGCGAAGCCCAGCGCGATATCTTCCATTTTCAGTTCCGGGCCAGGACGCTTGGCAAACAGATCGAACCACATGCCTTCGTTGGGCTGGATCTGAATCCTCAGGTAGTTGGGCTTGAGGCGGTCGACTTCGGTGTCGCGAAATTGCGCATACGGCGCGGGCTTGAAGCAGATGGCGATTTCCGTGCTGCGAGCACTCATGCGCTTGCCGGTGCGCAGATAGAACGGCACCCCGACCCAACGCCAATTGTCGACCATGACCTTGAGCGCGACATAGGTTTCGGTCGTGCTGTCGGGCTCCACGCGATCCTCCTGACGATAACCGACAACCTCCTTGTCACCCATCGCGCCTTTCGCATACTGGCCACGCACCGAGTTTGCCAGAGCTTCCTCCTGACTCCAGGGCCGGATCGCTCCAACCACCTTGGCCTTCTCGCCGCGAACGGCATCGGCACCGAAAGCGGCCGGCGGCTCCATGGCAACCATAGCCAGCAACTGGAACAGGTGATTGGGCACCATGTCACGCAATGCGCCGGTGTGTTCGTAAAAACTGCCACGGGTTTCGACGCCTACGGTCTCCGCCGCCGTGATCTGTACGTGGTCGATGTAGTGGTTGTTCCAGAACGATTCGAACAGGCCATTGGAGAAACGGCTGACCAGAATATTCTGTACCGTTTCCTTGCCCAGGTAGTGGTCGATGCGGTAGATCTGCTTCTCGCTCATGACCTTGAGCAGGCAGCCATTGAGCTCGACCGCACTGGCCAGATCGGAACCGAACGGTTTCTCGATCACTACCCGGCGAAACCCGTCGCCGTTTTCCTGCAACAAACCTGACGAGCCCAGCCGCTTGGCTACTTCGCTGAAAAACCGGGGTGCGGTGGCCAGATAAAACACCGCGTTCGCGGTGCCGGTGCTCTCGATCTTGCTGGCGATGTCCTGATAGGTGGAGTCGTCGAGGAAATCACCCTGCACATAACTGATGCGCCCGGCCAGCTTGCTCCACAGCGCAGGATCGAGTGGATCCTTGCCGCCACCGGCAACCTTGCCGGCGGCTTCGTCGCGAATGAAGTTCTCGAGCTTTTTCGCAAAGTCGGCATCGCTGATCGCATTGTGATCGACGCCAACGATGTGCAGCCCTTCATCCACCAGACCGTCGCGTGACAGGTTATAGAGTGCCGGCATCAGCAGGCGCTTGACCAGATCTCCATGGGCACCAAACAGAAACAGGGTCGTGGGGGGCGCAACTTCGGCTTTTTGCTCGGCGCTGCCGCGCGACAGGCCCATTACTTGGGTTCCTTGTGGCCACCAAATCCGAAGCGCATGGCCGACAGCATTTTATCTGCGTAGGAACTCGCCTGACGTGAGCGGAAGCGCGCAAACAACGCACTGGACAGTACAGGAACCGGAACCGCCTGCTCGATGGCGGCTTCGATGGTCCAGCGCCCTTCGCCACTGTCGGCAACCGAACCGGAAAACGCATCCAGTTGCGGGTCTGTCGCCAGGGCATCAGCGGTAAGGTCCAGCAGCCAGGAAGACACCACACTGCCACGACGCCAGACCTCGGCGATATCAGCCGTGTTCAGATCAAACCGCTGCTCAGCCGGCAAATGCTCGGAGTTTTTCTGCTTGAGAAGATCGAAACCCTCAGCGAAGGCCTGCATCATTCCGTACTCGATACCGTTATGGATCATCTTCACGAAATGACCGGAACCCGCTGGGCCGGAATGGATATAGCCACGTTCGGCGCGATCGTCGGTCGAGGTACGGCCTTTGGTGCGCTCGATCGAGCCAAGACCTGGTGCCAGCGTTGCAAACAGCGGATCCAGGCGCTCGACAACAGCAGCCTCGCCTCCAATCATCATGCAATAGCCGCGCTCAAGCCCCCAGACCCCGCCTGACGTGCCGACATCGACGTAGTGCAAGCCTTTTTCGGTGAGCTCCTGAGCTCGCCGAATGTCATCCTTGTAGAAGGTATTACCGCCGTCGATGATCACATCATCGGCGTCAAGCAACTGGCTGAGGGTCTGAATGGTCTCTTCGGTCGGCGCACCTGCCGGGAGCATTACCCAGATGGCGCGTGGCTTGTCGAGCGCATCGACCATTTCCTTCAGGCCTGCGACTGCAACCGAACCGTCATTGGCCAGGGCGTTGCGTGATGCCTCATCGCGGTCATACACAACAGTCGTGTGGCCGTTCAACATCAAGCGGCGTGCGATGTTGCCGCCCATGCGGCCCAGTCCAATAATCCCAAGTTGCATGAAGGTGCTCCTTAAATCGTAAAAAAGGTGCCGCACTTGCTGTCCAGCTCATCGACAGGTTGCGAGCATGCTGGTTAGTCAAGCGAGGCGGAACGTCGGTTCCCTTGCGAGAAGATGAAGGCGTCTACGCCCTCCTGTGGTGCATTTTGTCGCGATTAATAAACATTCGCGACAATTAAAAATAAAAAAGTTCCAAAATCATGCAAAAGAAATCAAAATCAGTGCCGATAGAGAGGGTAAGCAGCGGCGCTCATGGATTGAAAGTCATTGCCACGGACCTTTCTGAGGTTGAATCCGCCATTTGCGAGGTGAGCAATGGGCACTGTACTACCAGCACTTGCACCACAAACCCTGTATGTCACGATCCGCCGCGACGAATTGCGTGCATTGAAAGAAGAGCGCGAGCAGTTGCAGAAAAAGGTCGCTCATTTGAGCTCGATGCTGCAGCAACCCCACTTGTCTGCACCCGGCAAGATGCTTCAAGCCTGACTGCCATTGCATCACCCCTTAAAACGCTTCAGGGCAAGCCCGATATTCTGGCTTGCCCACCTGATCTGCTCTTACAGTCTGCCAGTCTGCGCCCCTTCCCTGTCCGATTCTGCTGAACATTTTTCCCTTATACCCGACACGGCTGCACACAAACCTGCTGCGTACTTTATAGCGCCTTCTGCCAGAACATGGCACGCCCCATTTCAGCGCTCAACTGGTAATTGTCGAAACCGAGCTTCCTGTAGGCACCTTGAGCTACCTCATTGCCCTCCAGAACCTCAAGTGTCAGTTTGCAGCAACCTCGCTGGCGTGCAATCTCTTCCACCTTGAGCAACATTTTCTGGCTGATGCCCATGCCGCGGTATTGAGCGACGACCGCAACGTCGTGAATATTGACCAGCGGACGACAGGCAAAGGTTGAAAAACCCTCAAAGCAATTGACCAGCCCTACCGGCTCTCCGGAAATGAACGCCAACACACTGAAAGCGTAGGGACGTTTGGCCAGCTCGATAGCCAACTGCTGACGCGCATCGCTCGACAGCGGCCGACCTGTGCCCATGACATCCATCGAATATTCGTTCAGCACAAATCCAATTGCATCAGCGTGCACGGGATTCGTGTAACTCGCTTGCAGTACCAATACCTCGCGGGCTTCCATTTCCATCCTCGTCAATTCAATAAAAGTGATTCTGTAAAATCAGTCAAAGGGTAACTCTTTAAGGCCAGCACGTTATTTCAAGCCAGCTCTGTGACTAGAGCGTCTAGCCCGATTCTATCCTGCCTCGCTGCAAAATGTTCCAGCGCGGATGTAGGAATTTTCTCGCCACGCCCACATATTGACCGCCAGACGCACCCAGAAAAGGCGCGACGCACCGATCGGGCTCATGAGCGGCTCCACTCACCCGTTTTTTTCGATAAAAAAGAAACGCATGACCTCGATTGTCGAACGATCCGACGACCGGTCATGCGCCCTCGGGACTCGAATTTAACCCATAAAAAAGCGCAACGACTGCCGGGCTGGCCCTTGCAGCGTGCCAACAAGCGCGGCTTCAAAGCCCTTGCCAGACATTCGCGCAGAAAAAAGTCGAAACTTCTCCAAAACGCCCCGGTCAGGTGAATGGAGCATCTATGCTATTGGCTGACATCCGGTAATGGCGACATCACGCGGCTTTGTCACTACGCATGGTCCAAACGGGTATTGATCTTGCGTAGTGCACGTATGTGTACCCGGCCATAGGAAATGGCCAATAAAAATCAAGTGATGCACCAAGACTGTTTTAAGGGGAAAAATCGATGATTAGCGCCGCTGTCAAAATCCAGAAGGGAGAGAGTTTTAACCAGCCTGTCGGCGAGCTGACTCATCTGCCAGTCTTCTCTACCAAGAGCGTTCCTTTGCTGCAATTACCAACCTCAACAATTCAGCCTACGCCGACCATGTCTCAGGTCAGCAGACGCAAAGTGTTGTTCGTGACCTCGGAATTGGCCGACCTGGTGAAAACCGGTGGGCTGGGCGACGTATCCGCCGCATTGCCACGAGCAATGCGCCACCTGCATGACGTGCGGGTTCTTATTCCAGGTTATCCGCAGGTCATCAACAGCGGAAACCCGATCCATATCATCAGCCAGTTGGGCGGGCATGCTGCACTGCCACCTTGCAAGGTGGGTCGCATGGACATGAAAGATGGCCTTGTGATCTATGTGTTGATCTGCCCTGAGCTTTACGAGCGTGAAGGCACGCCTTACGCCGACAGCGATGGCCGCGACTGGTCCGATAACCATATTCGTTTTGCCCGTCTGGGGCTCGCGGCTGCCGAATTTGCGGCTGGCGAAGTGAAAAGCCAATGGTGCCCCGAGCTGGTCCATGCCCATGACTGGCCTGCCGGCTTGGCGCCTGCCTACATGCGCTGGCGCGGGCAGTCCACGCCAAGCATCTTTACTATCCACAATCTGGCCTATCAGGGGACCGTGAGTACCGCTTCGAGTCGTGAACTGGGCATTCCAGATGAAGCGATCACCCCGGAAGGCATGGAGTTCTACGGCAAGCTGTCCTTCATCAAGGCAGGCATGGCCTTCGCGAGCCACATTACGACCGTGAGTGCCACCTATGCTCGGGAAATCACCACGCCAGAGTTTGGTTGCGGCCTGGAAGGTTTTCTGCAGAGCAAGGCTAACAAGGGTCAGCTCAGCGGCATCCCTAACGGAATCGACGAAAGCTGGGATGCAGCGACCGACGAACACCTGATCTGCCACTTTGCGCCCAACGAATGGACGCGCAAGGAAATCAACGCCGACTATGTGCGTGAGCTGTTTGAGCTGGATGCCTCGACCGGGCCCTTGTATGCAGTGGTTTCGCGCCTTGTGTATCAAAAAGGCCTGGACCTGACCATCGGGGTTGCCGAGCACATCGTCAACAACGGCGGACAAATCGCAATTATCGGTCGCGGCGAGCCCGAGGAAGAAGATGCCATGCGCGAGCTGGCCGCACGCTTCCCGGGGCGCATTGGTGTACGTATCGGCTTCAATGAAACCGACGCTCGACGCATGTTCGCCGGCAGCGATTTTCTGTTGATGCCATCGCGCTATGAACCCTGCGGTCTGAGCCAGATGTACGCGCAACGCTTCGGCTCCCTGCCTGTCGCACGCAACACCGGGGGCCTGGCGGACACAATCGAGGACGGCGTGACCGGCTTCCTGTTCAAAGAATCAACCATCGAAAGCTACACCGAAGCCCTGAACCGCACGTTTCAGGTATTCGCCCACCGTGAGCTGCTCAACGCCATGCGCTGCCGTGCAATGGCTGCTCCCTTCAACTGGCATCAGGCAGTAGAGCCCTACGCAGATCTCTACCGCGACCTGTTGAAGAAAAACGTGAGCATTTCCAGCAACTACTAGTTTAAGGATCAATGGATGCCACTGCGTACAGACGATAACTGGCGCCACGGCGCCGTCTTGCTAGACCCCGAACACACCCGGTTTGCCCTCTGGGCACCGGATGCCAACTACGTAAATGTCGAACTCCAGGATGGCCAGGGTGTTCAGTCACTGGCCATGCTGCCCCAGCCGGAAGGCTGGTTCGTCCTTGAGGCCCGCTGCGAAGCGGGCACTCGATACCGCTTCAAAATCGACCATGAACTGGAAGTGCCTGACCCCGCCTCCCGCGCGCAGGTCGACGATGTCCATTCTCAAAGCTTCGTAGTGGACCCTCTGGCCTATTCATGGCAAAACACCTCATGGCAAGGTCGGCCGTGGCATGAGGCGGTGATCTATGAGCTGCACGTAGGTGCGATGGGCGGCTATGCTGCCGTGGAAAAACACCTGCCGCGCCTTGCGCAAATGGGCATTACCGCGATCGAGCTGATGCCGCTTGCGCAGTTTCCCGGTGATCGCAACTGGGGCTACGACGGCGTTCTGCACTACGCCCCGCAATCTTCCTATGGCACACCGGAAGAGCTCAAGCACCTGATCGATACAGCTCACGGTCTTGGCCTGATGGTGATACTGGACGTGGTGTACAACCACTTCGGCCCGGACGGCAACTACCTGGGAAGTTACGCCAAGGAGTTTTTCCGCAGCGATCTGCATACCCCGTGGGGCGATGCCATTGATTTTCGCCGCCCGCAGGTGCGCGACTTCTTCGTCGACAATGCGCTGATGTGGCTGCTGGAATACCGCATCGACGGCTTGCGCATGGACGCTGTGCATGCCATTCGCGATAAAACGTTCCTGCCAGAATTCGCAACTCGCGTACGCGGCCAGATCGAGCCGGGCAGGCACGTGTGGCTGAACCTTGAGAACGAGTTCAACCAGGCCGGTCTTCTGGAGAAAGGCTTCGATGCACAATGGGACGACGACGGGCACAACACTTTGCACGTGCTGCTGACCGGTGAAACCGACGCCTATTATTCCGACTTCGCTCAGCAGCCTACGCAAAAGCTTGCGCGCCTGCTCAGCGAAGGGTTTGTCTATCAGGGCGAACAGACGCGGCATGGACACACGCGAGGAGAGCCCAGCGGCCACCTTGCGCCGACTGCCTTTGTATTGTTCCTGCAGAACCATGACCAGATCGGCAACCGCGCACTCGGTGAGCGTTTGCCGCAGCTGTGCACGCCTGCTGTGCTGAGGGCCGCTACCGCCCTGTTGCTGCTTTCGCCGATGATTCCGCTGATGTTCATGGGCGATGAGTGGGCGGCCAGCGAACCGTTTCTGTTCTTCACCAGCCACCATGGCGAACTGGCCGATGCGGTGCGCGAAGGACGTCGCAAGGAGTTCGCCGACTTTGCCGCATTCGCCGATCCGGAAAAGCGCGAGCACATTCCCGACCCGAACGACATCAAGACATTCGAGGCATCACGTCCGGCGTTTTCGGCAGTTGATCTGGAGACCGACAAAGGCTTGGATCACCGCAGCTGGGTCGACTTTTATACACAGTTGCTGGCTTTGCGGCACAAGGAAATCGTGCCACGCCTGCCCGGTGCACGCTTCCTGAAAACCGATATTCTCGGCGACAAGGCAGTCAGTGCACGCTGGGTGCTGGGCGATGGCAGCGAGCTGCGTATCGACCTGAACCTCAGCGAGCAGGCTGTCGATGCCCCGGCGCAGAAAAATGCCCGGCAGATATTCTCCAGCGCCGCAAAATCGTCCGAACTTTCCCCGCAGGCCATCCTCAATCCTTACACGGCCATTGTCAGCCTGACAGCAAGTGATGTTCTGGAGGAACAGGATGAACAATGAGCAATTGGAGAGGCTTGCGACCGAGGCAGGGCTATCGGTGCATTGGGTCGATGCCAACGCTCGGCCGCAGACTGTCAGCCCTGATGTACTGCGCAAGGTTCTGGAAGCACTGGGCTATCCGGCCGAAAACGGCGAGGCTATCGATGCCAGCCTGTTAAGCCTGCAAAACGCCAGCCACGGCAAAAGCGCCCCGCCGCTGCTGACGGTCGACGCGGACAGTAATCTGGATCTGTCCGAGTGGTTTGCGCCGCAAACGCCATTCACGCTGCACCTAGAAGACGGTTCATCGCTGGACGCCAGGCTAACCGCGTCCGGCGAACTTCCAGCGCTGGCACCGCCCGGCTATCAACAGTTGGAGATTGCCGGTCAACATCTGACCATCGCTGTCGCCCCTAAAACCTGTTTCAGCATGGCAATGGCCACCGATGCGCCGAAGCCACATGGCTGGGGTCTGACTGCTCAGCTTTACAGCCTGCGCCGCGAGGGCGATGGCGGTTTTGGCGATACGGAAGCACTGGAGAAGGTTGTTCGCGCTGCCGGAGAGCGCGGTGCCGATGCGCTGGGCATCAGCCCGATCCATGCAATGTTCGCCAATGATCCACACCGTTACAGCCCTTATTCGCCGTCCAGCCGACTGTTTCTAAATAGCCTGTATGCGTCGCCCGGTGCCATTCTGGGTGAACATGCATGGCGTCAGGCGATAGAAGACGCGCGCGTCGGCGACGAAATGAAGCAACTGGAAGCGCAGCAGTTGATTGACTGGCCTGCTGCTGCCCAAGCCAAGTGGAAAGCGCTGCACAAGCTGTACGAAGGGTTCAGTGCGGGTGATCACCCCTTGCACGAAGACTTCAACAGCTTCCGCCACAGCGGTGGCGAGGCCCTGGAGAACCACTGCCGCTTCGAAGCGCTGTGTGCCGAATCCGAAACGTTGAATATCGGCAACAATTGGCATGAATGGCCGGAAGAGTTCAAAGACCCTCGTAGTGACGCCGTCGCAGCATTTACCGAAGCGCACAGCGAGCACATCAGTTTTCATGCATTCGCTCAATGGCTCATCGCCCGCGGCCTGGAGCGTGCGCAGTCTGCCGCACGCAGCAGTGGCATGCGCATCGGCCTGATCGCCGACCTGGCAGTGGGTGCCGATGGTGCCGGAAGTCAGGCCTGGAGTCGTCAGGACGAGTTGCTGTCGGCTCTGACTGTTGGCGCACCACCTGACATTCTCAACCGTGCCGGCCAGAGCTGGGGGATTTCCGCGTTTTCACCGGACGGCCTCAAGCGTAATGGTTTTCGCGCGCTCATCGAGATGCTGCGGGCCAACTTCGCCCATGCCGGCGGGTTGCGTATCGACCATGTTATGGGCTTGCAGCGGCTATGGGTCATTCCTCAGGGGGCGCCTCCAAGTGAAGGCGCGTATCTGAATTTCCCGTTGGACGACATGCTTCGCCTGCTGAGTCTGGAATCCTGGCGGCACAAGGCGATCGTGCTCGGTGAAGACCTTGGAACTGTGCCTGAAGGTCTCAGCGACAAGCTCAGCGCTCGGGCGATTCTGGGCATGCGTGTGCTGCTCTTCGAACAGAACAACGGTCAGTTCAAGCCCATCCTTGACTGGTCGGACCAGGCACTGGCCACCACCAGCACCCACGATTTGCCGACACTGGCAGGCTGGCTCAGCGAGCTGGATATCGAGTGGAATGCCCAGCTGGGTCACATCGACGAGCAACATGAATCGCAATGGCGTGAAGAACGCGGGCGCGAATATGCAAGCCTGTGCCGAACCTTGAGTCAGAACGTCGACAGCCTGCCGTCCGAAAGCGAAGACCCTGAGCAGATCATCGACGCGAGCATTCGCTATCTGGGTCACACGCGCGCTCCACTGGTGCTGCTACCGATGGAAGATGCGCTGGGCGTCAAGGAGCAGGCCAACCTGCCCGGCACCATTGACAGCCACCCGAACTGGCGCAGACGCCTCCCCGGCGATGCGGCCTCCTTGCTTGATAACCCGAATGCTGCTCGACGACTGGAATTGCTCTCCCAATCCCGGCTGCAAGCTGCGGAGCGTGACCAATGACCCGTCCATTACAGCCTTTGCGCGCTACCCAGCGTTTACAATTTCATAAAGATTTCACGCTCGACGATGCGGTGCCGCTGGTGCCCTACTTCGCCAGTCTGGGGATCAGCCATGTCTATGCCTCGCCGCTGCTCAAGGCGCGTGCTGGCTCAATGCATGGTTACGACGTCGTCGACCCGACCGTCATCAACCCGGAACTGGGTGGCGAGCCTGCCCTGCTGCGTCTGGTATCGGCCTTGCGCGAACACGGCATGGGGCTGATCCTCGACATCGTCTCCAACCACATGGCCGTCGGTGGTGCAGACAATCCCTGGTGGCTGGACCTGCTCGAATGGGGTCGGCGCAGCCCGTATGCCGAGTTCTTCGACATTCAGTGGAATTCGCCGGATCCGTTGCTGGAAGGCCAGTTGCTGCTGCCGTTTCTGAGCAGCGATTACGGCACCGTCCTGCAGGCCGGAGAAATCCCGCTGCGCTTCAACGCCGAGCGCGGCATGTTTTTTATCGAGCACTACCAGCATCATTTCCCGATCTGCCCGCTGACCTATGATTCATTGCTTCAGGCAGTCGAACACCCGCAATTGAAGGAAATGGGCCAGCGCTTCACTGCGCTTGCTCAATACCCGCAAGCCTACGAACGTGCACGTCAGGCCAGAACCGAGCTGGCCGAGCTGGCGAAAGATCCGCAGGTGCTCAAAGGCATCGAGCAGATCCTTGCGCACTTCGACTCCAGCAAGCCGGAAGGCTTTCAGCGTCTGCATCAGTTGCTGGAACGTCAGCACTATCGTCTGGCCAGCTGGCATACTGCCGGTGATGACATCAATTGGCGGCGCTTCTTCGACATCAACGAGCTAGGTGGTTTGCGTGTCGAACGGCCGCAGGTATTTGAAGCCACCCACGGCAAGATATTCCAGCTGATTGCCGACGGCCTGGTTGACGGGTTGCGGATCGATCATATCGATGGGCTGGCCAACCCGCGCGGCTACGGCCGCAAGCTGCATCGCCGGGTAAAAAGCCTGCTCAAGCTGCGTCCTGCCGAGGCGCGCATTGATCATCTGCCTATTTTCGTCGAGAAAATACTGGGGCCGGATGAGCCGTTGCGTGAAGACTGGAGCGTGGACGGTACAACTGGCTACGAGTTCATGAATCAGGTCTCGCTGCTGCAACACGATCCCAAGGGCAAAGAGCCACTTGGAGAGCTGTGGAGTCGACTGACAGAACGTACCGCTGACTTCGATCAAGAAGTGCTGGTGGCCCGGGACCTGGTCCTGCACGGCACACTGGCGGGCGATTTCGAGAACGTCGCGCAGTCGTTGCTGCAAGTTGCACGCAGCGACCTGATGAGCCGTGACCTCACGCTGGGTGCAATTCGCCGTGCCCTGCTCGCGCTGATCGTCAATTTTCCGATTTATCGCACCTATATCTCGGTATGCGGCCGCTCGGCGCAGGACGACAAGTATTTCCAGCAGGCAATGGAAGGCGCTCGCACCACTTTGAACGAAGGCGACTGGCCAGTGCTGGATTATCTGGCACGCTGGCTGGGTGGCGAAGCGTGGCGCAAACTGCCACGCGGACCGTTGCGCAAGCTGTACAAGAATGCGTGTGTACGGTTCCAGCAACTGACCTCCCCGGTTGCCGCCAAGTCGGTTGAGGACACCTCGTTCTATCGCTCTGCAGTGCTGTTGTCGCGCAACGATGTAGGCTTTCATCCGCAGCATTTCAGTGCGCCGGTGGAAGACTTCCATCAGGTCTGCCTGGAGCGTCTGGAAAAATTCCCTGACAACTTGCTGACCACTGCAACGCACGATCACAAGCGTGGCGAGGACACACGTACACGCCTTGCGGTCCTGAGTGAATGTGCGCCGTGGTACGCCGAACAGGTAGAACGCTGGAGACAGCTGGCAGTGCCCCTGAAAGGCGAAGAACCGGCCATCAGTGCGGGTGACGAGCTGATGCTTTATCAGGCCTTGCTGGGCAGCTGGCCGCTGAGCCTGGAGGGCGAAGAAGCTCACCAGGAATACGCGAAGCGCATGGTGCAGTGGCAAGAGAAAGCCCTGCGCGAAGCCAAGCTGCAAAGCAGCTGGAGCGCGCCGAATCAGCCTTACGAAACGGCTTGCCGCGAATTTCTTGAACGTTTGCTGTTGGCTCCTGAAGCGCTGGCGTTGCGCCAGTCACTGAGTGCAACGGCCAATCGTATCGCGACCGCCGGGGCACTCAACAGTCTGGCGCAAACCTTGCTACGCTTGACCGTACCCGGTGTTCCCGATTTGTATCAGGGCACCGAGTTCTGGGATTTCAGCCTGGTGGATCCGGACAACCGGCGACCGGTTGATTATGCAGCCCGACAGAAAGCGCTGGCAGAAGATGCAAGCGCTTCCGACCTGCTCGATAACTGGCAGGATGGCCGCATCAAACAGGCGCTGATTGCGAAGGTTTTGAACCTGCGTGCCAAGCACCCAACGCTGTTCAGCGAGGGGCGTTATCAGCCTCTGGAAATAAAGGGTAGCCACGCCGGGCACGTGATGGCTTTTGCCCGGGAGACACAAGGAGTGCGCGCTATCATCGTAGTCCCACGCACAAGCAGTGAACTATTGGGTACTGCGCAAACTCCATTGATTAATGCTGCCAATTGGGGCGACACACGGATTATGCTTCCGTGTGCCGACTCTGGATCTGACTGGAAAGGACTCTTTTCCGACGGTGTCGCAACACACGTTCGGGAGATACCGCTCAGTGCAGCGCTTGAAAGATTTTCCGTCAATTTGCTTATTCAAACTATGTAATAGCTGGGAGTCTCAAGATGAGTGCCGACAGCTGGGAGTCTCAAGATGAGTGCCGACGAAAAAAGAATTCGCGATTTTGCTTACCAAATCTGGGAGTCCGAGGGTAAGCCCTCCGGACACGACGAGCGTCACTGGGAGATGGCGCGCAAGCTTGCAGAAGCAGAAGCCCTGGCACCTGACAAGTCCAGCGTGCGCAAGTCGAGCAAGCCCAAGCTGCCTGAACCTGAAGTAGACAGCGCCAAGGCGCCTGCCAAGGGCGCGGCCAAGCCTGTGGCGAAGTCAGCACCAGCAGCAAAGCCAGCGGCCAAGCCCGCAGCTGAAGCCAAGCCAAAGCCAGCGGCCAAGGCGGCTCCCAAGCCTGCTCCCAAAGCCAAGCCGGCTACCGCTGCGCCAACTGATGCCCCAGCCAAGCCTGCTGCCAAGAAGCCACGCAAACCGTCGAATTCTTGAAACTCTTCTGGCCGGGCGCCAGTCCATTGTTGCAGGTCGCACTCTGATCGGAGATGAGGCCTGCTACACCCCCATACTTTATCGTCAATATTGAAGCCTTCGTGGCTTCGATAGCGGCCTTGGCCGCTCAGAAAATCATTCGACGTCAGGAAGTCATCATGAATACGAATTCCACTACAACGGCAGAAGATAATTCAGCCCCGCAAGACAATCCAGGCAGCACCCCGTCTCGCATTCGTGAAGGACTTCCCTTTCCTCTCGGCGCTAGCTGGGACGGCCTGGGTGTCAACTTTGCCCTGTTTTCGGCCAACGCCACCAAAGTAGAGTTGTGTCTGTTTGACTCGACCGGTGAAATCGAACTGGAACGCATCGAACTTCCGGAATACACCGATGAGACGTATCACGGCTACCTGCCCGATGCGCACCCGGGCCTGATCTATGGCTATCGCGTCTACGGCCCTTATGACCCTAAAAACGGTCATCGCTTCAACCACAACAAACTGTTGATCGACCCGTATGCCAAGCAACTGGTCGGCGAATTGAAGTGGTCTGAAGCATTGTTCGGTTACACCATTGGTCATCCTGACGGCGACCTGAGCTTCGATGAACGTGACAGCGCGCCCTTTGTACCGAAGAGCAAGGTGATCGACGAGGCTTACACCTGGGGCCGCGATCAGCGCGTCGGTACGCCTTGGGACAAGACCATTTTCTATGAAACCCACGTGCGCGGCATCACCATGCGCCACCCGGAAGTTGCCGAAGAGCTGCGCGGCACGTTTGCCGGTCTGGGATCAGCCCCCGTTGTCGACCACATCCGCAAGCTGGGTGTGACCTCCGTCGAGCTGCTGCCGATACACGCCTTCGTCAACGATCAGCATCTGCTGCAAAAAGGAATGACCAACTACTGGGGCTACAACAGTATTGCGTTCTTTGCGCCAGACCCGCGTTATCTGGCGAGTGGCAAGATTGCCGAGTTCAAGGAAATGGTTGCGCACCTGCATCATGCCGGGCTGGAGGTCATTCTTGATGTGGTTTACAACCACACGGCCGAAGGCAACGAGCTTGGCCCTACCCTGTCCATGCGCGGTATCGACAACGCCTCCTATTACAGGCTGATGCCGGACGACAAGCGTTATTACATCAATGACTCAGGCACCGGCAACACCCTCGACCTGAGCCACCCGTGTGTACTGCAGATGGTCACTGACTCCCTGCGTTACTGGGCTTCGGAAATGCATGTCGACGGGTTCCGCTTCGACCTGGCAACCATTCTGGGTCGCTACCACGATGGTTTCGACGAACGTCACAGCTTCCTGGTCGCCTGCCGTCAGGACCCGGTGCTGCGTCAGGTCAAACTGGTCGCCGAGCCATGGGACTGTGGCCCAGGTGGCTATCAGGTCGGCGGTTTCCCGCCAGGCTGGATGGAGTGGAACGACAAGTTTCGTGACACCGTACGTGCCTTCTGGAAAGGCGACGAAGGCCAATTGGCAGACTTCGCGGCACGCATGACCGCCTCCGGCAACATGTTCAACCAGCGCGGTCGGCGTCCACAGGCGTCGGTGAACTTCATCACCGCGCACGATGGTTTCACGCTGCACGACCTGGTGTCGTACAACGACAAGCACAACGAAGCCAACGACGAAAACAACCAGGACGGCAGCAACAACAACCTGTCCTGGAACCACGGCGTCGAAGGCCCGACCGAAGACGCGGAAATCAACACCCTGCGTCTGCGTCAAATGCGTAACTTCTTCGCTACTTTGCTGCTGGCGCAAGGTACGCCGATGATCGTCGCCGGTGACGAGTTCGCCCGTACCCAGCACGGCAATAACAATGCCTACTGTCAGGACAGCGAAATTGGCTGGATCAACTGGGATCTGGACGAGGACGGCGCAGCATTGCTCAAGTTCGTGACCCGCGTGATCAAGCTGCGTCAGACCTACCCGATTCTGCGCCGCAGTCGCTTCCTGGTGGGCGATTACAACGAAGAAATCGGCGTCAAGGACGTAACCTGGCTCGCTCCGGATGGCAACGAGATGAGTGTCGAGCAATGGCACGATGCCAATGGCCGTTGCCTGGGCATGTTGATGGATGGCCGTGCACAGGAAACCGGTATCCGTCGTCCAGGTGCCGACGCTACGCTGCTGCTGGTCGTCAACGCGCACCACGACGGGGTCAACTTCACCCTGCCGGAAGTGCCTGAAGGCACCCATTATGAGTGCCTGATCGACACCAATCAGGATGATGCACGCAGCAAGGAGCACTTTGCGTTCGGTTCGCAATATACCGTCACGCCGCGCTCGCTGCTGCTGTTCGAACTGAAGCGCGAAGACCAGCAATGATTGATGCCTTGAGTGAGTTTCTCGACTGGCGCAAGCACGGTTATGCCGATACGCGTGCGCTGGGCGAGTGCTTGCAGGCATTGGTCAACGAAGGTCTTGATCAGCTCCCCCTGCCTGCCAGCGGTCAGACACTTGAGCGCTGGCGGGCGCTGGCCTGCATTGCAGGCCATGACCTGGGGTTGTGCAAGTTGTACGAGGGGCATACCGACGCCTTGGCGATCATGGCGGAACTGGGTGCCCCGCCCCCCGAACAATTCAGCACCTGGGGCATGTGGGCGGCAGAGCCGCCGCAGGCACGGGTGAATATCAGCGGCACTGGCGATTCACTTCGTCTGAATGGCCGAAAAGCGTGGTGTTCCGGTGCTACTGCCTTGAGCCATGCATTGATCACCACATGGGATGAAGAACATCGCCAGCAACTGGTGGCGGTGCAACTCGACCAGCCCGGCGTGCATATGACCAGTGATGGCTGGCGCGCAGTTGGCATGGGCGCCACCGGCAGCGTCGAAGTCGTGTTCGAGCACGCTACCGGGCAAGCGATTGGAGCGCCGGGCGGCTACCTGGAACGGCCTGGCTTCTGGCAAGGCGGCATCGGCATCGCGGCGTGTTGGTATGGTGCCTCCCGGGCGATCGCCCAACGCTTGCTGGCACAGGTCGGCAAACACGAAGAGCAACACGCTCTTGCGCACCTGGGTGCTGTAGATGTCGCGTTGCACGCCGCAATCGATGTACTGCGTGCCGCCGCTGCGCATCTGGATCAGGCCACGGCTGAAAATGCCGAGGTGCTCGCCAGACGCTGTCGTGCCTACGTGGAGCACGCTGCGGAACTGGTCATTCAGCACGTGGGCCGCGCGGTAGGTGCGGGTCCTTACTGCAAGGACCCGCACTTCGCTCGACTGATCACCGACCTGCCGGTTTTTCTGCGCCAGAGTCATGCCGAGCAAGACCTTGCTGCACTGGGTCAATTGACGGGTAAACGGCTGCCAGCTGTACGCACGTGGTCACTATGAGAGCGTATCTATCATGAGCAAAGGCTTTCTAGTCAGCGACGACGAGTCTGGCCAGGGCACGCCTCTGGCTGCCTGGAACGCCTCCGGCAAACTGCGCAGCGTACCTGCGATTACTGCAGACCTGCTGGTGCCGAACAATTGCAGGGCGGTCATCATCGCCCCGCATCCGGACGATGAAGTACTGGCATGCGGCGGTTTGATGAGCCAGTTGGCGCAGCTGGAACGCAATCTGTTGTTGATCTCGGTCACTGACGGCACTGCCAGCCATCCGGGCTCCACGCTCTGGCCTGTCGAGCGACTTTCTGCAATCCGGCCCCAGGAAAGCGCCGAAGCCTTGAATCGTCTCGATATTCCCCTCGAGCGTCTTGAGTGGCTGCGCTGCGGCTTGCAGGATGGGACTTTGGCCGAATCCGAAGATCAGCTGACAGAGTTTCTTGAACGTCATCTGGGCCCTGCCGACGTGGTGTTCGCCACCTGGGCAGAAGATGGTCATGGCGACCACGAAGCCGTTGGCCGCGCCAGTGCAAGAGCCTGTGCGTCTACCGGAGCGCAGCTTTGCGAAGTACCGATCTGGGCCTGGCACTGGGCTGACCCTGAAGATGAGCGTCTGCCATGGGACCGCGCACGCAAGTTGCTGCTGGACCCGGCGACCCTTGCTCGTAAACGTAATGCCGCTCAGGCGTTCGTCAGCCAATTGCAGGGTGACCCGGCCATCGGTCTTGCGCCCGTTCTGCCAGCCGTTGTTCTGGAAAGACTGCTGCAACCGTTTGAACTGGTGTTTGTATGAGCGTCGAAGACGGCTATTTCGATGAGCTGTTTCGCAACAACGATGACCCGTGGGCGTTCAAGCAACGCTGGTATGAGCGGCGCAAGCGTGCGCTGACACTGGCCGCGCTGCCCCGTGAACACTATCGCTCGGTATTCGAGCCTGGCTGTGCCAATGGCGAACTCAGTGCCGACCTTGCCGGGCGCTGTGACGCACTGGTGTGCTGCGACACGTCAAACCTGGCGGTAGAACTGGCACGCAAGCGTCTGGCAGGCCTGCCCCATGTGCGCGTGCTGCAGGCCCGTTTGCCACAGCAGTGGCCGCAGGGACAATTTGATCTGATCGTCTTCAGCGAGCTGGGTTACTACCTAGACGTCGATGACCTGCACCGCCTGATCGACTGCATTCTATCCTCGCTTTCACCCGATGGTCAGTTGCTCGCCTGTCACTGGCGCCCTGATATCGAGGGCTGCCCGCTGAACGCACAGGCTGTACACGACATCCTTGCCGAACGCTTGGCCATGCACCGTCTTTTCAGTCATCACGAACAGGATTTCCTGCTGGACCTGTGGAGTCGTGATGGAACCTCCGTAGCAGAACAGGAACTCTCCGATGATCGGCATTCTGATCCCGGTGCACAATGAAGAGCAGCTACTCGATTTGTGCCTCGAAACGATAAAGCAGGCGGCTGAACACCCGGATCTCAAGGGTGAGCGAGTAGAGGTGCTGGTGGTTCTAGACAGTTGCACCGACAGCTCGGCAGACATCGCGCGAGCGCACGGGGTGATGGTCCTTGAGGTCTCGGCCCGCAACGTCGGACAGGCACGCGCCGAAGGAGCAGCTTTTCTCCTCGACCGAGGTGCGCGCTGGCTGGCCTGCACCGATGGCGACAGCACCGTGGCGAATGACTGGCTTGCCGAGCAACTGGCACTGGATGCCGATGCGGTATGCGGGACCGTCATGCCCGGCGATTGGAACAAGGATATCTCCGCGGCTGCGCAGGCGGCTTACCTCAAGCATTACCAGCACCGGGACGGCCATCGGCACATTCATGGTGCCAACCTGGGTGTCAGCTCAATTGCCTATATCAGTGCAGGCGGGTTTCCGGCACTGGCCTGCCACGAAGACGTGCATCTGGTTCGCCAGCTGGAGCTGATCGGCGCGCGGATCGCCTGGAGCTGCCGCCCGCGGGTCACGACCAGTACCCGCCTGGACTCAAAAGCAAGAGGCGGGTTTGGCGACTTTCTGAGTTCGCTGAACGCCTGAAAAGCGCTTATTCGTGATGCGCTGTCTGCATACCTGAATGGTCAGAGTCGGCAGAATTGAGCGCCGTGCTGAAGAAGCGCACAGCTTCTGCGCTCAGGTTGCGGTGAATGTCTTCGCGGTCCACTCCGTCAGGGTCATTGCACAGTAACGGTGCGCTCGAACGCTGTTCGTCACTGCACGGTGCCATAAAGACAAAGTGCCCTGCCCCCGCCAACAACTTATAATCCGGTGCCTGCGGCAGTTTGCGCGCCAGCGCGTCGGCGTTGCGGTCGATGGCCAGCAACTGGTCGTCATCCCCGGCATACATCAGCACCGGTACATGCACATCGCCCAGCGTGTGACGGCCGAACATCAGGCTCAACGGGGCCATCAACATCAGCGCACCGACCCTGGGGTCAGCCTGGGCATGCAGGTCATCGCGGTCAGCGACCAGCTCCCCTTGAGTCTTGCAGGCGTCACGGTCTGTGGGGCGTTCGAGGCAATACTGGCGCAGGCGCTGTAGATCAGGCTGCGCGCCCGCAAGAATAAGCGCAGTTTCGCCACCCGCCGAATAGCCGATCACGCCCACCTGACGAGCATTGAGATAAGGGGCAAGCATAGGGTCGAGCAAGGCCGTGCTGATCGCTTCAGAGATCTGCAGCGGGCGACCATACAGGTTACTCAGGCTGCCCAACCGACTGTGATCACGATCATTGTCGCCAGGATGAACCACAGCAACCACCACAAACCCCTGGCGCGCCAATGATGTGGCCAGGTCATGCAACGCCAGCGGTGTACCGGTATTGCCATGAGACAGCAGCAGCAACGGGAACCGGCCCATTGCAATCGGCGCATTTTCGCCGGCCTCGACGCGATAGCCGTGCAGGGTGCTCCACTGCTCACTGGCGGTCGACGGGTAAAAAGCGATGGCCTGCACCGGCTGTGAATCCAGCGGGTCGGGGAAACTCAGCTCGTGATAGCCCGCGCTCCAGGCGTCATCGGCCTGAGCGTGAACCGCAATCAGGCTGTCGAGCAAGCAAACCAGCATCACTGCACAAAGACGTACCATCGAAAGGCCCAACCTTTGCAAATCCTGAGGCTCGCCCGGATAGTCCATTCAGCGCTTGTGTCGAGCATCGTGCTCCAGCGCGCCGCTCTCACCCAGATGAGAGTGTGTAAAACAGAAATAGTGCACAAGCCGGGCCATAAACCGCCCGCTCTTTTCAGCAATCGTGAAAAACACCACAAAACCGCAAACACAGTGCCGCGAAGATGCAGTTTAGTCCTTGAATAGCCCGCTTACCTGTAAGGAAGCTGTCAAGGTTGAGTACGCTCAAAACTGCGTGCATTTATGCGGCGCACAAAAAAACTCCACAACCCGGCGCACGTTGCTCGCGCAAGTTGTGGAGTCTTGTTCAGACCATCACCTACTCAGGCGGCGAACAGCTCGCTCTAGATATGTTGCTGCGCGGCTGTCATGGCGTTGGCACGCGGCTCTTCACCATAGGCCAGGCCGTGCGCACGAACAAATTGCAGGTCGGTGATACCGATGAAGGCGAACAGCGCCTTGAGCAGTTCTTCGTGGCCAGCGCCGGTTGGCTGCCCGACGTGCAGGCCACCGGAAGTGGAAACGATAATAACCTTCTTGCCGCCACACAGGCCTTCAGGGCCGGTTTCGGAATAACGGAACGTGCGGCCGGCAACCATGATCCGGTCAAACCAGGGTTTTAACTGGGACGGGATAGTGAAGTTGTACATCGGCGCACCGATCACCAGCACGTCGGCGGCAAGAAACTGCTGCAAGGTGGCTTCATTAGTGTCGACTTCCTGTTGCTGGGACGCATCTCGGGCTTCTACAGGGGTACCCGCTGCGGCAAGACTGGCAGCAGAGAAATGCCCGAGGGCTTCGCTGGCGAGGTCGCGGTAGGTTACCTGGCTGTCGGCATGCGAGCGCTGATAGGCCTGAACGACCTCATGGGTCAACTGACGCGAAGCGGAATGATCGCCGAGGATGCTGGAATCGAGGTGCAATAAATTCATAACGTAGCTCCTTAAAGAAAATCGCCACTTAGCGATGAAGTGGCGAGCATCCTATCCTTGATCGCAATAGATGATTAGGGTTTGTCTGAAAAGTCAGCCCGCAAGCATCTTTCGATGCAAGCCAGTGTGACCATCGCTTTAAAGCTACTTGCCAGCTTGTCGTAACGCGTGCAGATCCGACGTTTTTCCTTGAGCCAGCTGAACAACCGCTCAATAACGTTGCGTNTAGGGTTTGTCTGAAAAGTCAGCCCGCAAGCATCTTTCGATGCAAGCCAGTGTGACCATCGCTTTAAAGCTACTTGCCAGCTTGTCGTAACGCGTGCAGATCCGACGTTTTTCCTTGAGCCAGCTGAACAACAGCTCAATAACGTTGCGTTTTTTGTACTGAGGCCCGTCAAACAGCCGAGGCAGGCCAGGTCGAGGCTTGCGTTAGGGTTTGTCTGAAAAGTCAGCCCGCAAGCATCTTTCGATGCAAGCCAGTGTGACCATCGCTTTAAAGCTACTTGCCAGCTTGGCGTAACGCGTGCAGATCCGACGTTTTTCCTTGAGCCAGCTGAACAACCGCTCAATAACGTTGCGTTTTTTGTACTGAGGCCCGTCAAACAGCCGAGGCAGGCCAGGTCGAGGCTTGCGATGCATCTTGCGCAGAGGAATCACCGGCTGCATGCCGTAGCGATCGCAGTACTGACGCAAGATTTGGCTGTCATATCCCTTGTCGGCAAGCACATAACGGCAACGCTTGCGTGGGCGACCCTTGCTGCCAGGAAGGCTGATCTGATCCAGCAACGGCTTGAAGTAACACGAGTCAGCTTGTTCGCCAGGCGACAGCATGATGGCCAGCGGGAAGCCATGACTGTCGCAGGCGAGGTGTATTTTGGTAGTTAGCCCGCCCCGGCTTCGGCCGAGGCAGTGGTGTGGCGGTTCCTGCGGGGCCCTTTTTTTCCAGCGCCGTTGGCTGCTCGGGTGGCCCGGATTGACGTGGAATCAACCATCCAGGTGTCCAGATCGATGAAACCGTCTTCTCGCAAACGATTTTTTTCCAGCGCCGTTGGCTGCTCGGGTGGCCCGGATTGACGTGGAATCAACCATCCAGGTGTCCAGATCGATGAAACCGTCTTCTCGCAAACGAAGATGAAGGTGGCGCAGAACCTGCTCGAACGTGCCGTTATCACGCCATTGCCTGAAGCGCTGGTAAACGGTCTTCCAAGGCCCGAAACGTTCTGGAAGATCCCGCCATTTGGCACCAGAGCACAAAATCCAGAAGATCCCATTAAGCATCTGACGATCATCGCGTCTTGGCCGCCCCATGCGTTGAGGAGGGGAAACAATGGCTTCAATGATCGCCCAACGATCAGATGAAATTTCATAACGGTCAGTCATGATGGCCCTCTTGGCAACCAGAGGACATCATTTTAACCAAGGCGACTTTTCAGACAAACCCTAGGGCTGGATTCGGCGCTAAAGCATGATGCAGCAGGTTTCGCCCTGTATTATCAGCAGCGCGCCGAGCGGCTTGGCATGCTTCAGACCGGGTTTATCCGCGTGACTGTGCGGGTCGAGCCGGTCGCAGCGGGTGGTCGGCTGACCCTCAGCGTGGAGGACAGTGGTCAGGGATTTGATATTGAAAAAGTCCGGATGCAGATACCTGCGGGCAATGAGCTGTATGGTCGCGGGCTCCGCCTGGTGTGTGAATTGAGTCGTGAGGCTCGATGGTCAGCGGATGGCAGGACGGCCTGCGTGGAATTTTCCTGGGAGGGAGTGGCATAATCCCCCCTGGAGTCTTGATCAAGGAGTGAACAAGTGTCGATTCATCTGGATTACAGCGTGCTGAATGCCTTGCAGGAAGTCATGGAGGACGAATATCCGACCTTGCTGGATGTGTTCCTCAAGGATTCCGAGCAGCGTATCGCGCAACTGCGTCTTGCTGTTCAAGTCAGCCATCCTGACTTTCAGGAATTGAGCCTCACCGCGCACAGTTTCAAGGGCAGCAGCGCCAATATGGGTGCCTTGCAACTTTCCGAGTTGTGTCGTCAGTTGGAAGAGCAGTCCCGTCAGCAGTTGTTCACAGGTCTGACAGAGTTGATCGGTAAAATCGACAGCGAATACATGACTATTCGCGGTTTGTTTAACGCTGAGCGGCAGTTGTTTGTCAGCTGATCACTGATTTCCAGATCCCCGATCTTCCTTTATTCGGCAACCTTTGAAGTGGTTGTGGAAGGTTGGCCCGCATATTGCTCAGTGTTCTGGTAAGGCGATAACCAGCAGCTTATGCGGAGACCGAAATGCCCCTCGCTACCAATGCGCTTCTTCAGGCCACAAGCACTGCGACCTCAAGGTCCGGTACGGCCAATAATGCGGTCAAGTCTGCTGACAGCAGCAAAGACGGGGCCTCCAGCTTTTCCAATGTCTATGCCAAACAGGCGAAGGATGCCGTTCCGTCGCGTGATGATGCGCCGGTCAAGCCGGCTCGCGACAAGGCTGCGCCTGACAAGGACAAGGTTGCCGCCGGCAAGGACAAGCCTGCCAGTGATCAGGCCAATGCCGCTGACACGTCGAGTGTTGCCGATAGCGGCAATGATTTGCCAACCCGATCGACTGCCGCTGAGGATGATGCTGCCAGTGCCGGTTCAAAGCAGGATGATGCACAGGCATCTGCCGACTCTGCATTGACTGAAGGGCTGGCGATTGTCGATCCGGTGCTTGACCCGGCGTTGCAGGCGATGGCTGCTCAAGCGCCTGCGTTGCCGGTCGCCAGACCACAAAGCCCTGACGTCACGGCTGCGCCCGTAGCTACCGTGCTCACGGTCACTCAGGCTGCTCCGCCCGCAGCGACTGAAGAAGCATTCAATCCGGACGCCGATCCGCTTGATGGTCTGGATGCAGTGCAATTGGCGCTGGAGAATGCCAACGCCAAAACGCAGCTGGCTGCGCAGAATACCCATGCTGCCAACAAAGCAACGCCGACCAACGCAGAGGCCGATCCAAACCAGAATCTCGTCAATAACCTGTCGGCCCTGAGCGAGCAGCTTCCCTCGGAAGAGAGCAGCACGGAAAGCAGTGACAAGTCGTTCAGCGGCTTGATCGGCGAAGGACTGAAGGATGTCAAAAGCGCCGCGGGCGACACGCGCGTCGACAACTTTGCCGATCGCCTCGCTGCGCTGAGTCAGGCCGCGCAACCGGCCCGTGTTGCGGCAGCACCTGCCGCAGCGCCGTTGATGAATCAGCCGTTGGCCATGCACCAAAGCGGCTGGACCGAAGGCATTGTCGACCGCGTCATGTACCTGTCGAGCCAGAACCTCAAAACCGCCGATATCAAGCTGGAGCCCGCCGAACTCGGACGTCTGGACATTCGCATCAACATGGCACCTGAGCAGCAGACCCAGGTAACGTTCATGAGCGCCCATATGGGCGTGCGTGACGCACTGGAAAGCCAGATGTCGAGGTTGCGTGAGTCGTTCGTTCAGCAGGGGCTTGGCAACGTCGACGTCAACGTTTCCGACCAGTCGCAACAGCAGGCCCAGCAACAGGCTCAAGAGCAGGCCAGCCGTGCCCAGCGCAACGGTCGTGGCAATGGCGTGAGCTCAGGCGACACTTCGGATGAGATTGCAGGCTTCGATGCCGCTGTTCCGGTCAGCCAGCCGGCTGCGCGCGTGATCGGCAGCAGCGAGATCGATTATTACGCGTGATGCTCCTTGCCTCACATGGCAGCCGCGACGCGAAGTCATGCCTTGTCTGCTAGTTGTTAAGGCAGAAATGATTTTCGATCCCGATGGTACAGACGACGCAAATTGCGACCTTAGTGACGGCTGAGTCCTGGCGCTGATCCGGGGGTAGCCTGGCAGGACGCCAGGCTAGCCGCACCGGGCCATGGATGGCCCGTTGCGGCGACCCCCGGATCAGTGACAGGGCGAAGGAACCCGACGAAGTCGGGCCGGAAACAGGAGCGAGGGGATTTGCCTACTTTGGCCCCATCAAAGTAGGTCGCCGAGGGGCGAAAAGGTAACCTGAGCCGGACACAAACATAACTGACATAGCAGAACCGCTGTGTGACGCGGAGCGTCACGAAAGGCATTACCACGCGGAGCGTGGGAACGAGAATCTGGGCCGAACGCCAATCCACCTGATCTCGCAGGACCGCTGTGTGACGCAGAGCGTCACGAACGGCATTCCTACGCGGAGCGTGGGGACGATAGTCATCAGCTCCCGGGTCGGGCTGATTCGGCACTGACACAAGCATTACCATCCCTCCGCGCCCAGCCGCGTAACCGGTTGTGTCCAATACATCTCCATCTCGTACAACTCTGGCATAACACTTGCTCTGCCTCTGTCACGTATTGAAGAACCTCTTGAATAGTGACGGATTATTGGCATGGCGAAGAGCGAAGAAGTTAAAGACCCGGCAACCAAAGGCAAACTCAAGCTCATCATCCTCGCCGTTGTGGCGTTGCTGCTGGCGGTAGGTTTGTCGGTGGGCGCGACCTGGTTCCTCATGCACAAGAGCGAAAGCACACCAGACCCGGCTGCTGCCGCTGCCGCAGCTAACGTCAAGCCAGTGGCGGTGTTCGAACCCATGACCCCGGCCTTCGTGGTCAACTTCAACTCCAATGGTCGCCAGCGCTATATGCAGGTCAGTATCACCATGCTGGCGCGCAATGCCGCCGATATGGAAGCGCTGAAGGCGCATATGCCGCTGATCCGCAACAAACTGGTCATGCTGTTTGCTGCTATACCCTTTGAGTCGCTGGCCTCGCCGATCGGCCAGGAAATGCTGCGTCAGAAAGCGACCGCGAGCATTCAGGAAGTGGCACAGAAAGAACTCGGCAAGACTGTGATTGAACAGCTGCTCTTCACTAACTTCGTATTGCAGTAGGACTCTCACATGGCCGTGCAAGACCTGCTCTCCCAGGATGAGATCGACGCGCTGCTGCATGGCGTCGACGACGGGATGGTCCAGACCGACACCGTCAGCGAGCCTGGCAGCGTCAAAAGCTACGACCTGACCAGTCAGGACCGGATTGTCCGCGGGCGCATGCCGACGCTGGAAATGATCAACGAGCGATTCGCCCGCTACACGCGTATCAGCATGTTCAACCTGCTGCGCCGCTCGGCGGACGTGGCGGTGGGTGGCGTTCAGGTCATGAAGTTCGGCGAGTACGTGCATTCGCTGTACGTGCCGACCAGCCTCAACCTGGCCAAGATCAAGCCGCTGCGTGGTACTGCGCTGTTCATCCTTGATGCCAAGCTGGTGTTCAAGCTGGTGGACAACTTTTTCGGTGGCGATGGCCGTCACGCCAAGATCGAAGGCCGTGAGTTCACGCCGACCGAACTTCGCGTCGTGCGCATGGTGCTGGATCAGGCGTTCATCGACCTCAAGGAAGCCTGGCAGGCCATCATGGAAGTGAACTTCGAGTACATCAACTCGGAAGTGAACCCGGCCATGGCCAACATCGTCGGGCCGAGCGAGGCCGTGGTGATTTCCACTTTCCATATCGAACTGGATGGCGGTGGCGGCGATCTGCACGTGACCATGCCGTACTCGATGATCGAGCCGATCCGCGAAATGCTCGATGCCGGTTTTCAGTCGGATCTGGACGATCAGGATGAGCGCTGGATCAACGCGCTCAAGGAAGACGTTCTTGATGTCAATGTGCCGCTCACCACGACCATCGCTCAGCGCCAGTTGCCGTTGCGGGACATCCTGCACATGCGTCCTGGTGACGTTATCCCGGTGGAACTGAGCGAGTCGCTGGTCATGCGTGCCAATGGCGTACCGTCATTCAAGGTCAAGCTTGGCTCGCACAAGGGCAAGATGGCCCTGCAAGTAATCGAACCCATAGCGCGACGCTGACCTGTCTGGTCAACGTCGGAAATTGTTGCGTAACTGAAATACTGCGTGCAGAGGACAACTGATGGCTGATGAAAACGATATGACGTCTGCTGAAGATCAGGCGTTGGCCGACGAGTGGGCTGCTGCATTGGGCGAAGCTGGCGACAGTCAGGCTGATATCGATGCGTTGCTGGCGGCGGATGCGGGGAATTCGGGTAGCCGGATGACCATGGAAGAGTTCGGCAGCGTGCCGAAAAGCACGGGTCCGGTTTCTCTGGACGGTCCCAACCTGGATGTGATTCTCGACATTCCGGTGTCGATCTCCATGGAAGTGGGCAGCACCGATATCAATATTCGTAACTTGTTGCAGCTCAATCAGGGCTCGGTGATCGAGCTGGATCGCCTGGCTGGCGAACCGCTGGATGTGCTGGTCAACGGCACGCTCATCGCGCATGGCGAGGTGGTGGTGGTCAACGAGAAGTTCGGCATCCGTCTGACCGACGTGATCAGCCCGAGCGAACGCATCAAGAAGCTGCGCTAAATGAGGCGCTGGCTAAGTGTTCTGCTAACCCTGCCGTCGCTGGCCTGGGCTGCCGAGCCCGCTGCTCAGGCCGCACCTGCGCAGGTAGCCAATACGGTATCCGGCGGTATGGGCGGGCAGTTGGTGCAGCTGCTGTTCGGTCTGATATTGGTGATCGGTCTGATTTTCGTGCTCGCATGGCTGATGCGCCGCGTGCAGCGCGTGGGGCCGAACAATGGTCAGGTCATCGCATTGGTGAGTTCGCGCGCGCTCGGTCCGCGTGATCGGTTGGTGCTGGTGCAGATCGGCAGTGAACAGATCTTGCTGGGTATCACGCCAGGGCGGATCACGCCCCTGCATGTGCTCAAGGAACCGGTACAGGTGCCAGTGCGTGAGCAGGCGACCCCTGAATTCGCTCAGCGCCTGATGGAGCTGATGGGCAAGGATAAGGACAAGAAGTGATGGGCGCGCTGCGTTTCGTGATACTGCTGTTGCTGGTCATGGTGACGCCTGCTGTACTGGCAGCCGATCCGCTATCGATACCGGCGATCACGCTGTCCAATGGTGCGGATGGTCAGCAGGAGTATTCGGTCAGTCTGCAGATCCTGCTGATCATGACTGCGCTGAGCTTCATTCCGGCGTTTGTCATGCTAATGACCAGTTTCACCCGGATCATCATCGTCTTCTCGATTCTGCGTCAGGCCCTCGGTTTGCAGCAGACACCTTCCAACCAGATCCTGACGGGCATGGCGCTGTTTCTGACCATGTTCATCATGGCGCCGGTTTTCGACCGTGTGAATCAGGATGCGCTGCAGCCTTACCTGGCTGAAAAGCTCACTGCACAGGATGCAGTCGCCAAGGCGCAGGTGCCGATCAAGGATTTCATGCTGGCGCAAACCCGTACCAGTGACCTTGAGCTGTTCATGCGCCTGTCCAAGCGTACCGACATCCCCACCCCGGATGCCGCGCCGCTGACCATTCTGGTTCCAGCGTTCGTGATTTCGGAGCTCAAGACGGCGTTTCAGATCGGCTTCATGATCTTCATTCCGTTTCTGATCATCGATCTGGTGGTGGCCAGTGTGCTGATGGCGATGGGTATGATGATGCTGTCGCCGCTGATCATTTCGCTGCCGTTCAAGATCATGCTGTTCGTGCTGGTGGATGGCTGGGCGCTGATCGTCGGCACCCTGGCTGGCAGTTTTGGTGGCGTATGAGCCGTTTCACTGAGGAGTCTGCCCGATGACGCCGGAAGTAGCTGTCGATCTGTTTCGCGAGGCGCTGTGGCTGACCACCGTGCTGGTCGCGATTCTTGTGGTGCCGAGCCTGTTGTGCGGTCTGCTGGTGGCGATGTTTCAGGCGGCCACGCAGATCAACGAACAGACCCTGAGCTTCCTGCCGCGCCTGTTGGTCATGCTCGTGACCCTGATTGTCATCGGCCCCTGGCTGCTGAAAATTTTCATGGAATACATGCTGTCGTTGTACACCAGTATTCCGACGCTGATCGGCTAGCGCCGCATGCAGCCGATGCTTGCGCTGACCGATATCCAGATCAGTACCTGGGTAGCGAGCTTCATGCTGCCGATGTTTCGTATCGTCGCGTTGCTGATGACCATGCCGGTGATCGGCACCACTCTGGTTCCCCGACGCGTGCGTCTTTACCTCGCATTTGCCATCACTGTGGTGGTCGCTCCAGCGCTGCCAGCCATTCCGCCGGTTCAGGCGCTTGACCTCAGTGGGCTGTTGCTGATCGGCGAGCAGATCATCATCGGTGCCGGCATGGGGCTGTCCCTGCAGATGTTTTTCCATATCTTCGTGATCGCCGGGCAGATCATCTCGACGCAGATGGGCATGGGCTTTGCCTCGATGGTCGACCCTACCAACGGCGTATCTTCGGCTGTTATCGGCCAGTTTTTCACCATGCTGGTCACGCTATTGTTCTTGTCCATGAACGGCCATCTGGTGGTGTTGGAAGTGCTTGTCGAAAGCTTCACCACGATGCCGGTGGGTGGTGGTCTGCTGGTCAATAATTTCTGGGAGCTGGCGAACGGGCTAGGCTGGGCGTTGAGTTCCGGACTCAGGCTGGTGTTACCTGCTATTACTGCGTTGCTGATCATCAACATCGCTTTTGGCGTCATGACCCGTGCAGCGCCGCAACTCAACATCTTCTCGATCGGTTTCCCGCTGACTCTCGTGCTGGGCATGGTCATCCTGTGGATGAGCATGGGCGATATTCTCAATCAGTATCAGCCGATTGCCAGTCAGGCACTGCAATCGTTGCGCGACATGGTGAGGGCTCGTTGAGATGGCAGAAAACGAGAATGGCCAGGACAAGACAGAAGACCCCACGGAAAAAAAGGTCAAGGACTCCAGAGCGGATGGGCAGATTGCGCGCTCCAAGGAGCTGACCACGCTGGTGGTCATGCTGATGGGGGCGGGCGGGTTGCTGATGTTCGGCTCAGGCATTGCGCAGATGATGTCCGAGCTGATGCGCGACAATTTTACGATCAGCCGCGAAACGCTCATGGATCAGTCATACATGGGCAAGGCGTTGCTCAGCTCCGGCCTGCACGCGCTGGTCGTGATGCTGCCGTTTCTGATCGCCATGCTGGTGGCGGCGCTGGTGGGGCCGATCATGCTTGGCGGCTGGTTGTTCGCAACCAAATCGCTGATGCCCAAATTCAGCCGGATGAACCCGGCGGCAGGGCTCAAACGCATGTTTTCACCGCATGCGCTGGTCGAGCTGCTCAAATCCTTCGGCAAGTTTTTGATCATCCTCGCCGTTGCGCTGGTGGTCTTGAGCAACGAGCGCAATGATCTGGTGGCCATCGCTCATGAGCCATTGGAACAGGCGATGATACACAGCCTGCTGGTGGTCGGCTGGAGCAGCTTCTGGATGGCCTGTGGTCTGATATTCATTGCTGCTGCCGACGTGCCCTTTGTACTGTATGAGGCGCACAAGAAGTTGCTGATGACCAAGCAGGAAGTGCGCGACGAGCATAAGAACAGCGAGGGCAGCCCCGAGGTTAAACAGCGTATTCGCCAGTTGCAGCGCGAAATGTCCCAGCGGCGGATGATGGCGTCGATTCCGGAAGCGGATGTCATTATTACCAACCCGACGCACTTTGCCGTAGCCTTGAAATACGATCCCGAGCAGGGCGGGGCGCCGATGTTGCTGGCCAAGGGTACGAACCTGGTGGCGCTGAAGATTCGCGAAATCGGCGCGCATAACCAGATACTGATTCTGGAATCTGCGGCGTTGGCCCGCTCCATCTACTACAGCACCGAGCTGGACCAGGAAATCCCTGCCGGGCTCTATCTGGCCGTGGCCCAGGTGCTGGCCTATGTCTACCAGATCCGCCAATTCCGCGCCGGTCAAGGCAAGCGCCCAGACCCACTGGGTGACATCAAGATCCCGCCCGACCTGCAGCGCGATGCGTAGCCCTTTGCTTTGTCGCCAGCAGACCACCCTCGCGCCCGTGCTCCGCATGGGTATACGGTTCCTGAAGCTCTGCGTCCGCTCTTGGGCGTGTGGTGCGGCGCAGATTTGTGACGCAGAGCGTCACCCACGGCATTCCCACGCTGGAGCGTGAGGAACGATCATCTCAACTATCGTGCGACGCTCCGCGTCGCATGCCGTTCTGGACGCTCTGCGTCCGCTCTTGAAGATTTTCTGACTGCGCAAGGTATGCCGGTTTCCCATTACTTCTGTCTCTAAAGCCTTACCAGCACTGGCTTTGTAAAAGTTGGACAGCTTTTTGCAACAGGGTCGATACAGGTCGCCATCGGCGTCAATGTTTTGATCTAGTGCGCAGGTAAACAATCAGTGGATCGTTCTCAGATATTCAGTAGCGCACGCAGCAATATCACTGGCCTGGGCCGTGGTCAGTTGGGCGTTCCGCTGTTGTTGCTGGTCATGATGGCAATGATGATGTTGCCTATGCCGCCGTTCCTGCTGGACGTGTTCTTCACGTTCAACATTGCACTGTCCATCGTCGTGTTGCTGGTGTGTGTTTACGCTCTGCGGCCGCTGGACTTCTCGGTGTTTCCAACCATTCTGCTGGTCGCTACGCTGTTGCGTCTGGCACTGAACGTTGCTTCCACGCGAGTGGTCATGCTTCACGGTCAGGACGGTCACGCCGCTGCGGGCAAGGTGATTCAGGCCTTCGGTGAGGTGGTGATCGGTGGTAACTATGTTGTCGGTATCGTGGTGTTCGCGATTCTGATGATCATCAACTTCGTAGTAATCACCAAAGGTGCCGGCCGTATTTCCGAGGTCAGCGCGCGTTTCACCCTCGACGCGATGCCAGGCAAACAGATGGCAATCGACGCGGACCTCAACGCCGGTCTCATCGATCAGCCAGAAGCCAAGCGCCGCCGTGCTGAAGTCGCTCAGGAAGCCGAGTTCTACGGTTCCATGGACGGTGCCAGCAAATTCGTGCGCGGCGATGCAATTGCCGGTTTGCTGATTCTGTTCATCAACCTGATCGGCGGCATGCTGGTCGGTATTCTGCAACACAACATGACATTCGCTGATGCAGGCCGCGTTTATACCCTGCTGACCATCGGTGACGGTTTGGTGGCGCAATTGCCATCACTGCTTTTGTCCACTGCCGCAGCGATCATGGTGACCCGCGCTTCCGGTTCGGAAGAGATGGGCAAGCTGATCAATCGTCAGATGTTCGCCTCGCCCAAGGCACTGGCAGTTTCCGCTGCGATCATGATCGTAATGGGGCTGGTGCCGGGCATGCCGCACTTCTCCTTCATCAGCCTCGGCCTGGTGGCTGCGGGTGGTGCGTATCTGCTCTGGAAGAAAGAGAACCAGGTGAAAGTCGAGGCGCTGGCCGAAGTGCAACGCCAACAGGACCTGCTGCCTTCGCCGACCCGTGTTCAGGACGCCAAGGAGCTGGGTTGGGATGACGTCACCCCTATCGACATCATCGGCCTGGAAGTGGGTTATCGCCTGATTCCGCTGGTGGACCGCAATCAGGGTGGTCAACTGCTGGCGCGTATCAAGGGCGTGCGCAAGAAGCTGTCGCAAGAGCTGGGCTTCCTGATGCCGACCGTACACATCCGTGACAACCTTGATCTGGCACCCAGCGCCTACCGTCTGACGCTGATGGGCGTGATTCTGGCCGAGGCCGAGATTTATCCGGATCGCGAGCTGGCGATCAACCCCGGTCAAGTGTTCGGCACCCTGAACGGCATCACCGCCAGAGACCCGGCGTTTGGTCTGGAGGCCGTTTGGATCGAAATCAGCCAGCGCAGCCAGGCGCAGTCGCTGGGTTATACCGTGGTGGACGCCAGTACTGTGGTGGCAACCCACTTGAACCAGATTCTCTACAAGCACTCTCATGAACTGATTGGTCACGAAGAAGTCCAGCAGTTGATGCAATTGCTGGCCAAAAGCTCGCCCAAACTGGCTGAAGAGCTGGTCCCTGGTGTGCTGTCCCTGTCCTCGTTGCTCAACGTGCTGCAAGCGCTTCTGGCTGAGCATGTACCTGTGCGTGATATTCGCAGCATTGCAGAAGCTATCGCCAACAACGCCGGCAAGAGTCAAGATACCGCCGCTTTGGTGGCTGCCGTGCGAGTGGGTCTGAGCCGCGCAATCGTCCAAAGCATTGTAGGTGTTGAGCCGGAGCTGCCTGTTATCACTCTGGAACCAAGGTTGGAACAGATATTGCTCAATAGTTTGCAGAAGGCTGGTCAGGGTCAGGAAGAAGGCGTTCTTCTTGAGCCAAGCATGGCTGAGAAGCTCCAGCGTTCGTTGATTGAGGCCGCCCAGCGTCAGGAGATGCAAGGGTTGCCGGTAATTCTTCTGGTAGCAGGGCCTGTCCGGGCGATGCTGTCACGATTTGGACGATTGGCTGTACCGAACATGCATGTTCTGGCGTATCAGGAAATTCCGGACAACAAGCAAGTAACCATCGTAGCGACTGTCGGGCCGAACGGCTGAGGTAGTGAGTCATGCAAGTTAAGCGATTTTTCGCCGCCGATATGCGTCAAGCCATGAAACTGGTTCGCGATGAGCTGGGCGCCGAGGCGGCCATCATCGGTAACCGGCGCATTGCCGGTGGCGTAGAGCTGACTGCCGCTCTGGATTACAAGCTGTCCGCCCTGGCACCGCGTGTGCCGAACATGGAGCTCGAAGACGAGCTGCGCAAGACCCAGTCGCGCATCGTCTCTGCTCAGGCCGAATTGAACAACCGCAGCGACAGTGACGCGTCGATCAATCTTCAGCTGTTTTCCGGCAAACCGGTCAGCGCTGTCGATACGCACATCGAGCCGACGCTCGAAGAGCCGCCACGACCATTCGCGTACACGCCGCCTGCGCCCGCAGAGCCTGCTGTCGGCCAGCGCGCCTATGATTCGATGCGCTCCGAATTGAACGGCTTGCGCGAGCTGCTGGAAGTCCAGCTTGGCTCCCTGGCCTGGAACCAGCTGCAGGGCAGTCGTCCGCAGCAGGCCAATCTGTGGCGCCGCCTGCAACGTGTCGGTTTGTCCGGCCCGCTGTCGCGCGATCTGCTGTCGATGATCCCGGAGATTGACGAGCCTCGTCAGGCCTGGCGCATGTTGCTGGCCCATTTGGCGCGCATGATTGCCGTGCCGGACATCGAGCCGCTAGAAGAGGGTGGAGTCATTGCCATGGTCGGGCCTGCCGGCATGGGCAAGACCACCACGCTGGCCAAGCTGGCGGCACGTTACGTGTTGAAGTACGGTCCGCAGAATATCGCTCTGGTCAGCATGGACAGTTTCCGCATCGGCGCACAGGAGCAGCTCAAGACCCTTGGGCGCATCCTCAACGTGCCGGTTACCCATGTCGATCCTGGCCAGTCGCTGGTCCAGGCGCTGGAGCCGCTGCTGCGCAAGCGCGTGGTGTTGATCGATACCGCCGGGCTGCAAGCCAGCGATCCCGCGCTGCGCATGCAACTGGAAAGTCTGGCAGGGCGTGGCATCAAGTCGCGTAACTACCTGGTACTGGCGACCACCAGCCAGAAGCAGGTGCTGACCGCTGCTTATCACAGTTACAAGCGTTGTGGCCTGGCCGGATGCATTCTGACCAAGCTTGATGAAACAGCCAGCCTTGGCGAAGTCCTGAGCCTGGCGATCAGTCATGAATTACCTGTGGCCTACCTCACGGACGGACCCCGTATTCCTGACGACCTGCACACCCCGCGTCGTCATCAACTGGTGAGCCGTGCGGTGAGTGTGCAGATGCAGGATGAGCCGAGCGAGGAAGCGATGGCTGATATGTTTGCTGACCTCTATCACACCCCTGGCAAGAGAGTGGGTTAAGTGATGGATATTATTGGAATGTCCCTGCGTCAACGGTCTGCCATGCGGTGTTCATTTGCGAACGTGCAGCCCTCGATGTGGTTTCGGTCTACGCAAGACAAGGTAAAGAAATAACATGGGCAGCATGCATCCCGTACAGGTTATCGCGGTGACCGGTGGCAAAGGTGGCGTCGGTAAGACTAACGTGTCAGTGAATCTTTCACTGGCCCTTGCCGAGCTTGGCCGTCGTGTCATGCTGCTGGACGCCGATCTGGGTCTGGCCAATGTCGACGTTCTGCTTGGGCTGACGCCTAAACGTACACTTGCCGATGTGATAGAGGGCCGTTGCGAGTTGCGCGACGTTCTGTTGCAGGGGCCGGGTGGGGTGCGTATCGTGCCTGCCGCCTCTGGCACCCAGAGCATGGTGCATCTGTCCCCGGCCCAGCATGCGGGTCTGATCCAGGCGTTTAGCGAGATTGGCGACAACCTTGATGTGCTGGTGATTGACACGGCTGCCGGTATCGGCGAATCGGTGGTCAGCTTCGTGCGCGCCGCTCAGGAAGTGTTGCTGGTGGTGTGCGACGAGCCCACGTCGATCACCGATGCCTACGCCCTGATCAAACTGCTCAACCGCGACTACGGCATGAACCGCTTCCGGGTGCTGGCCAACATGGCGCAGAGCCCGCAGGAAGGGCGCAACCTGTTCGCCAAACTCACCAAAGTGACGGACCGTTTTCTTGATGTCGCGCTGCAGTATGTAGGTGCCGTGCCGTACGACGAGTGCGTGCGCAAGGCCGTACAGAAACAGCGCGCCGTCTACGAAGCATTCCCGCGATCCAAATGTGCGCTGGCGTTCAAGGCCATTGCCCAGAAGGTTGATACCTGGCCGCTGCCAGCCAACCCGCGGGGTCATCTCGAGTTCTTCGTTGAGCGACTCGTTCACCAGACCAGTGCAGGGCCTGTGCAATGACTGCGAGCGGCTACCAGATGTACAGCAAGGCTTCCCGTAATTCGCAATACGAGTTGATCGAGCGTTATGCGCCATTGGTCAAGCGTATCGCTTATCATCTGCTGGCGCGCTTGCCGGCCAGCGTGCAGGTCGAGGATCTGATCCAGGCTGGCATGATCGGTCTGCTTGAAGTCTCCACCAAATATGATTCAACCAAAGGTGCGAGTTTCGAGACCTACGCCGGCATTCGCATTCGTGGTGCGATGCTGGATGAAGTGCGCAAGGGCGACTGGGCACCACGCTCAGTGCACCGCAATACCCGAATGGTCAGTGACGCAATTCGTGCAATTGAAGCTAAAACCGGCCGTGACGCTAAAGATCACGAGGTTGCGGCCGAACTCCAGTTGAGTCTTGATGATTATTACGGGATTTTGAATGACACCTTGGGCAGCCGCCTCTTCAGTTTCGACGACCTGCTTCAGGACGGGGATCACGAAGGGCTGCATGAGGATGGCGCAAGCGGTTCGCTTGAGCCGTCGCGCGACCTGGAAGACGAGCGCTTCCAGGCAGCGTTGGCCGATGCAATTGCCAATTTGCCAGAGCGTGAGCGTCTGGTGTTGGCGCTGTACTACGACGAAGAGCTGAACCTCAAGGAAATCGGAGAGGTTCTTGGGGTCAGCGAATCTCGGGTCAGTCAGTTACACAGCCAGTGCGCAGCTCGTTTGCGGGGGCGTTTGGGGGAGTGGCGAGCGCGTTGACGGCAGTGCGCGACGTTTGTCGTGCGTTGTCTGCATGCCGGCTGTGCAAAGCGTTACGTGGTAGCAGGATAGACGAGGCAAGGGCCTGTCGGGCAATGTCTCGATGGGCTTTAGTCGCAGTCTTGACTGTCGTTGTGCCAAGCCCGTCGTCGTTTCGTATAGCTGGGGGTGTGCTGTGCCAGTATTGAGTGAACAGCGTGTTCAGGTGCTGAACGCGTTAAAGACTGCTTGGAGGTCGAATTGGACAAGAACATGAAAATCCTCATCGTTGATGACTTCTCAACGATGCGGCGGATCATCAAGAATCTGTTGCGTGATCTGGGATTTACCAACACATCTGAAGCGGATGACGGTCTGACCGCATTGCCGATGCTGCAGAGCGGTGCCTTTGACTTTCTGGTGACGGACTGGAACATGCCTGGCATGACCGGTATCGACTTGTTGCGTCAGGTCCGTGCGGACGAGCGTCTCAAGAGCCTTCCTGTACTGATGGTTACTGCCGAAGCGAAGCGTGAGCAGATCATTGAAGCTGCCCAGGCCGGGGTGAACGGTTATGTAGTCAAGCCATTCACGGCTCAAGCGCTTAAAGAGAAGATCGAAAAGATCTTTGAACGCGTCAATAGCTGATGCATGCCGCGAGGGCGCTATGGATAACAATGATTCGATGGCCGACTTTGAGTCGACCTTAAAGAGACACGCGCAGGAACTCGTCACCAGCCTTGAAAAGGGCCGCTTCGGTGACGCTGTGCAGCTGATCCATGAACTCAACCAGACACGCGACCGCGGCCTTTATCAGGAAGTGGGCAAGCTGACTCGTGAGCTGCACAGTGCAATCGTCAACTTTCATATTGATCCGCACATGCCTCAAGCCGAGGAAGTGTCGCAGATCACCGACGCGACCGAACGCCTGTCGTATGTGGTGAGGCTGACCGAGAATGCGGCCAACCGCACTATGGACCTGGTCGAGGAAAGCACACCGCTCATGAGCGGTCTGAGCTCCGATGCCAAGGCATTGAGTGACGACTGGGGGCGTTTCATGCGCCGCGAAATCGGTGCTGAAGAATTCCGTGAGCTGGCCAAGCGGGTCGATGGTTTTCTGACGCGCACCGAGCAGGAGGCAGATAGGGTTTCCGGGCATCTCAACGATATTTTGCTTGCCCAGGATTACCAGGACCTTACGGGGCAGGTTATCAAGCGCGTGACGCAATTGGTTACGGAAGTCGAGAGCAATCTGCTCAAACTGGTGCTCATGGCCAGCCATGTCGATCGCTTCGCAGGCATCGAACATGACGAAGAATCCATCCTTGCTGAAAAAGATCCTAAAAAACATCTCGCCAAGGGTGAAGGTCCGCAGATTCATGCCGATAAACGTGAAGACGTCGTATCCGGACAGGATGATGTAGACGATCTGCTATCGAGCCTCGGCTTCTAAGATCTGTTGACGGTTAATTTTAGGGAGCACCCCATGAGCTTCGGCGCCGATGAAGAAATCCTTCAGGATTTTCTGGTAGAGGCCGGCGAAATTCTGGAGCAGTTGTCAGAGCAATTGGTCGAGCTGGAAAGCCGACCGGATGATGCTGATCTGCTCAATGCAATTTTTCGCGGTTTTCACACTGTAAAAGGGGGCGCCGGCTTCCTCCAGCTCCATGAGCTGGTGGAGTGCTGCCACATCGCCGAAAACGTGTTCGACATCCTTCGCAAGGGTGAGCGTCGCGTTGATTCCGAACTGATGGATGTGGTCCTGGAAGCTCTGGACACCGTCAACAGCATGTTCGGTCAGGTACGTGAACGGACTGACGTAACTGCGGCGACGCCAGAACTGCTGGCTGCGCTTTCGCGACTGGCCGAGCCACAATCTGCCGACGAAGTCGCAGCGCCCGAGCCCGAGCCGGTGGTTGAAGCCGAGGCTCCGGCTCCGGTTGCCGAGCAAGCGGCCAGCGATGACATTACCGATGATGAGTTCGAGCAACTGCTCGATTCGCTGCACGGCACCAGTCCGGTGTCTGCGGCACCATCAGCGGCACCTGCGGTCGCGCCAGCTGGCGATGAAATTACCGATCAGGAATTTGAATCCCTGCTTGATCAGTTGCATGGCAAGGGCAAGTTTGCGGCCGATGCTGTAGCCGCTCCAGCCCCGGCACCTGCTGCACAGAGCAAGGGTGCAGCGTCTGCCGGCGATGAAATCACCGACGACGAATTCGAAGCCTTGCTTGATCAACTGCATGGCAAGGGCTCGTTTGACGGTGCCATAGCCGCTACGGCTGCTGCTGCACCTGCATCTGCGGCCGTTCCTGCCAAGGCACCCTCTGCTGCAGCGGCATCGGACGAAATTACCGATCACGAATTTGAAAACCTGCTCGACGAACTGCATGGCAAAGGCAAGTTCGAGCCTGATGCGGTCGTTGCCAAGGCACCTGCTCCGGCAACTGCCATAGCTGCTGCTCCGCCACCGGCTGCCAAGCCTGCTGCGGCGCCTGCACCTGCGGCAAAGGCCGAGCCCGCCAAGCCTGCTCCAGCACCTGCACGCGCTCCTGCGCCCACTGGTGAAAAGCCGGTTGCGACTGAAGCCGAAACCACGGTTCGTGTGGATACCGCCCGACTGGACGAGATCATGAACATGGTCGGCGAACTGGTGCTGGTACGTAACCGCCTGGTGCGTCTGGGTCTCAACAGCGGCGATGAAGCCATGTCCAAGGCGGTTTCGAACCTGGATGTGGTCACTGCCGACCTGCAGACCGCGGTCATGAAGACCCGTATGCAGCCGATCAAGAAAGTCTTTGGTCGCTTCCCGCGTCTGGTACGTGACCTGGCTCGCCAGCTCAAGAAAGAGATCAATCTGGAACTGGTCGGCGAAGAAACCGACCTCGACAAGAACCTCGTAGAGGCGCTTGCCGACCCGCTGGTCCACTTGGTGCGCAACGCGGTCGACCACGGTATCGAAACGCCGGAAGAACGCGAAGCCTCGGGCAAGTCCCGCGGCGGCAAGGTAATTCTTTCGGCAGAGCAGGAAGGTGACCATATCCTGCTGTCGATTTCCGATGACGGCAAGGGTATGGACCCCAACGTGTTGCGCTCGATTGCGGTCAAACGTGGTGTCATGGACAAGGATGCAGCCGATCGGTTGAGCGACACCGATTGCTACAACCTGATCTTTGCACCGGGCTTCTCGACCAAGACCGAGATTTCCGATGTGTCAGGTCGCGGTGTGGGCATGGACGTGGTTAAAACCAAGATCTCCCAGCTCAACGGCTCGATCAACATCTACTCGACCAAGGGCCAGGGTTCCAAGATTGTCATCAAGGTCCCGTTGACCCTGGCGATCATGCCGACCCTGATGGTGATGCTGGGCAACCAGGCTTTTGCCTTCCCGTTGGTCAACGTCAACGAAATCTTCCACCTGAACCTGTCCACTACCAACGTGGTTGACGGTCAGGAAGTGGTGATCGTACGTGACAAAGCCTTGCCGCTGTTCTATCTCAAGCGCTGGCTGGTCAGTTCGGCGGCTCATGAAGAGCAGCGAGAAGGGCACGTCGTGATCCTGACGGTCGGCACCCAGCGCATCGGCTTCGTTGTCGATCAACTGGTCGGCCAGGAAGAAGTGGTTATCAAACCGCTGGGCAAGATGCTGCAAGGTACGCCAGGCATGTCGGGCGCCACCATCACCGGTGACGGTCGCATCGCCTTGATTCTCGATGTACCCAGCATGCTCAAGCGTTACGCCGCACGGCGTATCTGAACCCGGGGGTGCGGGCAGCCTGGCTGCCTGCAACACCTATTGGAGTGTTTATGGCAGTCAAGGTCCTGGTGGTGGATGATTCCGGTTTTTTCCGCCGCCGTGTTACGGAAATTCTTTCTTCGGACCCCAACATTGTAGTGGTTGGCACCGCCACCAACGGCAAGGAAGCGATTGAGCAGGCGCTGGCGCTCAAACCTGATGTCATCACCATGGACTACGAAATGCCGATGATGGATGGCATTACGGCAGTTCGTCATATCATGCAGCGTATCCCCACCCCGGTATTGATGTTCTCGTCGCTGACGCACGAAGGTGCGCGCGTGACGCTGGACGCTCTGGACGCCGGTGCCGTGGATTTCCTGCCCAAGAATTTCGAAGATATCTCGCGCAACCCGCAGAAGGTCAAACAACTGCTGTGCGAGAAAATCAACAGCATTTCGCGCAGTAACCGCCGTTCAAGCGGGTTTGGTGCGGCCAGCGCTGCATCGGCGGCTGCACCGGCAGCGCCGACGTCGTCCAGCCGTGCACCTGCGCCCACCACCGCGCCAGCCCGTGCCGTGCCGACGCGCACTGCAGCGCCTGCCACGGCCCCTGCGGCTCATGCTCACCATGCTCCGGCACACCCGACCACCTCAGGCACGCCCAAGCGCAAGGCATACAAACTGGTGGCCATCGGCACCTCAACCGGTGGCCCGGTTGCGTTGCAACGGGTACTTACCCAGTTGCCAGCCAGCTTCCCGGCACCGCTGGTGCTGATTCAACACATGCCTGCGGCCTTCACCAAGGCCTTTGCCGAGCGTCTCGACAAGCTGTGCAAGATCAGCGTCAAGGAAGCAGAGGACGGCGACGTTCTGCGCCCTGGTCTGGCGTTGCTGGCACCGGGCGGCAAGCAGATGATGGTGGATGTGCGCGGTACGGTGAAGATTCTGCCGGGTGACGAGCGCCTGAATTACAAACCTTGTGTAGATATCACCTTTGGCTCTGCCGCCAAGTCCTACGGTGACAAGGTGCTGTCGGTGGTATTGACCGGCATGGGTGCCGATGGCCGTGAGGGCGCGCGCCTGCTCAAGCAGGCGGGCAGTACCGTATGGGCGCAGGACGAAGCGAGCTGCGTCATTTACGGCATGCCGATGGCAATCGTCAAGGCTGAGCTTGCAGATGCGATCTACAGTCTGGATGACATAGGTCGCCACCTGGTAGAGGCCTGTCTCTGATGGATGTACTCAGTCTTATCGGCCTGATCCTGGCGTTTGTCGCGATCATTGGCGGCAACTTTCTTGAAGGCGGACACCTCGGTGCGTTGCTCAATGGCCCGGCAGCCCTGATTGTACTGGGCGGCACACTGGGTGCGTCGCTGTTGCAGTCACCGATGAGCGCGTTCATGCGTGCCATGAAAATCATCCGCTGGATCATTTTCCCGCCTCGTATCGATCTGCCCGGCGGTGTAGACCGGGTGATCGGCTGGAGCATGACCGCCCGCAAGGAAGGCTTGCTCGGTCTGGAAACGGTCGCTGATTCCGAACCTGACAGTTATGCCCGCAAAGGCTTGCAACTGTTGGTCGATGGCGCCGAGCCTGCAGCGATCCGGAGCATTCTTGAAGTGGATTTCATCACTCAGGAAACCCGCGATATTCAGGCTGCCAAGGTATTCGAAAGCATGGGCGGCTATGCGCCGACCGTGGGCATCATCGGTGCGGTAATGGGGCTGATTCACGTCATGGGTAACCTGGCCGACCCGAGCCAACTGGGCAGTGGGATTGCGGTGGCTTTTGTTGCCACCATTTATGGCGTTGCAATGGCCAACCTGATTCTGTTGCCGGTGGCCAACAAGCTTAAAGGCATTGCCCACCGTCAGTCGCGTTACCGCGAAATGCTGCTTGAAGGCTTGCTGTCCATCGCCGAAGGTGAAAACCCGCGCTCCATCGAACTCAAGCTGCAAGGCTTCATGGAGTAACAGCGCATGGCTCGCCGACGTCAGGCCGAAGAACACGAAAATCATGAGCGCTGGCTGGTGTCGTATGCCGACTTCATTACCCTGCTGTTCGCCTTTTTCGTGGTGATGTACTCGATTTCCTCGGTCAATGAAGGCAAATACAAGATTCTGTCCCAGGCACTGGTTGGCGTATTCAACGATACCGAGCGCACTATGAAACCGATCCCTATTGGTGAGCAGCGCCCGGTCTCGATAAAGCCCGCCGAGCCGCTGGTCAAGGACAGCGAACAGACCGATGCCGGAATTGGCCAGGCTTCTGATGATCCGCTGCAGACCATCGCTCAGGATGTTCGCGATGCGTTCGGCGACCTGATCAAGTCCGATCAGATGACGGTGCGCGGCAACGAGTTATGGATCGAGATCGAACTCAACTCCAGCCTGTTGTTCGTCAGCGGCGACGCCATACCCAGCGACAAGGCTTTCACGATCATTGAAAAGGTTTCCGGAATCGTCAAACGCTTCGACAATCCCATACACGTTGAAGGCTTCACTGACGATCAGCCGATCAGCACTGCGCAGTTTCCGACCAACTGGGAACTGTCTTCGGCTCGATCTGCCAGCATTGTGCGCATGCTGGCGATGGACGGTGTCAATCCCGCGCGACTGGCCTCTGTGGGCTACGGTGAGTTTCAACCGATCGCGCCCAATACCACTGCCGCCGGACGCGCCAAGAACCGCCGCGTAGTGCTGGTCATCTCGCGAAATCTGGATGTGCGTCGCAGCCTGACCAGTTCAGGGTCGGCCAATGTGCAACCGGATGCTGCACTGAGGCGTGCTGGCACACAAACTGCACCGGTGCCAGCAAAGCCGCCGGTACGTGCGAACGCCGTCAATTCTCCGTCACCTGCCCCCTAACATTGTATCGGTATGGTCGTTGCTGTACGCAAGGAAAAACATCAATGAGAGTCTGGGCAGTAGCCAACCAGAAAGGTGGAGTCGGAAAGACCACCACGACCATCGCCCTGGCCGGCCTGCTGGCCGATGCGGGCAAGCGTGTGGTCGTGGTCGATCTGGACCCCCACGGCTCCATGACCAGCTATTTCGGGCATAACCCGGACGAACTGGAACACAGTGCCTTCGATCTGTTTCTCCACAAGGGTGCGGTTCCGGAGGGGCTTCCGGGCCAATTGCTGCTGCCGACCAGTGACCAGCGTATCTCGCTGATACCCTCCAGCACGGCGCTGGCCACACTGGAGCGTCAATCCCCTGGCCAGAGCGGCCTGGGCCTGGTGATCGCTAAAAGTCTGGCGCAGTTGTGGCAGGATTTTGACTATGCGCTGATCGACAGTCCGCCGCTGCTGGGCGTTCTCATGGTCAATGCGCTGGCGGCAAGCCAGCAGTTGGCGATACCGGTACAGACTGAATTTTTGGCCGTGAAAGGCCTGGAGCGTATGGTCAATACCCTGACCATGATCAACCGTTCGCGCAAGGTGCCGTTGCCTTACACCATCGTGCCGACCTTGTTCGACCGTCGTACCCAAGCGTCGATGGGCACATTGAAATTATTGCGCGACAGTTTTCCCGATCATGTCTGGCAAGCCTACGTGCCGGTCGACACGCGGCTGCGCGATGCGAGCCGTCTGGGGCTGACGCCGTCGCAGAATGACAGTAAGAGTCGCGGTGTGATTGCTTATCGGGCATTGCTCAAGCATATGCTCGCCGAGCAGCTCAATGCTCAGGTGGCCTGACGTGAACGTCCATTCTTTCTACACAGTTTGCTCAAGTGATGCCTCAATGCGGCCGATAACTCTATCAGGTTGCACATGCTCCATTTTTTGTTGGGCCCCGGTATGAACCGCCCTGTAGAAGTAGCAACACGACCCAAGCTGGCGTTGCAGTCCTATCTGGACGCATTGCTGTACGACGCGACTGAGGTGCTTGAAGAGCCTGTCAGCAGCATCGATGAATTTCAGGCGGCTGTGCTCGAAGAGCAAGCCTTTGATGCGCGGATGCAAGCGCAGATCAAACCGCTGGCGGTTGCGGTGGCCGCGCCGGCTCCGGTGGCTGTAGCGGTAAAGGTTGAAGCGCCTGCGCCGGTGATTGAAGTCGCTCCGGTGATTGTTGCCGAAGTGGTGAAGGTTGAAGAAGCAGTTTCGACCGTTGAGCTGGTCGAGCCGGTCGCTGAGTTGAGCACACTGGTGACCCAGCGCACGCCGACGCCGCCGCCTACCAGTGATGGTCGCCCGGCATGGGCCGCCGAGCCGTTCGAATGCCTGTTGTTCGACGTGGCCGGGCTGACGCTGGCAGTGCCGCTGGTATGCCTAGGGTCGATTTACCCGCTGGCAGGGCAGGAGCTGACGCCACTGTTCGGTCAACCGGACTGGTTTCTCGGGATCCTGCCTTGCCAGGCGGGCAACCTGAAAGTATTGGATACCGCGCGCTGGATCATGCCTGATCGATACCGCGACGATTTTCGCCAGGGATTGCAGTACGTGATTTCTGTGCAGGGATACGAGTGGGGACTGGCGGTGCATCAAGTCAGCCGTTCGTTGCGTCTTGATCCGAATGAGATCAAATGGCGCACGCAGCGAGGTCAGCGCCCATGGCTGGCGGGCACGGTTATCGAGCACATGTGCGCGTTGCTGGATGTTGCAGAGTTGGCCGAGCTGATAGCCAGTGGCGCGGTCAAGCAGTTGAACAAGTCGAAATAATCATGGGTCGATGCCAGTGGCATCACCTGCAAAGAACACACGTGAGGGGTTGGGGTTATGAATAAGTCGTCTGCACAAGGTTCCGAAGATCCTATCCTGCAATGGGTTACGTTCCGCCTGGACAACGAGTCCTATGGCATCAACGTGATGCAGGTGCAGGAAGTGCTGCGCTACACTGAAATCGCCCCGGTCCCGGGTGCGCCAAGCTACGTACTGGGCATTATCAACCTGCGCGGTAACGTGGTCACCGTGATCGATACCCGTCAGCGCTTTGGTCTGGCTCCGGTTGAAGTCAGCGACAATACGCGTATCGTGATCATCGAAGCCGACAAGCAAGTGGTCGGGATTCTGGTCGATAGCGTGGCTGAAGTGGTTTACTTGCGTCAGTCTGAAGTCGAAACTGCGCCAAATGTGGGTAACGATGAGTCGGCCAAATTCATTCAGGGCGTTTGCAACAAGAACGGCGAACTGTTGATTCTGGTTGAACTGGACAAAATGATGTCCGAAGAAGAGTGGTCCGAACTGGAGAACATCTGATTGATCTTTGAGGTAGCTGTCTTCTTCCTGGGCATTCTCTGGGTAGTCACCCTGTTTATGTTCCTGGCCCATACCAGGCGTCAGCGCAAGCTCGATGCCGAGCGTGATGAGGCGGCTGCCTTGCGTGATCAGCGGATCAAGGAGTTGGCCAGACGCCTGGACAACTACCAGAACGGCACGGTGCGCATGGGCGAAGCGTTGCACGAGCTGCGTGCCATCGTTGCGCCGTTGCCGGACAAGCTCACTGCACTGGAACAGCGCGATCCCTCCACGCTGTCCTTTGCCCAGGCTGCACGCCTGGTCGGCATGGGTGCCAGCATCGATGAGCTGACCCAGTCCTGCGGCCTGACCCAGGCCGAAGCGCAACTGATGACCAAACTGCACAGCAATACTGCGAGCTAGTTTCTCTTCGGTACACGCCTGCGCTGCCCATTCAAGGTCGGACGCAGAGCGTCCAGAACTGCAACGATAATCTCAACTATCGTGCGACGCTCTGCGTCGAATGCCGTTCTGGACGCTCTGCGTCCGATTTTGAGTATGATTCCCGTTCCCACGCTCTGGTATGACCCCCGAAGGTTGGACGCAACCTTTGGAGGCGTCATGGGTAAATATACAGTGCAGGCAAAACTCGCAGCCGTGAAAGAATATTG
>NZ_LKBW01000111.1 GCF_002699855.1 Pseudomonas amygdali | reverse complement strand
CAAAACTAAGTTGGCGATTTAGCACGGAAGGGGGTCACTTTTTAGTTGGCGTTGACATGTAGCCCTGTCAGGTGGCCAATCCCGAGATTGCCATCAGCGGTCTGGTCGTAGAGAAACTTGATATTGAGCGCAGGTGTGGCGGGATAGCTTTTGCTGGTCAGGCGATTGAGCGCGTCGTAGGCGTACTCGGTCACAACCCCACGTGCATCAGTGCTGCGAATGAGATTGTTGGCCTCGTCGTAGGCGTAAGTGCTGGTCCCACCATCAGGGCTTTTGCTACTGATCTGGTTTCCTAGACTGTCGTAGGTGTACAGCGTCGTCACGCCACGAGGGTCAACCACTTTGGTGACCTTGTCATCCGAGTTGTAACCCAAGGCAGTCACGCCCTGCAAAGGATCGACAATCTTGCTGACTCGATTCAGAGCATCGAACGCCTGCTGCGTTTTGTGATTACGCGGCGTGGTATCACTCGACTGATTGTCGTTCAGGTCATAGCCATAACGCTGCGTCTGATCACCAGCACCCACTACCCGGATCAGACGGCCTAGCTCATCAAATACCCGGCGCTGAAGATGGACCACGGTTCCATTGACGTCTTTGGTCCGCTCTGCCGTGCGGTTGCCCATTGGGTCCAGGGTGTAATTGATACTTTCACCGAGCCGATTACGCACGCCGATAAGACGACGGGCATCGTCATAGCTGTACTTGACCCAGTTGCCATCAGCCGTGGTGACTTGCAGCAGATCGCCAACTTCGTTGTAGGCATACTGAGTCGTCGACGAGTCTATGGTCAGGCTGGCAAGCCAGCCTTGCGGAGTGTAGCTGAGCGTTGTCACCACTCCGTTTGGGTCGGTGATGCTTTGCGGATTGCCGTAACTGTCAAAACTGGCAAGCGCATAGACCTGACCCAGCGCGTTGGTCACAGTAGTAAGGTTGCCTTGAGCATCGTATGCGTACCGAGTGACGTCATTTACGTCAGTGCGTGCGCCGTCGATACTTGCAACCTGCCCGAGGGCGGTATACGTGCGGCTGATGGTGCTTGCGTGAGCGGAGAATGCCAGCCAGGTGCAGGCAACCCCCACCACTACCTTGCGCAAGAAAGAAACGGTCATGCTCAGATCCTTGAAATAGAAAATGCTCATCGGGATGTGCTCTGCCGAGTGAGCTCACGCCCTTGATTGTCGTAGCTATACACAGTGATGCGATTGGGTTCAATTACCTTGATTGGGAGAAAGCGATCAGGGTCCCATTCCGTTGTGGTAGTGCGCGCCAACGTAGTACCGCTGGCCTCGGTGCGGCTGATTTCTAGGCCCCTGTCGCTGTACTCATAAGTGGTAATCAAGCCTTTGGCATCGGTTTTGGTCAGTACGAGGCCGCGGTCGTTATAGGTGTAGGAGGAGTTGGTAGCTGGGCAGTCGGGAGTAGGCTCGCCTTTAACTTGGGCCAATCGCTTCACGCCGGAAATAACTTCGTACCTGTAAGCTGTATCTTTACCAAGCTCATTTGTTACGACGCTGGATAAGTCAGATGTATAAGATATCTTGACGGCACCCGCATTGCCTGCATGTTGACTGGAAATAGCCCTACCTGCCCGGTCATAAGCCCAAGTGGCAAAACGAACACCTCGCTCATCTGTAATTCCTGTAAGTGAATTTGGATTGTAATAGTCTTCGTAGTGATACTTTCTAATGGAGATAATGCCCCCAAAATTAGATTGCCGCTCGGACAGATTTTGATTATCATATGTAAAAGAAATGCTTTGCTTAGGAGCCTTTATTGAGTTCAACTGACGCTTCGAGCTCTCTACCAACACAACCGACTCGCCATAGTCATTACTTACAACTATTTCTCGACCAGCGCCTTGCTTGCTATAAGCCAAGCTATAAGCAAGTCCTTGCGGATCAATAACTTTAGTTAGATCGCCCGAGCCTGAAAAAAATAATACATGATGATTTGAACCGTCATATCGCCATAAATCATTTTCTTTTTTTAGAATTCCGACATCAGTATCAGAAAAGTAACCTTCAGTACTCGGCGAAAATAGATTTTCTTTACCGTCCGCTCTTACCATAACCGCAGATCGATCCGAAAAAAAAGTAGGTAGAAAAATTATGTCTCCAAAGACCGTCTGAGCTATTATAGAAACGCGAAATCTTTATGGTTTTCGATTCAAAGTCAGTTTCATCTTGAATCTTATTTTCATATGTGAAATTAATAGGATTTCCTGCTAGAGTTGATGAGGTCGAGCAACTCAAAGAGTGATCATCGCGTCCTTTAGCTGATTCGCTTGTGCAACCACTGAATGTTGAATTTGGAAACTGGCCATCAGGGCAACTTAGTTCCATTAGCGTGGCGCTGCCAAATTTATTTGTGGCCACAGTATCTATTCCACATGAGTACGAAGTTGGAGAATCATAACCGTTATTTTCCGGTCTATATCGGGAGGTCAATTGCGGCCACAACTCATAATAGAAAGCATCGCATACCTGTTCAGGTGTTTTAAAAGAAGCTTTAAAGTTGCCTGACCTCCATGCCTTATAAACATCTGCTTGAACAGCCGAAGAATTTATGGCATGGAAAAGAAAGACTAGAGTGATCTCAAAAAGAAATTTCTTACTTTTCATGAAGTGCCTTTTCTCAATTGTCAAATTTCCTATAAGTATCAATTGCAAGCTGGAGCATTAATTCGTTATTAGTTTTAATTCGCTAATAAAGTCCAATAAAAAGCAGCTCTACTTATGCTTAATTAAGTTGGTCTATAGTGCATAGTTGTGGAGCTAGTATGTTGCAAGCAACTTAAGTACCTGCAGGCTTCACATTAAAGTGATTTTCTCTAGTCGATGTCTGTGCTATCGATCCGCAGCTCAGCTCATTAGCTCAAGCGTACTCGCATTTCATAAAATACTTTTATTTAGCTGTCTACGGATAGCGCTGTCTGTCTTTGAGCAGGGCATCCACAGCGCGAAGTATGCGGCAGGCTTTCTCTTTTCAACAACCATTTTTTGGCAAAAAATTGCATTTCGCACGTAGGCTTAGGCTGGTATCGATTCAACGTTTTGAGCGTCGTATGCGTAACGAGTGACGTCATCCACATCAGTACGCGCACCATCGATACTTGCGACCTGACCAAGGGCTGTATAAGTGCGAATGATGGTGCTTGCTTGCACAGAGAATGCCAGCCAGGTGCAGGCAATTCCCACAGCGGCTTTGCGCAAGAAATAAACGGTCATGCTCAGATCCTTGAAATAGAAAGTGCTCATCGGGAGGTGCTCTGCCAAGTGAGCTCACGTCCTTGATTGTCGTAGCTATACACAGTGATGCGATTGGGTTCAATTACCTTGATTGGGAGAAAGCGATCAGGGTCCCATTCCGTTGTGGTAGTGCGCGCCAACGTAGTACCGCTGGCCTCGGTGCGGCTGATTTCTAGGCCCCTGTCGCTGTACTCATAAGTGGTAATCAAGCCTTTGGCATCGGTTTTGGTNGCGCCAACGTAGTACCGCTGGCCTCGGTGCGGCTGATTTCTAGGCCCCTGTCGCTGTACTCATAAGTGGTAATCAAGCCTTTGGCATCGGTTTTGGTTAGCACGAGGCCACGGTCGTTGTAGGTGTAGGAGGAATTGCTGGCTGGGCAGTCAGGGGTAGGTTCCCCTTCGATGGCGACAATACGTTTTACGCCTGAAATTTGCTGGTAACGAAATATACTTTTTTTGCCTAACTCGTTTATCACAGCAGTGGAGTCATCACCATTATAAGGAATCATAGTCAAACCCCCAGTGTGCTGACTTGACACCGCACGATATTGCCCATCGTACGCCCAAGTTGCGAATCTGACTCCGCGCTCATCAGTGATACCGGTTAGTAAACGCGCGCTTCTACCATCCTCATAGAGATACTCACGAGTAGAAATTAGAGATCCCATAGTGGTGGTCCTCTTACTTAACTGCATAGATGAATATTCATATTCAATAGTTATACCTTTAGATATGACCTTCCTGAGCTGATGCATAGGCGCCTCGGTGAGCTGTACGCTCTGACCAAAACCATTATCAATTTCAATAGCTCTGTCAGCACCCAGGTCTCGATAGCTTAATCTGTAAAAACTCCCATTTGAATTATCTATACGCAGCAACTGCCCTTGCGTAGAAAAAGAAAGCATCTGACCTGCAGGGCTTTGATAGCTCCAGCCATTTGTCATTTTCGTCAGCACACCCAAATCCGTATTGGAACGATACCCCCGACGTTCCAGTTGAAAAATTGCTTCACGACCATCCGCATGCACGACCACTACAGCTTCAACACCAAAATAAAGCGATGAAGAGAAATTGTGACGCCACACGCCATCCATACTATTATAAGTACGAGAGATAACTATTGGATTCAAATACCCCAAACTCAAATCTATTTCCACCTGGTACTTATTTCCATTAGCTGCATTTATCGGATTGCCTACACTTGAAGACTTATTGGAGCAGAGACCTTCCTCCTGAGGACTTCCTTTTTGCACATTCAAAGCGCAACTAGCGTTGAATGTCCCTAACGAAGAGCCATTCGAGCAATCTAACACGATGGGAAGAAAGCCATCAACCCACCTAACAGCACCATCAGGGTATTGGATACCACATTGAAATGAACCACCTTCAAACTTATTAAACTGGGGTGCGTAGTAGGTAGCAAGACTTGGCGAAAAAACCCCCATAAGAAAATCACATCCTTGTCGCGGGTCTGAAAAATCAGGAACGCCGCCCGCCTGCCGCCAAACGTTAAATTCTAAAGCCTCAACATGTCCCGCAATAGAAAGCCCGACAATGAGCAGAAAACCAACTATCTTATATCTCATCTTAGTCCATACCATACTACTCATCGGGATGCGCTCTGCCGAGTGTGCTCACGTCCTTGATTGTCGTAGCTATACACAGTGATGCGATTGGGTTCAATTACCTTGATCGGGAGAAAACGATCAGGGTCCCATTCCGTTGTGGTGGTACGCGCTAAAGTGGTACCACTGGCCTCGGTACGGCTGACCTCCAAGCCTCGGTCGTTGTAGTCGTAGGTAGTGACCAAGCCTTTAGCATCAGTTTTGGTGAGCACGAGGCCACGGTCGTTATAAGTATAAGTGGAGTTGCTGACTGGGCAGTCAGGGGTAGGCTCTCCCTCAATAGCAACAATTCGTTTTACTCCGGAGATTTTTTGGTAGCGATAAATGGTCTGCTTGCCGAGCTCATTCGTGATCGTACTGGCTCCATCCTCACCGTAGGCGATCTGAGTTAGGCCAGCGCCATCACCATGCTGACTGGACACAGCGCGGCCTTGAACATCGTAGCTCAAAGTAGCAAAACGAACGCCTCTCTCGTCGGTAATACCAGTTAGCAAACTGTTATTTCGACTATCCTCATAATGATACTCACGGACTGAGACAAAGCTCCCCATGGTCGTAGCACGCTTCAACAGTCGCCGAGAGCCATAAAGATATGCAACTTTCTTAGGGTTTGTCTGAAAAGTCGCCTTGGTTAAAATGATGTCCTCTGGTTGCCAAGAGGGCCATCATGACTGACCGTTATGAAATTTCATCTGATCGT
>NZ_LKBW01000110.1 GCF_002699855.1 Pseudomonas amygdali | reverse complement strand
AGCGGCTATGGCTCAGCAGTCTAAAAATAGCGGCCTACTTCAGACCATTCTTAAGGAAACTCTGAAAAAGACTTCCTAATTTGGCAAAATCTCCGGACACCAGTCGCCGAGCTTTTCGATGATGAAACAGATGACCTTCGCCGACGCCGAGTATGCCGGCAAGCGCAAGCAGACCCGTAAGGAATTGTTCCTGATCGAGATGGATCAGGTGGTGCCCTGGAAAGGTTTGATTGCCCTGATTGAGCCCTATTATCCAAAAGGAGAAGGTGGCCGGCCCGCCTACCCACTGATGGCGATGCTGCGTGTTCATCTGATGCAGAACTGGTTCGGCTACAGCGATCCGGCGATGGAAGAAGCGCTGTATGAGACGACCATCCTGCGTCAGTTTTCAGGCCTGAGCCTGGAGCGAATTCCAGACGAAACCACCATTCTCAACTTCCGTCGTCTGCTGGAAAAGCACGAGTTGGCGACCGGGATTCTCGGCGTAATTAATGGTTATCTGGGCGACCGTGGCTTGTCGTTGCGTCAAGGCACCATCGTCGATGCCACGCTGATTCACGCGCCCAGTTCCCCCCGGTGTCAGGATAGTTGTCGCCTCTCCGATTTTTCCTAAAAAAGTATATCGGGGGCGGAAAGAGACTGGTCGTGCCGTACTATTCACCTGAACGCAGAGCCGCATTACTCAAAATGCTGCTTCCCCCGCTGAACCTGTCGATGGCCGAGGTTTCCCGGCGCGAAGGGGTCAGTGAAATGTCTTTGTCCAACTGGCGCAAGCAGCTCGGTGCCGAAGGAAGTGCAGTGTCTGAAAACAAGCCGTTGACCGAGAACTGGTCAGCCGAAACCAAGTTTGCTGTCGTGCTTGAAGCCGCCGGTTTGTCCGAGATCGACCTGGGTGAATACTGCCGCCGCAAAGGCCTTTACCCCGAGCAAATCACTGCCTGGCGACAAGCCTTCATCACCGGCCAGAAATCGGAAAAGGCCCTGCAAAAAGAAGAACGAGACCAGGCGCGCAAAGACAAGAAACGCATCCAGGAACTTGAGCGCGAACTGCGCCGCAAAGACAAGGCGCTCGCTGAAACAGCCGCGTTGTTGGTGCTGCGAAAAAAGCTCAACGACTATTGGGGGACGACCGACGACGAGGACAACTAACGTCTCTGCCAGAGCGGCAGTTACTCGTGGCCTGGCTGGGCGAAGCGGTCGCGGCGTGAGCCAGAAAAATCAGGGCCTGTCGGGAAGTTGTTTTGTCGCTGCGCACCTTGCAACGGTGGACTCAGACAGACGCTATCCAGACCGATGCGCAAACGACTGCCACAAGGCCAACGCCGCCAAATGCGCTGAACGAGGCAGAGCGACAGACCATTGTGACGCTGTGCAACAGCGCGGAGTACGCTCACCTGCCGCCGAGCCAGATCGTGCCGCGCCTGGCCGATCAAGGGCGCTATCTGGCGTCGGAAGCGACGTTTTATCGCGTTTTGCGAGCGACGGGTCAACAGCAACATCGAGGCCGTAGTTGTAGCGGCTTGCAATCGAAAACGACCGTGCTCGCAATCAGCACACTTTTAGGCTCAGATTAACTGCGACTGACGCAGCCCTCTGGCTCACATTAGTTGCGAGCGAGCTTGCATTCAGCTGCGTCTGCTTGCATTACATCGCTGGCAACTCACATTAGCTGCGAGTGAAAATGAACGGGGCAGATCGGCAAATCCGCCGCGAGCATTTCGTCGCGCAGTGTGTCCATGTCAGTGGTGTGCTTCCCGCTCGACGCATTCGCCGGTTTTGAGTCTGTCTTTGGAACCCAAGAGCTCTTGCGACCACACATTGGATCCGATTAATTCATCCGGGACAGCTGACAGCGCTATGAATCCTCTACAATCTATTCAACACAACATTACAACTCCCCCAATCAGTGGCGGTCAGCCATTAGACGCGGTGGGCCCTCAGGCCCAGAAATCCCATCCTAAAAGGATTTCACCTTCTCAATTGAGCCAAAGCGCTCACCAGGCTCTAGAACGCCTTTCAGCTAATGCCGAACACCAACGCCTTGCATCACTGGTACGCAAAGCTCTGCAGGATGGCACATTTCAATTTCAATCCAGTAACCACACGCAAGTAACCTATAAAGCGTCAATCTGTCTGCCAGCTGACACCGATACCGTGAGAACCGACCTCTTGATTAATAACGAGCTGACGGTTAAGGCCCGATTAAATGATCAATCAGAGTACGACATCGTCAGCGCACATTTGCATGGCTCTTCGAAAGCCATATCCTTCGACGTACCCAGCCCCCCGCCCGCACATGGTTCAGCATCTTCTGTCTTGAGTGAACGGACCCATCTAGTTATGAGTCGCGTTCTCTCACAAGATGCAGTAGATAGCAGTAGACTGGAAACTTCGTTACTGAGCTCGCCAGACCATTCTCGTCCGCCATCACAGCCAAAGCCCGTGCATCTAGGGTCGGTCCGCAGGGAATCTGGCAGCCTTGTTTCCGATAACCCGGTAGTGCAGGCCCTGCTATCGTTTGCGCAGGCCGACCAGGCATTTCCACCACAGGCCGCGAGCATTGCCGGGGTCCAGCTGGAAATGCGGCCACGTCGGGATATTGAGAAAGCACTTGAGGAATTCAAAGGCGCCTTTACGGTGGAGAAGGCGCAACTGATGTCCGGTGCCAACTCGTCGGAGCGGGTAGATGAGGATGTCAACGCAGACATCCATATCCCCTTATTGCTCAAGGCCATCGAGCGGGGGGCTGCGGCATTTGGTCCAAACGCATCAATCGGCCAGAATAGCGCGAAAGCGTTTCTCGCCTCATGTGCTCCCAAGATCACGTCCAATGACGATGTCCTCTCCGAGTTCATCAACCAGAAACTCAAGGGGGATGACGATCTTCAGGTTCGCCTGGGCGCACAGGAATTGTTGCATGTAGCCACCAAGAAGGAATTCCAGCTCGGCGGTCTAGCCGGCAGCATCGGGGTCAGCAGCATACTCGGCTCGGCATGGGAGCTTGGCGCTTCTGAGCTGTTGAAAAATGCCATCTTCGGCAAAAATTTCTCACCGAGCCAATATGCCCTGCAATTGGCTGGAATCGATTCAGTGCCTCCTTTGATTATCGAGTCCATGGACACCATGTGCGTACTCGCCATCATCAAGGGCATGAAAGGTGAGGAGTGGTCCATGAGCGATCTACTTCCCAAGGCGTTGAAGGCCGGTGCCATTTCCTCGGTGGTGTCATTCCCCAATAATGTTTTGCAGTATGCAGGTTTCAAATCCAGAGTCGGCGATCTTGCGGCAAACTCAGTGACAACTGAAGCGGCCATCTTTGGCGCCGCCTCCGCTATTCCACCCGAGGTCAAGGAAAGTGAAGAGCTGATGCGTGCTGGCTTATTCCAGAGCATGAAGGACGGCGTGATGGCTCATCCAGGCGAGGGGGTGGACACCAAAAAGACGATTGAGCGGATGACGCGCCATGCGCTGGATATCGCTCCGGGCGAAAGCACCGCTGTCAAGTCCATGGGGCTGGCATCGATTGTCGGGATGATTCCACTGATTGCCAGCAACAAGGCAACCGGGCTGCTGTCGGAACAGGTACTGCGTATTTTCCGGAGCGCCGTCTTCAATCCAATCGAAGCCATCGCTCTGAACGCGTTGGCGCTTGGCGGGCGTGTCAACGTTCCCGGGCTATTTGATTCCGACAATGCCAAGCATGCACGCGTGGTACAAACCATCCTTGCGCGGGCCAGCCAGCACATGGAAGCTGGAGACCGTGACATTTCCGCAGAGGAGCTACATCAAATGCTGGCTCCCCGGAGCGAGTTCCTGCGCCATGTGGGATCTGCGATTGTCAACGGCATGAATGCCAGCTTTGAGGCAATTCCCGCCCTGGTTCGGAAGCTTGGATATGGTGAGGCTCCATTGGCCGAACGTATTCCGTATCAAGACCTGGCTGTGCCCGACACGTCGCGGCAGCCCGCACCCTGAATCATAGTCGACGCGATCTACTGGACTTCACGAGCAGCAGTCAGGCGGGTAGCATGGTTTTTCACCGTGCTACCCTCGCCATCGCGGATGCTCCCACATTTGTCGGCACTACGGGTCAATCTGGGGCTACCGTCGACTGGGCAAGCGCAGATTTGGCTAAAGCGGACATCAATAACCTTGCTTTATCTGGATGCGTCACATCATCTGGACCTACTTGCTCTACAAGACCAAATCCTTCTGTGTGTATAGCTTTTGGTTTAAATAGCAGTTTTGCCGCCCCTGGCACTGAGGCCAGTAATGTCAGAGGATCATACAGGTTTAGCTTCGTCACCTTAGGCCAGATATCTTCAAACGAACTCTCTTTATTTCTATCCAGTTGTGCTGCTTCAATCTGTGCATTCGGCATGAACGTCCGAAAGAACCATGAGTCATCCAACCCGGGAAGCAATCCAGCTTGAATACCTTCCCAGAGGCCTTTCAACGCACTCTTCTGAACGTCTCTCAGGTAGTGGCCTACTGGATGTCCGCTCCCCGCTATCCCTTCGTAAAATGAAGGCGAAACCGCCGTTTTATAGGCCGCCTCCTTTGTCACTATACGAAGTGGAATGCCAAGCTCCTGCGCTTTCCGATAAAGACTGCGCGCAGCATCCATGTCGGTCGCATTGTTGTAAGCGCGTGCATCAGGCTGTACAAAACCATCTGCGTCCTTTAAAGGCTCGACGCCGCCCATGATGGTGATGTCATCAACCCGTTCGCGCACCATATCCGGGCAGGTAGTGATGAGAGCATTGATATCACTCATGCCTGCAATTACGACAATACTGACTCCATGTGGCGCACGGGCCAAGCGCCTGCTCATGTCCTGCAAGCTGTCGCGGTGTATTTCACCAGGTCCAGCCCTTAAAGCATGACCTTCCAGTAAAAATTTGGCATGTTCCTTCGACTGAAGCGAATTCATCGCGTAATCCCGACCACGCGACACATGCACGTCATGCAACCCAAGCTTGTTGAACACGCCTTTGGCCATCTCGGCACGTTGAGAGCGAACTTCAGCATCACCCAGTGTTGCCACTACGTCCGTGATGTGCACAAAGCCCTCAGCCTGCAATTGCTTGCCCAAGGTGTAGGTCACGACATCATCCGGGTCCTTGTTAGGATCAGTGAAAAACCACGTATCCTTAGGTAACCGGGGCTTGTGTAATCTCAGTTCATTGATGGCCATGTTTTCGTCTGAGGTCAGATGAGAGTTACAGGCTCCCACTTGTGCAAGCATCGTGCGCTGTGCCGCAGTCAATAAAGCTGGCGCACTTTTCGACCGCTCCAAAACTGGGCTGCTCATGCTTGCTTGCTGAGAAAGTGCTGATTGCACGCTACTTTCCGATGGGGTACGTGATATTTGTTTTAACTGATCTAGGATGAGACGTGAGGTGGTATGGCCTGCGGTGATAGGACGATGCATTGAGTCGACCTCCTGGATAGATGAACCTGCTGTGTGGCAAGCAACGCCGTTTCGGTTTCATCACCAGGGTCAAGTGCAGCTCGCTCCGGGTTAGAACAGGGAGTATCAGTTTTTTTGTGTTCGGGCTGGTTAGGGCCTGCCGTCAGGCAGGCCCTTGTTTTACCAGCTC
>NZ_LKBW01000109.1 GCF_002699855.1 Pseudomonas amygdali | reverse complement strand
CACAATATTCTTTCACGGCTGCGAGTTTTGCCTGCACTGTATATTTACCCATGACGCCTCCAAAGGTTGCGTCCAACCTTCGGGGGTCATACCACTCCGCGTGGGAATGCAGTTCTTGACGCTCCGCGTCACACAGCGGTTCTGCGATGTCAGGTGGATCGGGGTTCGACTCAGGTCACCTTTTCGCCCCTCGGCGACTTACTTTGATGGGGCCAAAGTAAGCAAAACCCCTCGCTCCTGTTTCCGGCCCGACTTCGTCGGGTTCCNCCGGGGGCCGCCGCAACGGGCCATCCTTGGCCCGGTGCGGCTTGCTCGGCGTCCTGCCTTGCATCCCCAGGATCAGCGTCAGGGCTCAGCCGTCACTAACGTCGCACTCTGCGTCGTCAGTGCCACCGCGATAACAAAACGCTTTATCTATGTAAAGTGATTGCGCGCAAGACACTACGTTGCGCTGCAGCACAGATGTGACGTGAAGCGGCGCACCATAGCTGAGGTTATCGTAGCGCTCGCTCTAGCGTCGTTATACATAACGAGGACTACTGAAAAATCACAGGCTCTTCAGCACTCGCAGGCGCTTTGCCCGGTTCTGCGATTTCCACCGGCATGCCGTCTTCGGCCGCAACTACATCACGTACTACGTCCCAGTTCATGCGCAGGTTGTTGGCCAGGTCGTCACGTTTGAGCAACGCATTAATGACCGCAGTGTGCTTGTCGACAACCGACGGGTTGCCCAGATCATCGACCGGTGTGTGTGCTTCAAGGTAAACCTTGCCGCCACTGATGCCGAATTTGTAGGGCTCGCTGATGATTCGCACGGTCGTACCGACCGGAGCCATGTCGGCCAGTTCCAGCACGTTGTTGTTGTACATGCGGAAACAGCCATGACTGGTGCGCATGCCAATACCGAACTTCTTGTTCGAACCGTGGATCAGATAGCCGGAAAGCCCAAGACCGAATTTGAACGGCCCCAGCGGGTTATCCGGACCGGCAGGCACTACGTCAGGCAGCGGATCACCATCGGCGGCATGTTCGGCCTTGATCGAGGCAGGTGGCGTCCAGGTCGGGTTTGGCGTCTTGGCCGTTACCTTGGTCACCCCGATGGGCGAACCCCAGCCTTCACGACCGACACCCAGCGGATAGGTGTGCACGACATTCTGCCCTTTGGGGTAGTAGTACATGCGGTACTCGGCAAGGTTGATGACTATCCCTTCGCGCGGGCCCGGCGGCAGAATGAAGCGGGTCGGCAGCACGATGTCCTTGCCTGCACGCGGCAACCATGGGTCAACACCAGGGTTGGCCGCGATCATTTCCAGATAACCCAGATCGTATTTTGTGCCCAGATCGGCAAAGGTGTCCTCGTATTTGGCCTTGATGACCTGCACCTGGCCCACGATGTCCTCGCCGGGCGGCGGCAACGGAAATTCCAGAGCATGGACAGAGCTCGCCGCGCACAGAGCAGCAAGCGACAGACAGCGGGTAACGGCTGGTATGCGCGACAACATCCGGGAAGATCCTTCGGGTAACGACTAAAGAGATGGAAACAGGACCTGAAGTGTACACCGGCCCTTGCAGGATCGGGGATATCTGCGGTTGGCCTTCAGGCATTCATGACAGCTAGAGTTCAGGCCAGATCGGGTTCATGCCCCTGCGCTGCGCATCCATGATGGCCTTGCACAGCGGGCAAAGGCGCTCATCGCGCATGGCTTGCAGTTCGACGGCGCGCATCTGCGGCTGGGCAGGCAACAACGTGCCACACAACGTCCGGTCGATCGAGCCGCCCAGCTCCAATTGGCGAGCAATCAGATGGACGCGCACTTCCTGACAGGCGAACAGATCCAGCTGCTCATGGGGCTCAAGCATTTGATAGGCATACAGGGACCAGGCGGGACGCGGCATGGGGGGCTCCAGATCGGGGGCGCCACATTAGCCGAAAGCCCCCGTCCGGGAAAGCCTCAAAGCAACGGTTTCAGGCTCGGCCAGACATTTTCCAGCAACTTGCCCTGAGCCGCCGCCGCCGGATGCAGACCATCAGCCTGCATCAGTTCGGGCACTCCGCCCACACCTTCCAGAAAGAAGGGCACAAACGGGACTTTTTTCTGCTCGGCCAGGTTGCTGTAAACCTCTTTGAACGCGTTGGTGTAACGCGGCCCGTAGTTGGGCGGTATCTGCATACCGAGCAGCAACACTTTCGCACCGGCTGCCCGAGAGCTGTCGATCATCGATGAAAGGTTTTGTTGCAATTGAGCGGGCTGCTGGCCACGCAGTCCGTCGTTGCCACCCAATTCGAGAATAACCAGTTCCGGCTTATGCTCTGCAAGCAGCGCAGGCAAACGCGCCTGGCCCCCGGCACTGGTGTCGCCACTGATCGACGCATTGACCACCTTGTCGTCGAATCCCTCCTTGCTCAGACGCTGCTCCAGCAGGCTGACCCACCCTACGCGGGTATCCAGTCCGAAAGCCGCACTGATACTATCCCCAACGATCAATACCGTGCCCGCCAACGCGCCCTGTGACAGCAGCAGTAACCCCAGGCCAGCACTTAAAAACAACGCACGCATCGGATTCTCCATGAGTGAAAGTATTCTCAGTGCCCAAAGCCTCAGCAAAGTAGTCCCCAGCACCGAAGGTGACCTGATCATCCTGCACGAACTCTCCCTGGAACTAAACAAGGGCGACACACTGGCCATCGTCGGTGCATCCGGTTCGGGCAAATCCACCCTGCTCGGCTTGCTTGCCGGGCTTGACCTGCCCAGCTCCGGTTCGGTCATCCTCTCGGGCCGCAACCTGAGTGAGCTGGATGAAGACCAGCGCGCCAGAGTACGCGCCGAGCACGTCGGTTTTGTATTTCAGTCATTCCAGTTGCTCGACAGCCTCAATGCACTGGAAAACGTCATGCTGCCGATGGAGCTTGAAGGCCGCAAGGACGCCCGCGAAAAGGCTCGCGACCTGCTGGAGCGCGTAGGCCTTGGCCAGCGCCTGACCCACACACCGCGTCAGTTGTCCGGAGGCGAACAACAACGTGTCGCCATCGCCCGCGCGTTTGCCGCCGACCCAGACGTACTGTTTGCCGACGAACCCACCGGCAACCTGGACAGCCACACTGGCGAGCGTATCAGCGACCTGCTGTTCGAACTGAACAAGGAGCGCAACACCACGCTGGTGCTGGTGACTCACGATGAGGGTCTGGCGCATCGCTGCCGCCGCCTGATCCGTCTTGAAGGGGGCCGACTGGTCGCCCCGCTGGAGCCTTGATGGCACGTTTGCCTTTTGCCCGCCTGCTAAGCCTCGCCGCCCGCCAACTGCTGCGCGATGCACGCGCCGGAGAGTTGCGGGTGTTGTTCTTTGCCCTTCTGGTAGCCGTGGCTGCCAGCACCGCCATCGGTTATTTCGGTGCGCGCCTGAACGGGGCAATGCTGTTGCGGGCAACCGAGTTTCTTGGCGCTGATCTGATTCTGGAGGGTTCCAGCCCGGCGCGCGCCGAGCAGGTCGAGGAAGGCAAGCGCCTGCAACTCAAGCATGCGCAGATCGTGATCTTTTCCAGCGTGATCGCCACCGATGCCGGTATCCAATTGTCCAGCATCAAAGCAGTGGATGACGCTTACCCACTGCGCGGCGAGCTTAAAAGCGCAGCGGACCTGTATCAGACCGAGCAGGATGGCAGCGGCCCCAGGCCCGGTGAAGCCTGGGCCGAGGCGCGACTGTTTCCAGCCGTTGATCTGAAGGTCGGTGATGATATCGACGTCGGCTCGAAAACCCTGAAACTGACTCGGGTACTGACGTACGAGCCAGACCGTGCGGGCAACTTCTACAGCCTGACCCCGAGGGTGATGATAAATCTCAAGGATCTCGCCGCTACCGGCGTAGTGCAACCGGGCAGCCGAGTCAGTTACCGGGAAATGTGGAGCGGCCCGCCCGAAGCGCTGGCCGCCTACCGTAAAGCCATCGAGCCGACTCTGGAACCGCATCAGGAAATCAAGGACGCCCGCGATGGCAGTCAGCAGATTGGTGGCGCGCTGGGCAAGGCTGAACGTTATCTGAATATGGCGAGCCTGGTGGCCGTACTGCTGGCAGGCGTTGCCGTGGCGCTTTCGGCATCCAGGTTTGCCGCACGGCGCTTCGATGCCAGCGCCCTGCTGCGCTGTCTGGGCCTGTCACGCGGCGAGACCATGACCCTGTTCAGCCTGCAACTGGCGATCATCGGCCTGCTGGCCAGCCTGAGCGGCGCGCTGCTGGGCTGGCTGGCGCAATTGGGATTATTTGCACTGCTGCAGAATCTGTTGCCGGCCGCCGTACCACCGGGCGGCCTTTTGCCTGCGCTTGCAGGCATGGGCACCGGGCTGGTGGCGTTGGCCGGTTTCGCCCTGCCGCCACTGGCAGCACTGGGTCGCGTGCCGCCGCTGCGCGTGCTGCGCCGTGACATGCTGCCGATTCCCGCCAGCTCATGGCTGGTGTATGGCGCGGCGCTGTTCGCGCTGGGCCTGATCATGTGGCGCCTGAGCCTGGACCTGGTGCTGACCTTTGCCCTGTTGGGCGGTGGCGTCGTCGCCGCGCTGATACTGGGCAGCCTGTTGCTGCTGGCGCTTAACAGCCTGCGCCGCCTGCTGGCCGGTGCGTCGCTGCCCTGGCGGCTGGGCCTGGGGCAACTGCTGCGTTACCCGCTGGCCGCTGCCGGTCAATCTCTGGCCTTCGGCCTGATCCTGCTGTCGATGGGTTTGATCGCGCTGCTGCGCGGTGAACTGCTCGACACCTGGCAAAACCAGCTGCCCAAGGACGCACCAAACTATTTCGTGCTCAATGTGTTGCCATCAGAGAAAGAAAACTTCGCCCAGACCCTGAGCAAGCTGTCCACCCACTCGGCTCCGCTCTACCCGGTAGTGCCGGGACGTCTGACCAGCATCAACGGTGAACCGGTGGGCAACTTCGTGACCAAGGACTCGCGTGGTGAAAACGCCACTCGCCGCGACCTTAGCCTGACCTGGGCCGCCGATTTGCCCGAAGGCAATACCCTGACTGCCGGTAACTGGTGGAAGGCGCTGCCGGCCTCAGGCCAGAGCGACGCGACGCCCGGGGTATCGATCGAGACCAAGCTGGCCGAAAGCCTGAAGATCAAACTGGGCGACCGGCTGAGCTTCATTGTCGGTGGCCTGACGCGTGAAGCCGTAGTCACCAGTCTGAGGGACGTGAACTGGGATACCTTCCAGCCCAACTTCTTCATGATCTTCCAGCCTGGCACCCTGGCTGATTTGCCCACCACTTACCTGACCAGCTTCTACTTGCCGCCTGGCCAGGATAAACAGATTGTCGAGCTGTCGCGGGCCTACCCGTCGATCAGTATTCTGGGAGTGGAGGCCTTGCTGGCGCAGGTGCGCAGTATTCTTGATCAGGTCACGCTGGCCGTGCAATTCGTGCTGCTGTTTGTGCTGGCGGCCGGTATTGCCGTGCTGTTCTCAGGGTTGCAGGCGACCCTGGACGAACGCATCCGTCAGGGCGCGCTGCTGCGTGCACTCGGCGCAGAGCGAGCACTGCTGATCAAGTCACGGCGCATCGAATTCGGTTTGCTGGGGGCTGCCAGCGGCGTGCTGGCGGCGCTGGGCTGTGAGCTGGTGAGCTTCGTGCTGTACCGCTACGCCTTCTCACTGGAATGGCAGCCGCATCCGTGGCTATTGCTGCTGCCAGTGATCGGTGCCCTGCTGGTGGGTGGCGCTGGCGTATTCGGCACACGCCGCGCACTGAACGTCAGCCCGTTGACCGTACTGCGCGAGGGTTGAGGGGGGAGTATCAGTTTTTTTGTGTTCGGGCTGGTTAGGGCCTGCCGTCAGGCAGGCCCTTGTTTTACCAGCTCGG
>NZ_LKBW01000108.1 GCF_002699855.1 Pseudomonas amygdali | reverse complement strand
TTCGGTAGTTTTTTCATCGCTCCATCCTCTCAAAGGTTGGAGTCTCCGAGAAACCCGGGGCGGTTCAGTCTTTGGAACCCTCCTGTGCTTTTTGAACACTCATTGGCGAGGCGTCGGCTCTTGCCGGTTGGTCAAATGAACAACAATGTCGAGGCAGCGATTAGGAAAATCAATGATTAAGGCTAATAGCTGGAGCAGCAATCTGGATGCATACAGAATACTCCAAGATCCGCAAAGTCTGACGGAGGAGCCCCCTCCCATCCAGACCATTTGCCCTGTTCAGCCTGAAAGCATGGCGCCACCGGAACATCACAACCACCGGCACCTTGTGACACAAGAGGAAAACCGTGGCAGACATCTTGTTGGCAGTCCGATGCGGCGCACGCGCTCTGATGTCGGCGCTCACGGCTTGACGCCTCATCAGCCTTTGCTTACACGTTCAAAATCCGATCACGGATTGGAACGTGTTGCAACGCCTTTGGCGTTTGAGGTACAGAGCGTCGGATCTGAGCAAACCGCCAGTAGTGCTGAAGTTATGACAGCCGCCGGTAGGCGCCATTCGCTCCTGACCGATTACCAAGCCGCGATTGCCCGACCGCTCGACCTTGATCGCGTGCTTGCAGCCGTAAAGTTACGCGCGGCCGCCGAGATCTATTGCAAGAAAAACAACTTAGCACGTCTCTCTCCACGGCCACCACGCACGAGTGCGGGCAATCAACGCCTTGATGCCTTGGTCAACCGGCCCGTCGATGAATTGATCTCCGAAGTGCAGGCCGCCCCCCGCAAGTTCAGCCGAACGCAGCTCACCGACGTTGCACAGAGGCACCTGCTCGCCGCATTGAATATCGACATCGACCAATACAAGAAGGGCGTGCACAAAGCCGGCCTGTATGAAGGACTACACTCGGTGGCGGGACGCTTGGTTAGCGTAGCTGCCGCAGCAGTCAGCGCTGGGGTTTCCGAGGTCCCCGGCGTGAGTAAGACCGTCACCAAGACAGTCAAGATTCTTTCCCACCAACTGCCGTCCAGCGTGGTCAATCCAGCTCTGACAGGCGGCCTTCGTTCCGTCACGGACGTCATGGAATCGTTTAAGCGCGTGGGTGGACTCCCTGTCCTATCGCCTCAGATCGATAAGAGCCCCGATATGGGTAAGATAGTGAAAGCCGCGAGGGAGATGCGCGGTCAACTCGATGAGGCCGTTGGACATTTTGCGCGAGCCCATAAGAGCGACCCCCAGGCGCTGCCGCGATTGGTGGACGCCTTTCTCGCGCTGCATGGCGTAGCCGACCGACAGTATCGGCGCCGCATCGGCCTGAATCGCACGCAAACCTACGGTAAAGGTTGGGGAATGGCCGTAAATGGCGTGGCAGCCATAGGCACCGTTGTGTCCACTACCGTTCCGGTGGTGGGTCAAGTCGCGGGCCCCGCCATTCTGGCCAGCACTATCCCTTTGCAATGGGGAGCGGGCTACTTGGACGAGCGGCGCAACAAGCACCGCTACAACCTACGCGCCAACACGAAGTGGGGGGACTTTCTGAAGGACAATGCGGCGAATATCCACTTCAAGGATCTGACTGTCGAGCATATTTCCGAGTCCAAGCTGCGCCAGTCGTTCCTGACCCAGCCAGAGGTGCAGATCGCCGCGATTCGCGAGGTTTACGAGGACACCATCGGCGAGCTGATGCGGCGGCGGCTCGAGATGCAGAAGGACATCGATGTCCAGCGCGAGGCGGGCAGGCCGATGCGCGCCCTGGCTCTTAAGCAGCTGCGGGAACTAGACGCCAAGATAGACGTTACGAAGATGCACGCCGACCAATTCGAGTCTTTCAACATGGACCGCTGGAGCGCTATTCCTGAGGACAGCGTAATCGGACGCTGCTTGGACGACCTCGACAATCTCCAGAAGGCCAACCGCCGAGCGCGTCTGCGCAAGCCGGGCGAAGGTGCACAGATCGTGCAGCGCTACGTGCAGGCATTCCAGGGCGGCGTATCGACGGGGACGACGCTACCGGTGGTCGATGCCGTCGCGTCGATCGACAGCTTCCACGTACATGACTCGCAAGGTCACGACCATGGCTTGCAGCCCGCGCCGCTCGCCGTGGCGGCGGGCACGGGTGCTGCGGGCGGTGCTGTCTTCACCGGTGCAACGGGCGAGGTGCGGATGAGTAAAGCTGACAATAAGAAGATCATGACGCAACTGCGCGTGGACCCCGAGGTATACACAGCCGATGCTGAGCACTGGCGATTTCGCGCCGGAAATCGCGATGTCGACCTGCGTACGTCCGCCGGATATAAGCAACACGCGCATACGCGTTGGGACGAGCTTGCGCTTGTTGCCCAAGCGCTCAAACATGGCCTCACGAGTGGCCCGGAAGGACTGAAGAACCTAGCGGTCGCAAAGGTAGAGCTGCGCCAGGCACGAGCCAGCTTACAGTCGGCGCTCGACGCATTGGCCGCGTCAGGTCTGCCACACCGGACGCCGGATTCCGCCCGTGCCCCGACGATCTCGTCGATGAAGGACCAGCTCTATGACTATTCGGAAGTTCGACGGCACCTTGGTGTGTAGAGCTTTTTGAAAGTGAGGGTGTAAAACGTTAGCTGTAGCGGCTTGCAATCGAAAACGACCGTGCTCGCAATCAGCGCAATTTTCGGCTCAGATTAGCTGCGACTGACGGCCCCCTCGGGCTCACATTAGCTGCGACTGAAAACGTCGGCGGCATCCCGTCCATCAAACGAGGGTTTGTTGGACGGTTCGCATGCTTTCTACGGGCTAATCGCCAAGCACCACTACTCGCATCCAAGAACTGAGCACATATTTCAACGTCCAGTTATAAAGGCAAACCGCGAGTTTCTGAACACCTCATCAGTTGCAGATAGCGTGAGCCGGTTGATCGATAATTTGAGCTGGTCGCAAATACCATGAGCTGAGTCGCACATAATCCGAGCCAGCAGCTACGGATAATCGCAACTAATGTGGGCCAGCAAAGGCTCATAAACGCGAGCCAGCGGGTTTTCGATTGCAAGCCGCTACACTTACCGTAAGATTTTTTCCGTTTTCTCTATTCGCCCCATCGAGGTCGTGAACGTAATCCACGCCAGGCAGGAATACCCCTCTCCCTGATTGGGGGGGGATTTGCGGGTATTAAGCGGCTGCTTGCTGAGCGTCCGTAGGACGATCCTCTTTCGGACAGCGCATTGAGCGGATTACCGTGAGCGCAGGAGCAGGAGAGTCCTGCGGCTCCTTAAGTCGGTTGGCTGTTCCATTGCTCCCCGGGCCCTAGAACGGAGCGCCAGGTACCACGGATTTCATCGGCACAAACGCGGCCGTACAATCGACCGGCGTTCCGTTACCAGGACTGCCGGACACCTTGACGTCATCCTTTATCGAAGGCATCAGTTTGTTGGCGAAACTGACCGGTCCAGTCCCCAGACTGAAGTGGGTCGCGGTAAGCCCGGTGAAGCTGGGCTGGGCTCCGTCAAAAACAACGTTATCCAGCGTAATGGAAATCGGCCGTTTTTGGCCGTTGTCATTGTATCCGACAAAGGTCGTCTTGCCGCCACCGAAGCGTGGGCTGCCCAAGTAGCGGAAGCCTTTGATAGTGATACCGCTGAAGTCAGGATAAGAGGTTCCGCTGCCGCTGCCGTAGTTGGTGTCGAACACCATCGGGAATTTGACGTTGCGCATGCACACGTTCTCGTAGGTGACGCTGTCTACGGCTCCTCCGCTCTTGGCTCCTGACTTTATTCTCAGCCCCATGCCGTCTTGGCTGTCAGCGCCGTCCGCGGTCAGGTCCACAACGCTGACGTTGTGGACGCCGCCGTTGGTTTCACTGCCGATGGACAAGCCGTGCCCATAGTAAAAGTGATTGTGCGCGAACATCAGGTCCCGGCTGCCGGGGAGGCGGCTGGACTTTATCGCTACGTTGTCATCGCCTGTACTGATATAGGAGTAGGCCAGCAGTACCTTGTTTGATTGGCCGGGGTCGAAGCCGTCTGTGTTCTTCACAGTCTCCGGGGTAAAGCAGGACCCTGGGGTCTTTTGGTCGGGCGTCGAACCGGTCGGGCAGTGATAACCCTCAACCGTATAGGCGCGGCTGGGATTCAAAATCTTGATCCTCCAGACCGTCACCCCTGTCACGCCGTCAGTCACAATGTTGAAGGCCGGCGCGTTTTGCAGCGTTAGCCCCTGGATGACAAAGTCTGTCCCCCCACTGACCTGAATCAGGCGCGGTTTTTGCTGGTAAGCATTGGACAAGGTCTTCTGGTAAACAAGGTCCCACCAGCTACGCAGATTGGCATTTGCCCCTGAGGTAAGCAGACTCCCGCCGCGACCATCAATCACGCCTTTTCCGATCACACCGCTGGCGCGGGTGTTTTTAGCATAAATCAGTGAACTACAGGCATCCTGATTGGCTACAGTAGCGACTCCGCAGGTGCCCTTGCCGTTATCGTAGTCTTTGGGATTGCGTGACGCGAAAAGCGTTACGCCCTCGTCGACCCACAGTGTAACGCCGGACTTTAGTTGCAGAGGACCGCTGAGGAACGCTGAGCTGTCACCTGCGCCCTTGACAAGCTGGACGGCTTGTCCGGCGGCGCAGCCGTCGATTGCACTCTGGATTCTGTCCTGGTCAGGTTGGGAGTCGAACGCCGCACTGTCGACATTGTCCAGTGAGCCGTTCCTGGGCGTTAGTGTGGCCTGGATCTGCTTGCAAACTGGCGGGCTGGATGGCTCGCTTACCCTGCCCCAGGACGTGACTATTGCAGCGTCTTTGACCAATGAGCGCCACCGACACTTATGAACGATGACAGGCCTGGGCTTGTGTTCAGCTACCTTTCTGTCAAGGTCTTTGCATTGAACTATGGCGACGTTCGGTGCTTCAATCCCGATACGCACAATCTGATCAAACTCTGAAACAACGAGGACTTGGATCTCAATCCCACCCTCAATCATAATATTTTCACCTTCACGGCGAGCCAGAACAAGCATAGAGTTTTCCTCTCTTGTTGATTGCCTGGAGGTGGACATGGACGAGCCTCTACTGATTAGGCCCAGCATGTAGCGGCTGGGCATGCTTGGTCACGACTCCGGATCAAGAACCTTCACGCAAGGATTTCAAGGCCGCCAAGCCCAGTTCTGCCAGAAAGATTACAATTGAAGCGATGAGCGCCAAAAGCCCCTCTTTAACAAGCACAAGGTCAGTAGTGGGAAGGCCAATTTCAAGCAGAAACTCTCCGAAAATGAGCACTCCAATGCATGCAATTGAAAGCTTCATAAGACATTCCGTGCCTCTTTTGCGGGGAGAAAATTAAGTTCTGCTAATGTTGACCTGTCTTTTCTCGTGATTTTTAGATAACGCAGTCTTTGGTTGGCGTTCATAGTCATTAGGTTCCACCAGTACGAAACCAAGAGCCCCCGTCATTGACTTGTATCAACAAAAGCATCGAGAAGGGGGGGGGGAGCCGGCCCCTATAAAATTCCGTTCCCCCCAGCTCCAGCCTGTCCAGGTCGATCATTTGCCGCTCTGGAAGGTGTAGTGGCCGTTCAGTAGAATGTGACGCCAGGCCGCCGGTGAAATCAATGTCGGTGCGCTTGGTGAACTCCTCCTTTCCACCGACCCGCGCGATGGTCGTCCCCAGCCGGAACCAGACCCTATACACTCGCGCGCCGACTCACTACATGTTTCCTCCAAACCCTCTTAAGTCAGCTTCTGCAACGCCAGACACTATTAATTTGCCAATGATCAGACTGCCTTCCCCCTGCAGTGACTTCCCAGCTATCTAAAACTACAGAGTGAGCATTACCGAACTGTTTTCTACAGTTATCGTAAGCTTGATTCCAGTGCGAATTCCACACCTGCTGATTTGAACCGCCCCGGGTTTCTCGGAGACTCCAACCTTTGAGAGGATGGAGCGATGAAAAAACTACCGAA
>NZ_LKBW01000107.1 GCF_002699855.1 Pseudomonas amygdali | reverse complement strand
GAGCTGGTAAAACAAGGGCCTGCCTGACGGCAGGCCCTAACCAGCCCGAACACAAAAAAACTGATACTCCCCAGGCGCCTGTCGAACGGCCCGTCACCTGGATACACCACATCATGACTCGGCCCAGGCTGCATCGAATAACTCAGGCTCGCGGCAAAGCGGCTGAACTCCCGCGCCTGCAGCCTTGAACTGCGGCTCTCCACCGTTATTGCAACACCCAGCGCAATGCAGGCCAGCACCACAATCACCCAAAACACCCACCACCCGTATCGCTTGCGACGCGGACGCTTTGGCGCGCGTGGGTCATCCTGGCGGTCAGCTGACAGCGCTTCATGCTTGCTATCGGAATGCCGAAATACGCCCATAGTCGATTGTCCGGTCATCCTTTCAACGCACCTGACCCAAGCTTAGACGCTGGATGGGAATGTGGGGGAATTGTGTGGTGGTTTTCGAGATTGGCTGAGACGATGCCTGGACTGGCATGGCTTGTATGCTTTTTCGTCTAAGCACAGGGTTTGACTGAAAAAATATCAGTCATAGATAAGCGCCTGAAAAGCATTCTTTATAAATCCAGACGTTGGACTTATAAAATATTATTGGTTATTTGTAGGACGTTTCCGATAATTATTTCCAGTGCTTGATCTCGAATTAAACAGGTGATTACGTCCGGTTTTGTCAGTGGCAATGATGCCCTGATTAGTTAATCCCTATCGAGATCAACAAAATGAAAAACAAGAAAAACAAGGCAGGTCGTGCGTTTGTGTCTGGATTGCTCTTGGCAATGTCTTATCACGCCATGGGTCAAGTAGAAGGAGCTCCTGTCGTCAGTCAACAACCAATGTTGCAGGAACAGGCTGTACAAAACCCAAGCCATTTGAATCCTGTGGTGCTGTCGGACAAGATTCATCAGATCAGTCATATTCTGGAGAATACCTCGGCAGTTCATCAGTATAATTTCACCGCTGCGCGCGGCCAGAATGTACTGATTACAACGCCGCATTCGGATTACGACCAGAAATGGAGGTTGGAGTATCAGGTTGATGGCGGCGGGTGGCAGCCCAAGCGTCATTCATCGGCGCAGAGAATCGAAGGGCTTAATCCTGGTTCACAAGTCAATATACGTATTGTCGCGACTGACGGTGCCAGGTTTGATACCACTGATTACAGCGTGGTGTTTGGCTCGTTTCCTCATATGCGTTATGACTTGCACCACGAAGAGGGCTTCAGGGTTGATTCCGTATGGTTTCACCAAACCCGCTTTTCTGGCGACTCAAGCGCTCACAGAGGCAATGCTCGAGGTTACGTTTACCGACAGCAAGGCTTTTCCGCTGGAGGGCGGTGTATTTGATTTCGAGCTCAGTATCAAACATCACCAGGCTAACGGGCAATATACCTCGGACAGTTCGGGGAAAATAATGCAGCGGGTAACGTTTAAACGCTGCGAGGGTGGTTTGCTCGCTGATAACTTCACTCACTTAAGTGAAAACGGGCGAGAAACCTGGAGTACTCGCTACGAGCCAAAAAAGTATTGGGCTAATAATAGGCTCGCTGAACAATTGGCGGATAAACCTCATGTGTACAACTTGGGGCTGATTTGCAATCGCTGGCTGATCAACTGGTCAAGGAACTGATTTAAAAAACGCTCTGTCTGCCGTAGGCGCTACAGAGCGTTTTCTGACCGTCAGGCCCTTGTATCGATCAAGTGTGTCGAATCTTTTTCTGCTTTTTCTTTGATCTGACTCATCCAGATTTCACTAGGGTCATCTTTTTTGCTGAGTGCTATTTTTCCAAGATCAATGATGTTTTGAAAATTTAGCAGGTCAAGTTTATAGATTCCTTTGAATGTGTCTGTGTCATGGTCAGCCAGCGTCATGAGGATTTTGGCATGCGTGATCGCAGCATCCTTGAGGTGGTTTTTTTGGTTGATGGCATCTGATAAATACTTGATTTCATTGGTGCCTAACTTATCGTCCGAGTCTATTATTTTAAGCTCGGTATCATCGCCTATCGTATAGCTGAAATTTTTACCCGTCAGGTTGGGCCGCAAATCTGTAAGCTCCGCTCTGAACTCCTGGTAGAAACAGGATTGTAATTCCGACATGAGCAATGCATCCACATTAAGGTGCTCTAGATAAAGCTCTTTTGTCATTGGGCGAATGACTTTTTTAGTCGGGTCTTTCTCGTCGGGATGGTTGGAGGTGAATTGCAGCCACGGCTCTTCCTCACGCGTGTAGAAAGCATTTGCAAACTCTTCTTTTTTACTCAGTGCCGGTTTATCCTCAGGCGATCGTGTGAGGGGTTCTGTTTGGAGGGGGGGCAAGGGACGTGATGGAGGAAGTAAAAAGTCGGAAGTAATAGTGCTAATGTACATTCTCTGCTCCTTGCTGAATGACTGTATCGTTCTTGTTATCGGTGAATGGGCTGGATACTTGGGCTGATAAAGCTGTGGGAAAATTCCTGGTCACAGGCTTTGTGTGATCTGTGTCACGAACCAACCGCATGTCACTGGTTATTCCGAGCGAAATATCAACGGCCTGTATTTGCATTCATCAAACGTGCACATCAACCAGAGGTTTTGGTTCTTCCTCACGCTTCGGCGCATAGCGCTCGATCTGGTAAATAATCGTGTCCATGAAATTGCCAATATGGTTGCGGCTGAAGATCTGTCCGTAGTCGATGACCTTGCTGTAATTCTCAAGGTTGAGCGTGTGCTGATCGCCGAATTTTTCCGTGTAATGGTCGAGTAGCGTCATCACGATTTTTGCGTGCGCACGCAGATCTTCTTTCAGTTGTTGACGTTCGTTCAGCTTTTCGGTCAGGTACGTGAACTCTGCCGGGGTGAGAACCTCGTCCGGGTCGGTCACCTGAATGTCCTGATTAAAGCCCAGCGTGAAGCCGAAATGCTTTTTTGACAGCTCTGTATTGAGGTAAAAAAGCTGCTGCTTGAAATCGTGGAAATTGTCGTACATACGGCATATGGTTTGGTCAAAATCCTTAATGTAGTTTTCCAGATACCTGCCTCGGATATCTTTTGCTTCCTTTTCAGACATGTTCTCTAAAATAGCGCGTCCTGCCGCCGAATTTTTGTAGCTGGAAAACCAAGGTGTCTCTTCGGTTGTATAGAATTCAGCGTTCGGGTCACGCGGTTTTTTTTGTTCTGGCTCTGTAGGGAGCTTGTTCAAAAGGGGCGAGGCTATCTCGTTTTTTTTATCAAACAGGGTTTGCCATTCTTGTGCGGAGATGTAGTTAGGGCCGATATTCATTGTGCACCTGATTTTCTGTAGTCAATTTACTAACGGCACGAACAGGGAAAACTTGCGCTGAGAAGAGTGTAGGAATATTCCCAGGTTGCTGGGGTGGCAATTGTTTTGTAGGAGGTTTCTTTATTTTTCGTTTTGCTATTGACCTTGAGATTGGATTTCTATTACGTCCTGTTTTAGTTGTTTTATTAATATTAGGAGCGTCACATGAATAATCTCAAGGCAGCAAAGATTTTGGCATTTTCGTTGTTGGCATGCGCTTTACACCCGCAAGCGATAGCACACGAAGTGGGGCGGAATATTTTAAATGAGCAGGCAAGTGAGGCGGAAGTTTTAGAGGGATCTGGCGAGGTTAGAACGGAAGAGGCTGTAGAACCTAAATTTACTGAGCTGCCTGACAAATTTAATATTATCAAGGATTCATTGGTAAGCGCAGCGGACAGCCACTATTACGGCTTCACAGCATTGCGCGGGCAAAAGGTTTTGATTCAAGGGCATCTGTCCGGATCTGCTCAGTTGGAAATTCACGATGGCGCTAAATGGAATATGCTCGCCAGTGGTCAGAAAATGGTGCTCTCTTCTTTGAGTCTTGGGCAGGATGTAATTGTTCGGGTTTCTCATAACGAGTCCAGTACTTTTGTACAAGGTTCTACCTATGGCCTGATACTGGGTTCATTTCCAAAGGTCACCTATGCTCGCCTGCGAGATCAGCCATATGGTATGTCAAGAATACCTCCGGATGCGTCTACCCTGGGGCCGTTATCTGCTCAAGGAATAAGCAACGTTGTTCTGGAGATCGATATGACTGATTCGACAGGGACGCCCCTGGAAGGGGGCATTGCGTCATACTCAATTGATCTGCCGAAGTCCGATAAGTCCCGTCCCACTGGCCTTGTGAAGACTGACGCATCCGGTAAAGTCCGCACAGTGGTAGATATTGGCCGCTGCGTCGGTGGTAACGATGCGGATGTTTTTGCAGAGAAAGACAGATGGACACATATTTGGCGCACCCAATATTTTGAAGGTAGTTGGGTGGTGGATAATCCTTATGGTTTAAATACTGGCCTTGACACACCTCATCCTGATAAAGGGCAAGTCGGACATATCTGTCATCAGAGACTGATCAAAAGTACCCCGTAAGTAAATGTGTAAAGAAGACTGGCAAATGCGTTTTGCCAGTCTTTGCATTTGCAATGCTCCTTCCTTTACACCGCTATGGCGGCCTTATATCTCCCCAGCCGCTTATTCAACTCCAGCCCATTGGCCATCAGCATCATCAAGCCGAGCCCGACAATCGCGGTAGTCACCTGCATAGGCCATGTATCACCTGCCAGTGCATTTGCCATGTCTGCCAGTGGCGCGAGCAATACGCCCAGGCAGAAGACTTCCAGCGAATAACGGCCCATGCGGCAGGTCTGGCGGGCGGGCCAGTTTTCGAGCCAGGTGCTTGAGGTCGGCAACAGTCGGGCGACGACGTAGACCAGTGCAAGGAAGTGCAGCAGGCGCGCGGGTGCCAGGTCGGTTTTGCTGATTGGGTACAAGGCGTCGAGGTGCAGGGTCGAGACCAGTGCGCTGTGCAGGCCGGGCCATTTTTCGCTGAAGGTCAGCATCCCGGCGATCAACACGTAGACGGCGGCCATCAGGAACAGCGGTTGTTGGCGCAACGGAGAGTGTACGGCGGGTGTGGCTGTTTCGCTGCGCAATGCACAGGCACCGCCGAGAATGAACAGCAACTGCCAGGCCACCGGATTGAAATACCACACGCCACCGCCTTCATAGGCACGCAGGTTCCAGCCGAGCAACGGCACCATCAGGTACAGGGCAATCGACAGGCCGACCGCCAGTTCCAGTTTGCGCAGCATCAATGGCAAGGTCAGCGGCAAGGTCAGCAACAGCACGATATACAGCGGCAACGGGTCGGTCAGGTTGGGCTTGAAACGCAGCAACAGTTCATCGGCCAATGCCTGTTGCGGGTTGCCGACGAAGTATTCAAGGCCCATCTGCTGGACCATGTCGCGCGTCTCGACATGGTTGTTGGCGACGAAGACTATGCCCATCAGCAGGGTCAGCAGAAAGATATGCACCACATACAGCACCCAGGTGCGGCGCAGGATCCGCACGCCAGCCACCAGCATGCCGTCGCGCCGGGCGATGCGTCCATAGGCCATGATCGATGCGTAACCGGCAAGAAAGACAAAGATTTCCGCTGCGTCGCTGAAGCCGAAGTTGCGTACGGTCAACTGCGCGAGCGGGTTGTCCGGCACGTGATCCCAGAATATGAAGATCAGCGCCAGGCCGCGAAAGAAGTCGATTCGATGATCGCGTCCGTTAGTCATAACGGTGGACTCTTGAATGTGCTAATGAGTAAAGATCGGCCACAGAGGCTCAGGTTCCAGGCCAGCGACCAGTGACGTTCGGCGGCGCGGCAGGGTGCCGTTAATTCGGCCCGATTGCAAAAGCACGCTATTACAGAATGTCTCTGGCGCGCTGGTTCTGGCGGTTGCAGGACGACAGCTGCTGCACGCGCGCGTTCGATCAAGCTCGCCAATGATAGCAATCAACAGCAATCATTCTCATCTTCTGTTATGTTACTGTATAACGATTGCAGTCAACTCACCGGAGAGCTAGGTTTTGTACGAAAAGTATTGCCGCATACAACGTAGGCTACAAGCCAGCGTGACCATGGCTGCGTAGCTCTTGGCCAGCTTGTCG
>NZ_LKBW01000106.1 GCF_002699855.1 Pseudomonas amygdali | reverse complement strand
CTCGCTACGACAAGCTGGCCAAGAGCTACGCAGCCATGGTCACGCTGGCTTGTAGCCTACGTTGTATGCGGCAATACTTTTCGTACAAAACCTAGCGCTGTCATGTCGTACAAAACCTAGCGCTGTCATGCGGGTTTCACCGGTCATTGCGCGCAATTGGCGACCGGCCTGTTCCCGGTCACGAATCAGCTTGATCAGGTTTTCCATCAGCTCGCTGGCATTGCCGCCATATCGATGATTGACCCGCAAGCCAAGGGCAAACAGATGAAACTCGTCGCGTTCATACAGCTCGGCGAAATCCCTCGCGGCATCCGGCAGGCTGACGCCCAGTTGCACGTTCCGCTCGATACGGCTCATGCCGTCCTTGAGTGGCTGATCCGTTGCTTCGATGCCGTGCAGCACCGCGTCGGCGAGGGTTCTGCCTGATTTGAGGCTGCGTACGGTATGGTCGAGCAGTTGCGGCAATTGCTGGATCATGCGGCGCACACGCACCTCATAGCGCCACGACACAAACAGGCGCAGGGTCAGCGGCACCGCCAGCAGCGCGCTGACCGCGCCGATGCCGCCGCCCAGTCCGTAGCCGATCAGAATCAACAAGGCATAGAGCGACAAAGCCAGGCCCATGCGCTCGGTCGGTCGACCCAACCCTGCACGCAAAAAGGCCCGATCCAGGTAGGTCCATCCAGCCTTTTCAACCACAGGCTGAACCTGTCCGGCGGTCAGACGCTGCCTGACCCGTTCACTGGCGCCCTGATTGAGCGCGAGGTAGAACATGCGAATGGACGCAGTCAGCAGCAGCAAGGAGATCAGGCCGAGTACCAGTGATGCATTCATTGCGCCGCCTCCCTGAGCACGTCAGTAGCCTGGCCGCAGCTTGTCGCCTGCGGCGTGTGCAGCTTCGCGCATGAAGCCGACCCCGGTGCGGCGATCAAGGCGGAACAATGTATTGGTGACATAGATGTCATCGCGTATGCCGACTACCTCCACCACTTCGCTGACACAGCGTCGGCCATCAGGCAGGCGCGCCAGCTGGATAATCACATCCAGCGCCGCGCAGACCATCTGGCGCAGGGTTTTTTCCGGTATCAGTCGCCCGGTCAGGCCAACCAGCGTTTCCAGACGCAGCAGAGCATCCTGAGCATTGTTGGCGTGAACGGTACTCATGGAACCGTCGTGGCCGGTGTTCATCGCCGTCAATACATCGAGCACTTCGACACCACGGATCTCGCCGAGGATGATGCGGTCCGGGCGCATCCGCAGCGAGTTGCGAATCAGGTCGCTGGCGCGCACCTCGCCATGCCCCTCGGCATTGGGCGGGAGGGTTTCCAGACGCACCACGTGCGGGTGGCTGAGCTGCAGCTCGGCAATGTCCTCGATAGTGACCAGGCGCTGGTTGCTGTCGATCAACTGGCTCAGCACGTTGAGCATGGTGGTCTTGCCTGTGCCGGTACCGCCGCTGACGAGGATGTTGCAGCGTTTGCCGACCGCTTCCTGAAAAAATTCGAAAATGGACTGATCGATGGTTTGCATGGCCACCAGATCTGCGCTCTTGAGCATGTCCTTGCGAAATTTCCGGATCGACAGGCAAGGGCCATCCAGCGCAATCGGCGGGATGATGGCATTGACCCGGCTGCCGTCGGGCAGACGCGCATCGACCATAGGCGAAGATTCATCCAGGCGCCGCCCGAGTGGCGCGAGGATGCGCTGCATCACGCGCTCGACGTGGTGCGAGTCGATAAAGCGCAGGTCGGTGTGGTGCAGCACGCCATCACGTTCGACAAATACCTTGCCCGGCCCGTTGACCAGAATTTCCGTGACCGACGTGTCGCGCAGCAACACTTCAAGCGGGCCGAAACCGGTCAGCTCATCGACCAGCTCTTCGGCCAGTCGCTCCATTTCATAGCGCGAAATAGCCAGCCGCAGTCGCGCAACGTATTCGGCCACCTTGTCGATGACAAATTGCGCCAGTGCCGGTCGTGAGCCTTCGAGCAGGTTTTTGCCGCTTTCTTCGATGCCGTCGATGATGTAACGGTGCAACACCAGTTTCAGGCCTTGGCCGTCATCGGCTTGCCCGCTGCCACGCGACGAGACGCCAAACAGTTTTTCCGCCATTACCTGTTCCCCCACAGTCGAGCGAGCCAGCCCTGATCGGGTTTGTCGTGAGCCTCGGTATTGCGTGCCAGGTGCTCGCCAAGCCGACGCAGCCCGGAACACAACGCGTCGCGTGAGGCCAGCTCGAACAGCGTCACTCCCTGGTTTTTGGCGTTGAGGCGCAGCTCTGGTGCCAGCGGCAATACGGCCTGCACCGGCAGGCCGAAGGTCTTGGCCACGGTTTCCGAATTGGGTGCGACCGAGCGCTGATAGCGATCAATCAGCAGGCTGGCGTGTTGCATTCTCATGCCTTTCTCACGCCAGTTATTAAGCACCGTCAGGTTGCGTCGACAGCCCAGTACGCTCTGGTCGGCGTACCACAGCAACTGATCGCAATGGCTGACCAGCGAGCGCAGTGCCTCGCTGTCCGGCTGGCCCACGAGGTTCACGACCACATGTTGAAAATGCTGGCGCAGGGCGCTGAGCAGCATATAAAGCTCCGCTGCGCTGGACTGCTCCAGATGATCGTCGGCTTCGCTGTACGCCAGAATGCGCAGGCCGCTTTCACTGGTGGTGAACGCACTGTCGATCAGCGTTGCATCGAGCCTGCGCAAGTGGCGCAGGGCATCGCCAAAGCTGAATGTGGATTCAAGGCCGAGCATCAGCAGACTGTCGCCGCGCGGCAGGCCGAGGTCCAGCAGCAGCGTGCGTTGCCCGGTCTTGTTCACCACCATCGCCAGGTGTGTCGCGATCAAGGCTCCGTCGTCATCGCCTTGCGCGCCATACAGCACTGACAGGCCGCTCATGTTCGGGTTGGGCGTCACGGCAGGCAAACGCTTGCTCAAGCGTCTGACCAGGCCGGCGACCTCACTCGAACGAGAGCCGTAAGCGACGAAATCCCGCGCCCCGGCACGCATGGCGTTGAGCACCAGCTGGTTATCCATACCATCGCCAAGCGCGACGATGGCCAGCATCGGCTTGGCTTCCAGCGCGCTCTCGATCAGGGCGCTCTGGGTCATTAGATGCTCACGGTCCAGCCCGACGAACACCACGCTGGCAAAGGTCACGTCCACCAGCGCGAGCAGATCGTCGAGGCTGCCGGTGCCTGCGCTGACCACTTGGCCCAGTGAGCCCAAGGCACTTTGCAGCCATTCCAGATCAGTGTTGTTACGGGTGATTGCCAGGAAGGTCTGGCTCAGGCTCTGGCTCATTTGGATAACCCGTCGCGACGGTCAAAGTCGCCGTTTTCCAGAAAATACAGGCGCGGAAAGCTTGGATCGTAGGTGCGCAGCCCCTCACCCGGCAGCGAGGGCAATTGCGCGTTGGCGGCCAGCGGTTGAACCAGGTGCGGGGTGACGATCATCAGCAGTTCGCGTTCATCGCGCTGGATTTGCGAATTGCGGAAAAACGCGCCGAGAATGGGAATGTCACCCAAGCCGGGAAACTTGCCTACGGAGCCGACGTTACTGGAGCTGATCAGCCCACTGACCACAAAGCTTTCTCCGTCGGCAAGCGCGATACTGGTGTCGGTACGCCGTATGTTAAGCGCCGGCACGTTTGTGCCGGCGATGGTGATACCGGCAGAGAAATCCAGTTCGCTGACTTCGGGGGCAACTTTTAGCAGGATTCGGTCACGGCCCACTACTGTCGGCGTCAGGGTCAGGCGTACGCCAAACTCCTTGTACTCGATGGAAATACCATTGCCCTCGCCATTGGGCACAGGCACCGGGAACTCGCCCCCTGCCAGAAAGCTTGCACTTTGCCCATTGAGCGCAACAAGGCTGGGGCGGGCCAGGGTGTAGGCGTAGCCGCTGTTTTCCATGGCGTTGAGCATGCCCAGCACTTTGCTGCTGCCGCCGCCCCAGACAATATTGAAATTGCTGTTGTTCAGCGGAATGCTCGGCCTTGTGCCACTCACCGTACCGGGGGTGACGTTTACGCCGGGAACCGTGCCAGGCGCGCCGAACAGAAAGTTGTTCGAGCCCTTGCCGAATATCGAGGTACTGGCCTCCTTGAGTTTGGTGCGGCTGACTTCGATAAAGCGGATGTCGGTCTGCACCTGGCTGGGTAACTCCGCATCAGCAGATGGCGCAGTGACGCTCTCTATCATCGATGCCGTGGCCCGGCCGCGTACGAATACCATGCTCTGGCGCGGGGCGGTGGCGCAGGCGGTCCAGACCATCAGGCTGGTCGTGCCCTGCGCAACGCCCGTCAACAGAAAACCATCCGTACCGTTGACATGCACATCGGCAATTTTCGGGTCGCCGACGGCAATGCGGGTGATGGCCACAGGTGAGCGCACTTCCTGCTGAATGCCCTGATCGATTTCCACCGCCGCTGGCATTGCAGCAAGTCCTGCACAACTGCCGGAAGCGGCCCAGGCTGATTGTGCAGACAGCGCCGCGAAGGCTAACGCCAGCAGCCGGGGTTTTGTTACTGGCACGGAACAACAGCTCATCAAATGCAATCCTTGCTCAATCAGGGAGTTTGTTGCGTGATCTGGTTACCGCGTATGACCTCGACTGCGCGAGGCGTGCGAGTGGCTGCGCCCTGTGTCGGCGAGTTGGCCGGGCCCAGGCTCAGTTGTCTGAAGCTGACCAGTTGGCGGTTGGCAGAGTCCAGTCGTTCGGCGGCATCACGGCTACCGGCTTCGCTCGCCCAGTAATTCTGAAGGTTGCCCTCGTCGGCGCTGCGCACGGCCAGACGCAGGACACCGGTTTGCGACGCCAGCATCAGCCGTGCCAGCAAGGCTTCCGGTACCGCGACGGTGACGGTTCGCGCGTTGATCCGCAGCTGTTCCTGTTTAAGGCGTTCGTCAGCGTTGATGTCCTGCACCGGCTTGCCGTTGCGATCCGGGCCGAGCAGCCCGCCAACTCCAAGAACTCGCAGGGCGGGTACGACCACCTGGCTGGAGCGATTCAGGTTGCTGGTGTCCTCGGGCAGGTAAAGCAGCACATCCACATAGTCGCCTGGGCTGAGCTGCCCGGATGCGCCAATCACCTCGTCAACCTGCAACGCCAGCACTCGTTCATGAGGGCGAATCATCCGCGCCAGTGTGCCGCCTGCTTCAAAACTGTTCTCGCTAAGCCAGGTTCCGGCCGTCAGTGTTCGCCAAGTGCTGCGGCCCACCAGTTTGTCGATGTGCTCGAAACTTCCAGGCGGCGCGACCTTGAGGCGCTCTACGGTCAGGTCTTCAGCCGTGATGGGGGTATAGGCCGGTACGTCCCGGGCCAAAACTACTACGTTGTGGCGCAGCGCATCCTCGACGGGCGGAGTCGGGGGCGTCTGGGTCGATATTTCGGTGGCGTCAGGCACCGTGGGCGGCGTGACAACTGCAGGTGCCTCGGCCGGTTTGCTGACGGCGATTCCCAGATAACCGGCAATCAACGCTCCCAGCAAAAACAGGACAGCAAGCACCGTGGTAATGCGACTGCTCATGGCAACGTTCCCTTTGTCATTGCAGGACAACTTCAAACCGGTGCGACAACTTCGCAATGTGGCGCGGCGGACGACGTTCCCGTCCGTTATGTGACGTTAGCTCATGGCACTCAGAATGCCATTGTGCTTTGGTATAAAAATGCTGTTGCGTGAACAACATAGCGTTTGACCACGCCAGACGCAGGGGATGGCCAGTCTTATAACTTTCCGGTTAATGCTTTGTTGAGATTGTGGGTTTACGGATTGGAGACAATGCTGTGCAGGCAGACAGTTTCGCATGTGACACGCATGTTCGCGCCTAGAAGGCACAAGGAGAAATGAGATGTCCCTTACACGGCTATACGTAGGTACCTATATCCGGGTTAAATCCTTTATCAAAGACCGTGAAGCCGCTTCGGGTATAGAGTACGCCTTGATCGCAGCGATGGTTGCAGTGGCTATCGTTGCTTTTGTTCCCACGATAAGCGGCAGGACACTGCAATGTTTACAACTATTCAGAATGCGTTGTGAGTTGAGCACAGATGGAGATATGTCAGTAGATAGCCTAATGAGATGGTCACCCCCACACCCTGCGAGGGCTAAGCTTTAGCAGGGTGCTTTATTTTCGGAGG
>NZ_LKBW01000105.1 GCF_002699855.1 Pseudomonas amygdali | reverse complement strand
AGCGGCTATGGCTCAGCAGTCTAAAAATAGCGGCCTACTTCAGACCATTCTTAGGCCGCATCAGAAACGCCGTCTACTGATAGAAATAGCAGGTGGTCGGGATTCATTCAGCATAGGCTTGAACCTCGATAGTCAGACGCATTCCAGCTGACGATCAGCCGATTTACTGCATAGGCACGCAACCCTTCAATTTAAAGCGGGAGAAGCGATAAGGCGGCCGGTATTAAGCCCCTCCCGAAATCGCTACACTCGCCACCTCACAAGGACGAACCAAGGACCTGCAATGCCGCTCCCTTCTACCACGCTGCGCCGCACGCTGGTGATCTGGCTGTATGCCGTCGCAGTCGCGCACGTGCTGGGCAGTATCGTGTTCACCTGGGCGGGTTTTTCCGGCTTGCTCGACGGCTACCTGACTACGCTTGAGCAGGCCTTCTGGACCGACGCCGTTCCTGCCGCTGCGCGTGCGCAACAGGTCTGGTGGATGGCGCTGTTTGGCGCCACCTTGCAAACCTATTCCGTGTACATGCTGGCGCTTGTGCATTTGGGCAATCGTCTGAAAAGCGCCATGCCTTGGGGCTGGCTGATCGCCGGCCTGCTGCTCTGGGCACCTCAGGACATAGCGATTTCCGTGCGCGGGGGTGTCTGGTCGCATGTGTGGCTTGATCTGGCGGCGCTGCTGGCGTTGCTGCCGCCGTTGCTTTGGCTGTATCGCCATGATCGCCGTACTTCTGCTGCCAGCGCGTTGAAGGAGCCCCGTCATGTCTGACTTGCCCCTTCTGTACCTGCTGGCGGGCAACGGCAGCAGTGCCGAATGGTGGGATGATGTGCTGCCGCATTTTCAGCTGCATCAGGTCGTACCGCTGGAACTGCCAGGCTTCGGCAACAATCCCCAGCCACCGTGCGAAGACCTCGCCGCCTACGCCGATGCGCTATTGGCAGCGACGGTCAGGGGCAGTGCCATCGTCGCCGTGGGCGTCAATGCATTGCTGGTCATGCATGCCTTGCAGCGCCAGCCCGGACACTTCTGCAGAAGCGTGCTGCTGGCGCCGGTGGGAGCTTTTCTGTGGCGGCGGCGCTTGCCTGCGCTGATGTCGCCGCTGCCCATTCGCAAGACCATTCACTGGCTGCTGGCCAACAAGCCCACGCTGTTTGCGCACAAGTTTTCCAGGCAAGCCTGGCCTGCGGCGCACTACCAGCGTATGGGGGCCGGTTACGCCCGCTGCCGCGCCTTTGTTCCGTATTGGGACCTGGTGCGCGCCGACACTGCGCTGCCGCTGCTGGAATGGGTGCAAGACCCGATAGAGCTGGTATGGGGCGATCAGGACAACGTGCTGGGTATCGAGCAGGCGGCAGCGTGGTCTGCCATTCTGGCACGTGCCGACCTGAGCATCAGTCTGAAACCGGGCTGGGGTCACTACCCGTGGATCGACACGCCGGCCGAGTTTGCGCAGTGGCTGGAGTCCGGCGAGCGCGGCTTCGTTGCGCACACCAAAGGCGGCCGTCTGCGTTTGGCGGCCATCGCCGGGCAACCGGTGCCCGCAGCACTGTCATTGGTGCAGGGCGATGACTCGGCCTTGCCCGCGTTTCTGGCCAGCCAGCCGGAGGCTATCTGGGCGGTGCGCTCGTCCAGCTTCGGCGAGGATCAGGCCGATGCGGCCAACGCTGGCCTGAGCACCACCTTCCTTCGCGAGCCCACCCAAAACGTACCTGCACGTATCGCAGAACTGCACGGCGCAGGCGTCGAAGAAGTCGTGGTGCAGCGGTTCATCACGCCGGTGCTTTCCGGCATCGCGTTTGCGCGTCACCTGTCGGTCGAGCTGGAGTGGGTCGAAGGGCATCTGGAGTCGCTGGCTGACGGTCAGGCAAGCCCGGAGCGAGCGATCATTTCCCGCCTCGGCGATGCCTGGAACAGCGGCAGCTTCACGCCATCCCACGGTTTGACACAAGAAATGCTCTGGGACTTCCTGCAAGGCGTGCTGCGCGTTTTCCATTACGTGCCGGGCGATGTCGAGTGGGCGTGGGATGGCCGCCAGCTGTGGCTGTTGCAGTACCGCCCGATCAGTGATTACGGCTGGCGCCGACACCTGACCGCGGCCAACATCGCCGAGATCCTGCCGCCGCAGCCAAGCAGGCTGGTCGAGTACGCACAGCGCCGCGCCGCAGGCAGCATCCCGGCGATCATGGCGCGTTGGGATTCACGCGTGTTGCAGGACAACGAACCGTTCACCGCACTGTTTGGCGCCGCTTCCTACATCAACAACGACCTGTTTCTCGCACGTCTGGCTGATTGGGGCGTCGCCTCCAGCAGTTACGCCGATGAAGTCGGCGGCGCAGCACCGCATCTGCCTTGGCGACCTCTGCGTTTGCTGCGCTCTTTACCGGTATTCCTGCGCATGCAGCGTATCGCGCGCGGCCACCTGCTGACCCTGGAAAAGCAACTGCACCGTTTCGACCGAGAGCTGCATGCCTTGACGGCCCAAGGGGCTGACGGCCAGCAATTGGCTGACTGGTTTACGCGTTTCTACGTGTTCGTCGTGCAAGGTAACCTGTGCATCGCCACCTCGCTGGCCAGCAGCGGCGGTGATCTGCTGGGACGTCCGCCAACCGCTTACGACAACCTTGAACACTGCCCGCACCGGCTACCCTGGGAAACCGACCCCGCTACGCCACGCCCAGCACAGACCGACCTGCCGCTACAGGCCTTTCCAACCTGGCCGGGTATCATTCGCGTCGCTCACCGCGCAGGCCTGCCGGGCATGCGCGGCTACTACCTGCAAGTGCGCGAGTGGTATCGCGACAACCTGATGCGCCTGTTCTTCCGGCTGCATCACGCCATGCCCAGCGCCGACAGGGCGGACTGGTTTGCGTCTCATCCAGACATTCGCAGCCGCGCAGGCAGTTTCTGGCAGGACGGTCGAGAAGGCACCGAGCAGGCTACTGGCTTCATGATCTATCCGGGGCAGGTTCAAGGCATTCTGGGCGATGACATCCTGCTGGAAGACACCCTCGACCCCGGACGCCACGCGCACTACCAGAACGCACGCGCCGTGACCGCGCGCATGGGCGGGCGTCTTTCCCACGGGTCTACGTTGCTGCGCGAACTGCGCAAGCCTTCGGCGGTGCTGCCGAATGTTGATATGGCGTGGCTGGGGAAGGAGGTGCGGTATAGGGATGGGGAATTGTTGCTGGTCGAGGGGCAGTGATAAAGCCAGCAGGTGATTTATCCACAGCGAACCCGCACGCTCATTGAAAGGTAAGGTTGTGCTTCGCCCAGGTATAGCGAAAGGCTTACACGCGGTGGAGGGGTTCGGCCATTTCCGACCTGGTCCGTCCTCCGTAAGATTGGATCCATCAAGTGGTGAACAGGAGTTCACCAGGATCAAGGATGATCGACCATCGCCTCGGAGGCAGCCGACAGGGAGTCGGGATGGTCTTGGAAAAACCCGCTTCGGCGGGTTTTTTGTTGGGCGCGAGAAAGTCCTCGTTGAGCCTGGGCTACTTGCGCAGTGCCTTTCTCTTGCGCAGGCTTTCACGATGCACCTCGAGATCCCTGCGCCGCCGCATCTCCTGACGCGTCTCCTTGCGTTCGGATCGAATAATCCTCCATTGCATGCGCAACTCCCGGCCGCGCTCGCTGTTGAGCGATAAAAGGCCCAGCAACGGGAAAAGCAGCCCCAGCATGTAAAGTATCAATTCAAAACGCCGCCAGTGCGCAGGGGCAGTGGGCAGCACCGCGAAAAAGCAGCTCACCAGAATGGCCGCCAATATCCACATTCCACAGGCATGCCCGCGACTCATCATGATGCCGTCGAAACTCAAAACCAGTGATACGCCCATCATGAGCATCATCGACTGGCCGGTTCTCTCCGGCTCATTTGGAAAGTACGCATCGACCACCGTGCCTGCGGTAATGGCGAGGGAAAAGATGCCCATGAAGATCGGAGTCAGAAAGGACAGCAGATAACGAGAGCGGAAAGCGGCAACGTGACTGCGGTAAATCACCATAGGCTCCGGCGAGGCCCGCTTGCTGCGAGATTGTTTACCCATTTTTCTTCCTTGGTTGGGTTCGGCGGTTAGTTGTCTTCTTCGCTGATGGTCTGATACCTGGCTTCATTTGCTGAGCGATATTACCCATTTCAAAAACCTACCTAACCACCAGCGACTGCGTGCTTCACGAAGCTGTTCGACGTACTCGAACGTGTAAGACCGATTGCGCTTCTTTTCCAGCGCAAGGATTTTTTTCAGTATTCGGATGGCGTCCCTGTTCCAGTAAAGAAGGTAAAGATTGCTCAGTGCTATCCAGATACTGACCATAATGATCAGTTCTATATGCCACATGATCATTGCAGCGATTCCGGCCACAATGACGCCTCCGCTCAGTAAGTTTCCGTTTCTCGTGCTGACATAACCGTGTACCATATATACCTTGTTATCCCTGATCTCAAAAGACAGCTGACCTGATCTCGATTTTGTAAAGTAAATAAATAAAAATGAAACGAGCATCAGTAAGGCCGGAATCATCGCCCACGATAAAGCATCTGTCGTTGAAGCGCCGTATTCAGATTTTGCTATAAGATAAATAACGCTTGTATTCATGAGTAGAAATGAAGAGAAAAGGCCTGTGAAAGAATGAACTGCGATTGCAGTGAAGCTTTCGCTCAGGTAAATCAAATATATTGCTCTCATGAGCAGGGTAAAGAGGCCGAGGCATGCCAGCCAGAAAAAATCAGATTTAAACGTCGACATTGTGCCAAATAAGGCAATCAGGAAGAAAGACCCGTAAAGTCCCTTTTTATTGCGTTGGGTTGTGGTTCGATCATGTTGTTAGCTCAAGTTTTAAAAGCGAAATATAGCAAAAGCTAATGGCATAGTCTGAAAGGTCATACATCAAATATTTAAGTGCCTGACTAGTCGTCCCACTATTTAGATGGTTGCCTTTTGACGTGTCACCTAGTCAAAGCGGACGGTGCTGAGGTTCAGGCGGTTGCCGATGTCGTAATACGGATGTTTAGGTGCTGGTCTATGCGAAGAGGCAGTGAGGTCTAATTGCTGAGTTAATCGTCCTGGCAGCCTGCGCTCCATAAGTCACGGTCTTTCACATTATGGCCCACAGTTCGTGTGCGAAGTCTGTCTTCTCAGCGGTGACGCCCAGTTTTCTGCCGGTGTCCGTCGGCTTGCGCTCGATTGACAGCAGTCGGTCGCCGTCGTCGTAGGCGTAGTCCTGACGCGCATCGTCGTTAAGTCTTGCCAGCAGGCGACCAATCGGGTCGCGCTCCAGATGGGTGCTGCGCCGTGGCTGTTCGCCTTTCTCGCCGTAGCCGATTTCCTCGACCTGTGTCAGGTGCCCGCCGAGGTTGTAGCTGAAACGGCGGGTCAGGTTGTCGATGCGTTTTTCTTCGATCAGACGATCTGCGTCGTCGTAGGCAAAGCGGTAGGTCGCATCGTTTTCGTTGGTCAGGGCGACGAGGCGAATGGCCTTGTCGTACTGGTAGGCAACGGCTTTGCCCTTGGCGTCCTCGCGTCGGGTTGGCAGGCCACGGGCGTTGCGGGACAACCGCGTTATCTGGCCTTTGCCATCGGTGTGGGTCAGGACCTGGCCCAGTTCGTTGTAGGTAAAGGTCTCGTGGGTGCCGTCCGGGTTGTTGATGCGCAGCACTTCGCCATCGGGTTTGCGTTCCAGCGTGGTGGTGTTGTTCAGTGCATCGGTGACGGCCACCAGGTGGTGGCGCTCGTCATAGCGGTAATGAGTGCTTTTGCCCGAACAGTCCTGAAAGCGCTGGACCTGGGCCAGGGTGTTCCACCACAGGTATTTGGACTTGAGCGTCGGGTCGACGATGGTGTGCGGCAAGCCGTCCTCGCCGTTGAGGTATTAGGTCTTGTGGCCCAGCGCGTCGATCTCGGCGACGAGGTTGCCTTTGGCGTCGTAGCGGGCTTTCCAGGTGCTGCCGTCGGGATAATCGACCTGAGTGATCAGCGTGGTCAGGTGGTGGTACTGGTAACGAATACTGCGGCCCAGCGGGTCGGTTTCCTTGAGCAGCCGGGCAAACTCGTCGTATTCGAACGCCAACTGGTTGCCATCGGGCAGGGTCAGCCCGGTCATGTTGCCGGTGTCGTCGATCTCGATGACGTAGTGATCGCCACTGTAGTCGCGGCTCGAGG
>NZ_LKBW01000104.1 GCF_002699855.1 Pseudomonas amygdali | reverse complement strand
GCATTAACGCTTGTTGATAGGGATTTTCACTGCATAAGTAACGCATCAGTGTCTTACTACGCATCGCTATGAAGGCATGACGCCTCCGTCATAGCGTCAACTTGATGCATAGGCATTTTGAAATTCCTATGCATGAACGTTTTACGCAGCATCCCAGGATCCGCCGTAGCAGGGTTTCACGTACATGAAAAGGTTGTCAAATGGAACCAGCTACATAGGTATGACCACTGATCTTGCTATGATCTGAGGGGACTCCATGAAGAATTCGTTCGACCGCTTAATCGATGGGCTCGCAAAAGCCTATGGGATGCCTGGTTTTCCTGAGAAAAAACATGAGCATGAAGTTTATTGCTTTGAATTCAAAGAAGTTTCTATAAAGATTTATCAGGATAAATTCAAGTGGGTGTATTTCTTATCTGATATTGGCGTTATCGACAACCTAGACAGCAACGCTTGCCAAAGCCTCCTGAGGCTTAACGAATTTAACTTAAGAACGCCATTTTTCACTGTCGGCCTAAATGAAAAAAAAGACGGAGTCGTGCATACGAGAATCCCCTTGCTAAATCTTGATAATGTAGAAATGCGCCGAGTTGTCGAAGCATTATTGAATCTGTCGGGCGAGGTAAAAAAAACGTTTGGATTTGTCTGAGAGTTCGGTCTGAACAGCCATTGATCCTGGCCAGAAAAGTTGTATCTAAAACCATCTGGAGAACGTTTAAATGGGTAATATCTGCAGTTCGGGGGGCGTCAGTCGAACCTATAGCCCTCCGACAAGTCCCGTGTATGGATCGGGCGTAAGCTCACCCTCGCGGTTCGTTGGACAATACACGCTGACTTCCATCCACCAATTGTCCAGCGAGGAGAGGGAAAATTTTCTCGACGCACATGATCCTATGAGGGTTTACGACTTAAACAGTGAGACGTCAGTCTATCGCACGACCCCGAGAGAATACGTGCGCAATGGGTATGCAACCGGGAATCCAAATTCAGGTGCTACTATCGCACTTCATGAAGAATTACAAGAAAGCCCGTATGCCCAGCATATTGGAGCGAGACCTGACCAGGCGGATGCCTACAGGCCTCGAACAGCACATGCATCCTCGTTGAATACGCCGTCCCTGAATGTCATGGCGGGTCAGGGCGCGCTCAGTGCTCTCAGTAGTTACGCACGTTCCGATCATGTAACTACTGAAATGAGACTGGGCGACTTTCTGGATCAAGGAGGCAAGGTCTACAGTGATAACTCTGCGATGAGCGCAGGGGGGGACAGGGTAGAGGCGCTGATCGTGACATTGCCTAAAGGCCGCAAAGTACCGGTCAATATCCTCGATTAGCACATCATGTTCATGTATAGGAATTATTGAAATTCCTATACATCAAGATTTAACGAGGCCGCCAACTGTTTTGCATGGTCGGAGGCCTTAACCGACTTCCCTGTTCCATTGCTCCCCGGACGCCATGAGGTACGTGAAGCCCTGACAGGGGAAAGGTGCGTCCACACCTAGGATGCCGCTACACCTAACTTTAACGACCTGCACGAACCGCTTGACGAACCGCCTCACGGAGTTCGTTAGCAAGCACCGACTCACTGCTGATTCCAGTCGTACGCATGTCAGGAAAATGTTGAATCAAGATGTCATGTTCGACCTGAGAAAAAGACACCGCATCTTTATTCATTGCATTTCGGGGTCTGGGGAGCAATGGAACAGGGAAGTCAGTTAAGCGAAACTTCCAGATGGTCAGTGCATCGTTGGAGAGTTGGATCCGCAGCAATGCTTGAATTTTCGTACACTGCTGCCCGGACTAGAGGGCGTTGCGTCCAATTTTCGGTCCTTCTCTGCGTAGTGGTACATTGCCCCTTGGGAGCGAAGCTACAATTTGACGAAATTTAGCTTAACGGGGTTCTATAAACCGGAGCAGGAACAATCATACAGCTAAGTCGAGTGGAATATCACTTATATCTTTAAGCCGTTTTCCGTCAACCATCACGGCAAGCATATCGATAGCATCATACATTTTCAATTCTTGTAACGTTTCTTGTAGCTCATATAATGCGAAATGATAAACGCAGTCAATATCGCCAGTCCCTAACGCAATTGAGGCTAGCCTGCTGGGCGTAGGCTCTGCGGTCACTACCATTATATTAGGAAGTTTGCCTTTTCTGTTCCTGATGAGATTTAATGCCTCCGAACGGGCATTTTGTGCTCTGTCGCTTCGAATTGTCCATTTGCATGAAATGCTAGCATGAAGCAGTGGATAACCGCCATTCGCTTCTCTTAAACTTGATAGTGTGCATACCGATCTGTCAACAAGTTCCTCATGTCGATTAATGGCATTGTCGGATTCAAGCCCTCTGACTACGACAATGTCGGGCGTAATCGTATAATCTGAGCCCAGAGCCGCAGCCAACTCTGGGTCGTTTCTTGCTGCTCTGTCTAAGGCTACTAAATGAGTATACTGCTCGTACCGAGCAATTTCTAATCTGTTTCTGCCGCCCACTTGATGCACATCCCAGTTCCCAGGTCGTAAATGCCCAAGGTGCAGGAAAGTGTCTTTAACAAAGTCAGCACATAAACCTTCAAACTGATTGCCAGAGGTTTGCCCAGCAAGACGTTCAGCTATGGTTTCTGCTTTTAGAGTCTCAGCAATTCCCCTAGCAATCGCAATACTGGTGCGATTGCTACTGTCAGCGTTGCTTGGGATATTCTTATCATTAATCGTAAGAGTAGTTTTTAACAATGCCGCATGAAAATTTTTACGTGCTTGCTGAAATTGGACGTCCATGACAATTATGCAACCTGAATAAGACGGCGGATTGAAAGAGCTTCAAATATTCTCTCGGCTACTGCTTTTGCAACTGGTGGAGGAAAAGCATTGCCAATTTGACGATAGGTTGCTGTTTTCTTTCCATGAAACTTCCAGTCGTCAGGGAACCCCTGAACTCTCGCCGCCATTCGTGTGGTCAGTCGAGGCATTCCCACAAAATCACTCGCTGGCGGAGTGTCAGCTAAACCATGACCACAAACGCCGAGCGTTGCCCAGGCTTTTTTAGCACGAGTTGGTCCCAAGTCTGGACCACCGTGCTTTTTTGACCCCCCAACCAATGTAGGTGCTATCGAGTCAGCAATTTCCCGCCAGCGATCTGCCCCTTTCCAACCATCTACTGCCATCAAATCATGCAGAAGCTGGCCAACAGTTGGCGGCTGTACTAAACCCGGTTCAGGCCAATGAAATTTATCAGCATACTTCTTTTGAACTCCTACAAAAACGACCCTAGGACGAAGTTGTGATACACCATAATCCGAAGCATTCAGCAAACGCCAACCAGCCACATAGCCAAGACTTTTAAGTTGCCTTTCTACCTTGTTGCGGTAATCAGAAAAAATGGCATCCATCAAGCCCCGGACGTTTTCAAGCATTACGGCTTTTGGCCGTATTTCGTCTACCAAACGAATAGCTTCTGGAAAAAGGTCCCGCTCATCATCTGCGCCAAGCTGCAATCCAGCCTTGGAGAATGGAGGGCACGGCACACCGCCTGCCACAAGGTCCACCCCAAAGAAAGGCGATCCATTGAACTGGCGTAGGTCTTCCTCTTTGACGTTCCACTCTGGACGGTTCAGGCGAAGAGTGGCACACGCAGGCGGCTCAATTTCTACCAACGCTTCATGACCAAACCCCGCCATTTCCAGGCCCAGTGCTTGTCCGCCTGCCCCTGCACACATTTCGAGCGATGTAAAACGGCTCATTGAGGCCCCCAAAATACTGGATATACATACAATAATGACGAAAAAATACCATAAATACCTATTCTCGTATACGGGGTTAAACGCAATCAATCCCGGTCGAAAAACGCGATGACCGCAGGTCGAGACCATTTCGACTGCAGGCCGCTACAATGTAGAGATTACAAATTGGCCGTTCCATCGGCCAATTTCATAAAGCTCATACATCACAATTCAATTAATAAAATTAAATGTGCTTTTCAAAAAATAATAAGCATTAAGCCAAACCCTTAAATTTAATGTTTTCCGATAACCCATTATTTTCTGCCCAGCTTATTACTTTATTACGTAACAATATCTCATACTGCGCAATAGTTTCACCTTCACCACTTCCAAATGGATGGTGATTTTCTCCGTATACTAGATCATTAAGCATATTTTGCACGCCAATCCCGAGATCTGCGTTATCTAATATAGTAAGGTAAGCCATAAGTGGCTTATCTTTTGATTCTTCTTCACCACCTAAAAACCTTTCAAAGTCAGGAATACTGACCTTATGCCGAACTGTTATTCCAGAATCACGCGCAGACGCTATAGCATTTCGTATGCTTGAATTTAGCGACCACATACTGTTATTTCCACCTTTTGAATTATATGGCGCATCACTATCGTGAACAATACCAAAATCCATTTGGAAGTGCTTAAGAACAGATACTAGGGAGAGTAATATTCCTTTGCCTCTAGCCCTAACAATAGTGACTTTATCGGCAAGTTCGTGCTGCCGCTCTATGATGGTAGCTAAAAATGCTGCATGCTCTGTGTCCCCCTCAACCAAAATAGGATAGGACCCAAAAAATATTTCTGCCAAACTCGGATCTATATGCTGTAGCGCTTGAAGCCTTCTTTTTTTATCACCTTGGAATGTTATCAAATCCGACCTGTAGGTCTTAGGAGAAATTAAATCGCCGCCGTGCGTAGCAGGGCGTTCCAGCCTTATGATTGTAGTGTGATCTTCTAAAGCATTTATAAAATACGGAGAATGCGTTGTTAGCATTATTTGCCAATCTGGATTTTCTGCTAATTTATACAGATGCCTTTGTGCAGCCCTAGCTGCCATAGGATGTAAAGCATTTTCCGGTTCATCGATGAGCAAGAGGTAACCAGGTAACGCCGGATCCTCTATACTTTTCGGAATTGGATTACCAAGTTCAATAGCTTCCAACTTTAAATTACATTCGTCAATTATAGCTTGATCGGGTGGTTTTTTATCCATTGCTTTTTTAAGTGCAACCTGAATCGGTTTTTTAGTAACCTCCCGCGTCTCTTTATCGCGGTTAAGCTCATTAAAAACCTGAAGCATAGACCAAAACAACGCCTTTCTAGCACCTGTGCCTTGTTGTGAGACCGAAGTTTCATAATTACCATCTTTCACCTTCAAACCAGCATCTTTTTTTACGAGCCCGGTTAACTCAGATGTTAAACTGGCTGGTTTTATATCAAGCAATACGTCAAGTCCAGGAAATATCCCCTTGAATCCAGTTGAAACCTTTGAGGCGATCAAATTAAAATGTTCTGCATGAGCCCCACTCAATGCAGAAAGCTCATCAATAATCTGAGACAGAGCATTTGCTAAATTCGAGCTGCCATCCTGTCTTTCTCGCTCAACAGCAGTAATTAAAGGAGCTAGAGCAAATGTAAGGAGATTTTTTTCGGTTGTATCTGCATCCTCTAAAGAACCGATCCTAATCGGTTTAGGAAGTCTAGATTTGAAAACGTTATCAGCACCTCCAGCCTTACCATCCATAGCCCAATTTTCCGACTGAGGGTCCCAAGTGAAACGTGTAGATTTAGAATTAGTTCCATCCCATCGCCATAGGCTTCGAACAATCCTTAATTCCGACTCATGCACCTTCCATTTTTCATCGATATTGGCAACTCCTTCTGGAATATGAACTTCTAACTCCACCTCGGAGAAACTCTTGGAATCGGCATGTTGATATCTATCTTTTATAGGTGAAAATGGTTCACCTGAGCCGTATGCTAGCTCGTAAGCTCTGAGTATAGTTGACTTACCGGCATTATTTTTACCAACGAGGCACACGATATTATCTAGAGCGATTGTTATTCCATCATTGCCGACACAGCCGATATTTTTTAGACGCATACGAACAAGTTTAGAAGTGTTACTCATAAAATATCCTTTTAGATGAGCAAGTGACACATACTATACGGCGTTTTTCAAGGTAGTTGTCGCGTCACCGTCTAACTATGCTGCTCTTTTCTCGACCTGTTGCTCTCGATCCGGATTCAGCAGCACGGTGCCGATCGGTTCCCAGTTACGCGTCCGGCCTGACCACCGTTCCGGTCTTTTTTCCTTGGCTCGTTCGTACAGCTCATGCCGCTGGGCCAAGACTTTATGATCCAGCCCTCGATGCCGCTCAGCCGGTGTGACGAACCGGATACGGCTATGCCGGTGCTCGTTGTTGTACCACCGTATGAAGTCCCTC
>NZ_LKBW01000103.1 GCF_002699855.1 Pseudomonas amygdali | reverse complement strand
CCGAGTCTGCCCAGGTGGCATGACTCAAACAAAAGGGTCTCCGAGAAACCCGGGGCGGTTCAAAAACAATTTCTACCGAGCACATGGAGATGATTATGAATCCGTACACACCTGGCAACGACAGAGAGATAACCAGCGAAGTCCTGCTGAAACTGCAGGGCGACGCACTGCGGCACCTGCCGATGGCTTGCAAGACCTGTCCGTCAGCGATGTGGCAGATCACCGGCAAGCCGGACCGACCCGAAGCCGTGACGGTGCGTTGTTACTGCCCAGTGATGCACACGTTCACGTGGGACAGTCGCAACCAGGAGGAGATTCTGGATTGCGATCATCTGTACCAGCAGGAGGACGAGGAAGGCGGGCCGGGTCCACAACTGAGCGAGGAAGAGGAGGAAGCCAACCTGCCGCCGTTTCTCAGGAAACAAAGGGAACAGCAACGCCTGCAGGCGCAACAGGCCGACGACGAGCCGGAGCTGGAAAACCCCGAAACACCCGAGTACGAGCTGGACGTGTAGTCCCGCCTTATGCCCAGAACCCCCACCGTGTCGCCACCATCGCTGACATCGAGGAGCGGGGCCGACGCCTGTTTGACCCGCTCAAGCGGCCTTCTGGCAACGCGCTGGTGTTCTATCGATCATCCAGCCACCCACAGGTGGCCGGCCAGTTGCCCCAGGCGAGGACTGTGACGACAACGCCTGTCCAATCTACTGCCGGACGCAGGCCCCGGAGTTCAGGCAAGCCCCGCCCTCCCCGTCAATGGCGGCCTGGTGCTGTCCCGCCTTACGCCAAGAACCCGCACCGGGTCGCGACGGTGGCTGACATCGAGCAGCGCGCCCGGATGCTGTTCGATCCGCTCAAGCGACCTGCAGACAAGGCGCTGGTGTTCAAGCGGGCTTCCATCAAGGCCCTGACCGTTAACAAACACGCCTCCACGGTGGCCGCGTATTTCACGCGGCAGGCTCAGCACAACCAGATCGCTCCGGCCCACCGCCGGGCCATACGCCGGATCGATCAGCAGTATTTCGCGCTCAGGCGCGCCGTGTTCTCCGATCAACGCTTAACCCGCCAAGACAAGGCGCAGCTGGTTTCCGTGCTGACGTTCGAGCGGCTCAAAGCGCGTGAACAGTTCCACAACCCGAAACCCAACATCGAGGTAAATCTCATGGGCAGTGCAGCTATACGCAATCTCTTAGACGATGAAAAAGAAGACCCAGGCTTCAGCATTAGCGGCGCGAGGGGACCTGCCCCCGAAGGCGTGCGTGAACGGGTGAAGCGGGTCATGGATCGCTTCGCCAAACAGGTTGATCCAGTCGCCGCCAGTGAGCGGGCCCGCGACCTCAGCGCCAAGGATCTTTACACGCGCAAGGCCAAGTTCAGTCAGAACGTGCATTACCTGGACAAACAGACCGACAAGACTTTGTTTGTCGACACGGGTACCACCATTTCCATGCGCCGCACGGGCATCACCGAAGCCGGGGTGTCCGTAGCCCTCCAGCTGGCCCGGGAAAGGTTTGGCAGCACACTGACGATCAACGGCACTGCCGAATTCAAAAAACTGGTGATCGAGGCGGTGGCCAAGAATGGCCTGGACGTGCATTTCACCGACAAGGCCATGAATCAAAGCCTGGCTGACCGCCGTGCAGAGCTGGACATCGAACGTGATGGCCAGAGCATTGGTCCTGCCACCGACTTGCCTCGGCACGTTGATGACGCCACACGGGACGTGCGGGACCAGGCGGATCGCCTAGGCGTTACCGTGCCTATCGAATCGCTGTATGGCCAAGGAAAAACGGCTGACCAGGTTAGCCAGGCGCTGGCCACCCAGCTCGACACTGTTCCCGAGCCGGAGCGCATTGCGTTCGTGGAGACGGTGGCGATCACCCTGGGCATTCCAGAGCGCGGCCAGCCCAAAGGCGACCAGGCTTTTGCGCAATGGCAGGCACCGCGTGCTCACCCTGATGTGGATTCCACCGCGCCGGCCACGTCTGAGGCACAGACCAGCACGCCTGAGCCGGTGAGTACTTCAGCTGGCACAAGCCCAGCGCCGGCACCAGTGAACCCGGAAGCCGCAAAGCCTACGCCGGCTAATGCCAACGACCTGCCTCGGCACGTTGATGACTCCTCACGGGAGATACGGGACCTGGTGGATAAGTTGGGCGTTACAGTGACAATCGAGGCGCTATATAGAGAAGGAAAAAACGCTGAGCAGGTTAGCCAGGTACTGACCAAAGAGCTGGACTTCGTGCCAGAGCGGATGCGCGTTTCGTTAGTCGAACTGGTGGCGACCACGCTGGGCATTCCAAAACGTGGTGAGCCCAAGGGCGATCAGGCCTTTGCGCAATGGCAGGCGCAGCGTGCGCAATCGACTGCCGATTCCGCAGCAACAGCCACAGCTGAAGTGCAGACTAGTCGGGCCAACGATCCTGACCTGCAGAGCCCCAGCGAGCTGGTCAGGCTTGAAGCACAATGGCGTCGTGATTTCCCGATGTCCGAAGCGGATGTCAGAGCCTCTGATACGGTCATGGGCTTGCGAGGTAAAGACCACGCCATCTGGCTTATTGCGGCGGATGACAAGACCCCGGAAGCCGCTGCCATGCTGACGGCTTACATGGAAAACGACAGCTATCGTGAAGCGTTCAAAGCCAGCGTCGTCGACCTTTACAAGCAAGTCGAAAACTCTCCTAAGTTGATCGATGACCTGGACCAACTCACAGCGATGGCTGCGCAGATAGTCAATGAGGTGGAAGAGCGTTTGTACCTGGCACCTCAAGCAGCAACGCGCCAGACAGCGCCGTCCAGGAGCAAAGTCATCGAGGGCACGCTTATCGAGCATGGGGAAGCACCGTATCAGCACAATGATGACAACCAGATGAGCTACTTCGTGACGCTCAAGCCCGAGGGCGGTAAGCCCCGCACGGTGTGGGGCGTAGGGCTGGAAGAGGCCATGGGCGACGCAGATCTGAAGCAAGGCGACCAGGTACGTTTGCAAGACCTGGGCACCCAGCCTGTCGTTGTGCAGGTCATCGAAGAGGACGGCACTGTCACGGACAAAACAGTCAACCGCCGCGAATGGTCCGCGCAGCCGATCGCGCCTGATCGGGAAGTGGCCGAAACCACGCCCAAGGGGCAGGCCGCAGCAGCAGGCACACCGGAGCTGTCATCCCCGGATGAAGATGATGGTATGAGTGTGGATTGAACCGAGTGAGAACCCACCTCCTTGTGTGGAGGTGGGTCCCTTCCAGGCGACTCAGTAGATTCCTCGTAGCAAATTTTCCATAACTTATGTAAGTTATGTCACTTCAATAATCAGTATCAAGGGCAGTTCATGATCTTACTTTTAGGTGGTGAAAAAGGCGGTAGCGGTAAAAGCTGTCTGGCTCAAAACCTGGCCGTCTGGCTGCAGGCTCGCGGAGGTGACGTCCTGCTTCTAGATGCCGACCCTCAGGGCACAACCGCAGACTGGGCTGCTGAACGCTCTGCACAGGGAGACCTCCCTGCGATTCCTGTTGTGCAAGCACACGGCAATATTCGTCAAACGCTGACAGACCTTCGGGGCCGGTACAGGCAAATTGTGGTCGATGCTGGAGGATCTGATTCGGAGGCACTGCGGTCAGCTATGACGGTAGCAACTCATATGTTGATCCCTTTCCGGCCCAAGCGGCGAGATCTCAAGACCCTTCCAAAGGTCGATAACCTGGCACGACTGGCTACTGCAGTGAACCCAGCATTGAACGTGCGTGCAGTGATCACCCAATGCCCTGCCCTTCCTAGCCAGATACAGCGGATATTGGATGCCAAAGAAGCATGCCGCTCCTTCGGCATTCAACCTCTTGACGCGATTACTACAGCTCGCAATGTCTACGACGATGCGGATGAAGACGGATGTTCGGTCTTGGAGAGCAACTCTGACGCACGTGCTAAAGAAGAGATAGAGACGTTGGCAGCAGAGCTTTGGGGGGCTGCAAAATGGGATTGAAAGATTTGATTCGTAAGCCTGAGCAGGTCTCCCCGTCTTCGGAGGCCAACGACGAAGCAGCGCTGGCTTTCATATCGGCAGCGCCCGTTAGTGCCACGCCCGAGCCTAAGCGCAAGAGTAAGAAAGCTTCTACATTCGTACGTACTACTTTTTCCCTCTCCAAGGACGTTAACAGGCAGATAGATAAGATTTCTCTTTTGCCACGGACCTTCCGCATATCTAGATCCGATGTGATTCGGGCTGGAATCATGGCCCTCCAAGAGCTTGATAAGGCTGACCTCATTGCGCTGCTTGAGAATGCATCTAATGCTGAACCCATAACCCATTCTATGGAAGACGAGTAAGTGCTATAACTTACGTAAGTTATTACTGTTGCATAAATTACATCATTAATTTCGTTGAAAGCCCCGTCACGCAAGGGTTATGGCCATGCGCACTAGGCTGAAAAGTTGGTGGAATATAAGCTTAAAAAATGGCATTTTCATTGCGGATGGGGAATCCGGGTGATAGTGTTCACGCACTTTGCCTGCCCACCGTTGCTGGGATGCCATATTTTTCATGCTCGAATGAGCGTAGACGGGAAAATTTCTAACGATTTAGCCAAATAGCAGAAACCAAAAAGCCCCGCTTGCCGGCGGGGCTTTTTGGAAAAACTTGAACAGGCCTTGCTTTTTTCGAGAGAAGGAGACCTGTCCAACACACATAACGTGAGCTGATTATGGCGTTCACTGCGGCTTTGTGCAAGTCGTCAAAAGTGAAGCCATCAGTTCACCGCTGAACGGTGGACTTATGGAAAAGATTCTTCAGCGGCTGTGCGTTCTCGATGACCGCACCCTGCCCCCCCGGTTGACCCTTTGTGTCACACACTTTCACGCCGTTGGCCAACCTGCTGGCCAAGGCGGTGAAGCATGAGCCACGACAATGCGCTCAGCCTTTCCCTCGCGACCTCACTCATGGCCAACGCCGATCCGCTGGCCAGCAGCACTCACCTTCCGCCAGCGCGGTTTTTCGAAGACGGCACCGCGCTCAATCGGTTATTGCTGGAAGCGCCGTACATGGCGCGATGCAGCGATGACAAAACCGCGACCCGCGTTCGCCCTCGTGAGTACGCGCTTCGTTATCCCTATATGCAGGTCAATCGCCCCGGCATGGTGTCCTGGCTGGTGTTCGACCTGGACCACGCCAATGCCCTGGCCTGGGACGATGCCGGGTTGCCCGCGCCGAACCTGATGGTGCGTAACCGAAAAAGCGGCCATTCCCAATTGTTCTATGCCGTGCCGTCCGTGTGCACCACCGAGAACGCACGAGCCAAGCCGATTCAGTACATGAAAGCGATCTATGCCGCGTTTGCCGCTCGCCTCGACGCGGACGTGGACTACCACGGTGGCCCTGTGGCCAAAACCCCTGGTCACCCCTGGTGGGAGACTACTGAATTCCACAGCCACGTCTATGAACTGGGCGAACTGGCGAGCGCGGTAGAGCTGACCGTCAAGCCATGGGCCACTGGTCCCAAGCTTGACCAGGTCAGCCATTCGCGGCACTGCATCCTGTTCGAGCAGCTGCGTTATTTTGCGTACAGCATCGTCAATCGCGAGCGCGAGCTGGGGTCGTTTGAGTCTTTCATGCGCTCGCTCGATGCGTATGCGTACAACCACAACAGCTTTCTAAAACAGGGCTTTTCGGAAAACCTGCCGCTGTCTTCGATACGCGCCACGGTCAAATCCGTAGGTCGCTGGACGTGGGATCGGTACACCGGTGATCGTCGTTGCCATCGAGGCGCAATGCAGCTCGATGGCAGCTTGTCGCTCACCGAGCGGCAGAGCCTGGCTGCGAAGCGCACCAATGAGCTGCGGCACAAAGCCACAGAATCGAAGATCCGTGCCGCGTGCAGGCAGCTTCAGGACCAGGGCAAGGCATTGGTACGTTCTGCCATTGCCACGCTCGCCGGCGTTTCGGTGAGAACGGTGTCCAGCTACACGCACATCCTTACCGAAGTCTTGCAACCGGCCACTGTGAGCGTTCTCAGGGCCAGCCGTAAGGCTGTGTCCGTACCACCTCGGCAAGATCGTTCACCCGCTACCCCATCCGTTCAGGCCCCCGTGGGTCAGCCTGCTGATGGCCGCGCCTCGGGTGTGCAATCCGGTGTACATCAGATATCTGCGGTCCCGCAGGGGCCGCAAGTGGGAGAGCCCTTAAAAACAGAACATGAGGATGGTTCATGATGGGGAGTGCGCGTATGAATTCAGTGCGTGCTGCTGGTCGGCTTGATGCATAGGAATTTCAAAATGCCTATGCATCAAGTTGACGCTATGACGGAGGCGTCATGCCTTCATAGCGATGCGTAGTAAGACACTGATGCGTTACTTATGCAGTGAAAA
>NZ_LKBW01000102.1 GCF_002699855.1 Pseudomonas amygdali | reverse complement strand
TTCGGTAGTTTTTTCATCGCTCCATCCTCTCAAAGGTTGGAGTCTCCGAGAAACCCGGGGCGGTTCAAGTCCGATATATCTGCGCTCCATGTCCACCACCGCTTCAGCTTTGATAAACGTGTCAATTCCGACTTAAAGGAAGGTGTCTCCATGACGGAGGCCAAGATACTGCTATCAAGGATGATGATGAAACCAACAACGATTACAGGTGCGTGCTGTATCGCCGCACTGCTGCCCTTTTCCATTCATGCGGCGGCAGACCTGGGCGAAGGACTACTTTCCCTTGCCCCGTCCAAAGTTCTGCTGAACGCCGACGGCTCACGCGACCACTGGAACGGCATCGGCCGTATCAACAGCAGGTCGGGCTCGAACTGTACGGCGACGCTGATCGATACTCGAAGCGCCGATAGCACGCCTGATGCGCCTGCCTATGCACTCACCAGCGGCCACTGCATCAGTCGGCAGAACGGTCTGATCATTACTGATGGAGAGATCGAAGGCAGCGTCCAGTTCAATTTTTCACTGACAGCGTGGCACGCAGCTATTCATTGAAACGCGTCAGCTGGAGCAGCATGCAGGGCGTGGATCTGGCGATTGTCGAATTGCAGCCAACGCTCGAAACGCTGATCGACGATGGCATCCAGCCGCTTGCGCTTGCCATAGAGCTGCAATCGGCGGGACCGACGCCCTAGCCACAGGTGGTTATTGGGAAAAACCGGTTAGGCGCATTATCGGTCAGTTGGTCGTACGAACATCGCCCGATCGACAATTACACGGTCAAGATGGGCCCGCCAGACACTGCTGCCGTTGAAGATCTGCACTTACGCCCATGACATCAATGGGCAGCCTTCCAATGTACGCGAAGACACCCTTCCCGCAGCAGGTTGAGCGATTACTGATAGCGCGTCTTGACCGCGTCGACCCAACCCTCGGCACGCATCTGGTCGAGGGCTTTCTGCAGGCGAGCCACAACGTCGTCAGGCGTGCTCTTGTTGACTGCCAGGTAAAGTTCGGCGCTGTTGAAACGCAGCGCGGTCTTGAACCCCGTGACCCCTTCCAGTTTCGCCAGATAGCGGCCAACCGGATCGCCCACGGCCCACAGATCGATCTGACCATTGTCGAGCTTTTTCACGTTGTCCCGGTCACGCAGCATCAAAATCGGGTTAAGGCCCATCGCGTTCAGACGCTCGCCGATGGCGTCGCCTTTATAGGCACCAATCCTGTAGTTCTTTGCCTGCTCAAGCGACGTTAACGTGATGGGGCTGTCGCCGCGGGCGAGCATGATCCAGTCATAGGAGCCTACCGGACCCACCCATTTGAACAGTTTTTCGCGCTCAGGCAGGCGAGTGGTGGAGAACACACCATAGCCGGGCTTGTCGAGGGCAAGCTTGTAAACCCGATCCCACGGAAAACGCAGGGTCATGCTGTAACCAATGTTTGCGCGCTTGAACATCTCGCGCACCACTTCAGCGGCAATACCGTCGATGTTGTTTTCCTGCGCGAAATTCTTGCCATCGACCGCCATGTTGAACGGCGGGAAATTCTCGGTGAGCAACACCATGGAATAAGGCGTTGAGTCGCTGGCTCGCGCAGTTTCATTCAGCAACAAGCCGACACCGATCAGTGCGAGAAATAGACGTTTGAACATGTTCCGGCACTCGATCGTGACTGACGCATGCAGAGTGCCGCGAACCCGGCGCACTGTCTAGCGCGCTGTCCGGCGATGTCGCTTACAGGTAATACTTGAATGCCACAGGGCTGAAACAGAGCGAGCGCCGACTGCTTCAAACCCATGGTCTGAAACAAGCGACGCCCCCTTTGATGCGCAGCGACTCAGCGCACCACAATCCCGCGACTGGCCATATAAGCCTTTGCTTCGGGAACGGTGTATTCGCCAAAGTGGAAAATACTCGCCGCCAGCACGGCACTGGCGTGGCCTTCGATGACGCCGGCGGCCAGATGCTCAAGGTTGCCGACACCACCGGAAGCAATCACCGGGATGCCCAGCGCATCACTGATGGCGCGAGTGACGCCCAGGTCAAAGCCGTTCTTCATGCCGTCCTGGTCCATGCTGGTCAGCAGGATCTCGCCAGCCCCCAGGTCTTCCATCTTTTTCGCCCAGAGCACCGCGTCCAGCCCGGTGGGTTTGCGTCCACCGTGGGTGAAGATTTCCCAGCGCGGGGTTTCACCCGGGCCGGAGACCTTCTTGGCATCAATAGCGACCACAATGCACTGCGACCCGAAACGAGCGGCGGCTTCACCGACAAACTCGGGGTTGAACACCGCTGCCGTGTTGATCGACACCTTGTCCGCGCCCGCATTGAGCAGGTTGCGGATGTCCTGCACGGTACGCACGCCGCCACCGACAGTCAGCGGAATGAATACCTGACTGGCCATGCGCTCGACGGTGTGCAGCGTGGTGTCACGGCCATCGACGCTGGCAGTGATGTCGAGAAAAGTGATTTCGTCTGCACCCTGCTCATCGTAACGACGAGCAATTTCCACCGGATCGCCTGCATCCCGGATGTTCTCGAACTTGACACCCTTGACCACTCGACCGTTGTCGACGTCCAGGCAAGGGATGATGCGTTTGGCTAGGGCCACAGGGTCAGTCTCCAGCTATTCAGCGTTGTTCGCGGTCGCAGAGCGCCTGGGCTTCGGCCACATCCAGCGTACCTTCGTAGATCGCACGACCGGTGATTGCGCCGATGATGCCCGGAGCCTTCGCATTCAACAGCGCCTGAATGTCGCCCAGGTTATGAATGCCACCCGAAGCAATCACCGGGATCCGCGTAGCCGCCGCCAGCGCCGCGGTGAACGGGATGTTGCAGCCCTGCATCATGCCGTCTTTGGCGATGTCGGTGTAGACAATGGCAGACACGCCATCGGCTTCAAAACGCTTGGCCAGATCAATGACCTGAACCGAGCTGACTTCAGCCCAGCCATCGGTGGCGACGAAACCATCCTTGGCATCCAGACCGACGATCACCTTGCCTGGGAACGCGCGGCAGGCTTCAGCCACGAACTCGGGCTCTTTGACGGCCTTGGTGCCGATGATGACGTAGCTCACGCCCGCCTTGACGTAGTGCTCGATGGTTTCCAGCGAACGGATGCCGCCACCGATCTGGATCGGCAGGTTCGGGTAGCGTCTGGCGATGGCCGTGACCACATCACCGTTGACCGGCTGTCCTTCGAACGCACCGTTCAGATCGACCAGATGCAGACGGCGGCAACCACCGTCGACCCACTTGGCAGCCATGGCCACCGGGTCATCGGAGAACACCGTGGAATCTTCCATCCGGCCCTGACGCAGACGTACACAGGCACCGTCTTTGAGGTCGATAGCGGGGATAATCAGCATGCTTATTCCTTGGTCAAAAAGAGCGGCAAGCTGCAAGCGATTAGCTGCAAGTATGCGTACTCACTGATTCTTGCGGCTTGAAGCCTGAAGCTCAAAGCTGCTTCTATTCAATTCTTTTCGAGCGCCCAGAGGTCGCTTTCGATGCTCTCGAACCGCTCCTTGAGCTGCTGCTGAACATCGAAAATAGCGCGATTGTAGTAATGCGGGGCAATCTCGCGGGTGAACAATTCCAGTACCTCAGCCACTTCAAACGTACCCAGCTCCAGCTCGAAGCGCTCTGCGAACAGGCGCTTGAGCTTGTCGATCGCCTGCTGCTCATGCTCGGGCGAAAGGGTCAGAATCGGCGGCTTGCTCTTGGTTTTGCTCATACGATTACCAGCGACCATCCCAGGCAGCGAAGTTCTGCAGCAATTGCAGGCCGTGGGTGTGGCTCTTTTCCGGGTGAAATTGCACGGCAAAACGCGAACCGTCGGCCAGCGCGGCGGCAAAGTCGAGGCCGTAGTGACCGCGCCCGACCACCTGACGCTGGTTCGCGGCATCGATGTAGAAACTGTGCACGAAGTAGAAACGCGCCAGATCCGGAATGTCATGCCACAGCGGGTGATCCACCGCCTGAGCGACCTGATTCCAGCCCATGTGCGGCACTTTCAGGTGCTCGCCTTCTTCATACAGGTCCTTGCCGAAAAACTTCACCTGGCCAGGAAAAAGACCGATGCAGTCCACGCCGCCGCTCTCTTCACTTCTGTCGAGCAACGCCTGCATGCCGACGCAGATGCCGAGAAACGGACGGTCCTGGCTGACTTCCCTGACCAGCGAATCAAAGCCCAGACGGCGGATCTCGGCCATGCAGTCGCGAATCGCGCCCACACCCGGAAACACCACACGGTCGGCTTCGCGAATCACCTTGGCGTCACTGGTAATCAGCACACGGCCTGCGCCTACGTGCTCAAGCGCCTTGGCGACAGAGTGCAGGTTGCCCATACCGTAATCGATGACCGCAACCGTCTGCATCAGAGCACACCCTTGGTGGATGGCATTTGCCCGGCCATGCGCTCATCCAGCTCGACCGCCATGCGCAGCGCGCGACCGAAAGCCTTGAACACGGTCTCGATCTGGTGGTGAGTGTTGGTGCCACGCAGGTTGTCGATGTGCAGCGTCACGTTCGCGTGGTTGACGAAGCCCTGGAAGAACTCCTGAAACAGGTCCACATCAAAGCCGCCCACCGTGGCACGGGTATACGGCACATGCATCTGCAGGCCCGGACGACCCGAAAAGTCGATGACCACGCGCGACAGCGCTTCGTCGAGCGGCACATAGGCGTGGCCGTAACGACGAATGCCTTTCTTGTCGCCGATGGCCTGGCTGAACGCCTGCCCCACGGTGATACCGACGTCTTCCACCGTGTGGTGATCGTCGATTGCCAGGTCACCCTTGCACTCGATGTCCAGGTCGATCAGCCCGTGCCGGGCGATCTGGTCGAGCATGTGCTCAAGAAAAGGCACACCGATATCGAATCGGGCCTTTCCGGTGCCATCCAGGTTGATCGAGGCTTTGATCTGGGTTTCCAGAGTATTACGCTCGACGTACGCCTTACGTTCGGCCATCACCAGCTCCGCAAAATCATTGGGCGAAAAAAGGCGAGCATTATAGGCCCAGATGCGCCCGCCATGAAGCAAACAGACGACCAGCAGGGCATTTAGTGGGTGAAGAGGCTCGCGATTGCGTTACATACCTTGTCGATATTGCCTTCATTCAGGCCGGCCATGCACACCCGGCCACTGCGCAGCATGTAAATGCCGTGAACGTCTTTCAGCTCATCGACCTGCTGTGGCGTCAGACCGGTATAGCTGAACATCCCGCTCTGCCTGAGGATAAAGCTGAAATCACGTCCGGAAACCTTCTGCGCCAGCACCTCGACCAGCCGCGTGCGCATGTCGATGATGCGCACGCGCATGGCCTCGACTTCGCTCAGCCACTGCTCGCGCAGGTGCGGCGTGTTGAGCACTTTTGAAACCAGAAAGGCGCCATGCGCAGGCGGGCTGGAGTAGTTGCGACGTACAGTGGCCTTCAGTTGGCCGAATACGTTGGCAGCCGACGCGGTGTCTTCGCAGACGACCGACAGCCCGCCGACGCGCTCGCCGTACAGCGAGAAGATTTTCGAGAACGAGTTACTGACCAGCGTTGTAACACCTGCGTTGGCCATTGCGCGGATGGCATAGGCATCCTCATCAATGCCCTTGCCGAAGCCCTGATAGGCAATATCCAGAAACGCGATGAGCTGACGATCCTTGATAACCTCGATCAACCGGTCCCATTGCTCGACTGTCAGATCGGCACCGGTCGGGTTATGGCAGCACGGGTGCAGCAGGAGGATGCTCTGCGCAGGCAGCCCCTGCACCGTGTCGAGCATGGCCTCGAACCTGACCCCGCCAGTCTGCGCGTCGAAATACGGGTAGCTGTTGACCTTGAAGCCTGCACCACCGAACAGCGCGTTGTGGTTTTCCCAGGTTGGGTCGCTGACCCAGACCTGCGAGTCCGGGAAGGCATACTTGAGGAAGTCGGCACCTACTTTCAGCGCGCCGGAGCCGCCCACGGTCTGGATGGTCGCCACGCGTCCTGCCTGCACAAGCGGGTGATCCGCCCCGAACAACAGGGTCTGCACTGCCTGCCGATAAGCCGCCAGGCCTTCCATCGGCAGATAGACAGAAGCCGCCTGCTCGCCCTCGGCCAGTTGCTGTTGTGCCGTTGCTACGCATGCCAGCTGAGGGATACGGCCCTGCGCGTCGTAATACAAGCCGATGCTCAGATTGACCTTATCCACACGGGAATCCTTGCCAAAGGTTTCCATCAGGGAAAGGATCGGATCACCAGCGTATGACTCCACGTGGGCTAGCATGCAAACAACTCCTACAGGCAATAAAAACAGGGGTTGCTAATGTAGCAGCGTCTGCGGGGGAACGGGCAGTGCATCAAACACATTGAGCCGCAGATAGGTGACGCAGAGCGTCACGAACGGCATTCCCACGCTGGAGTGGTATGACCCCCGAAGGTTGGACGCAACCTTTGGAGGCGTCATGGGTAAATATACAGTGCAGGCAAAACTCGCAGCCGTGAAAGAATATTG
>NZ_LKBW01000101.1:19484-60332 GCF_002699855.1 Pseudomonas amygdali | reverse complement strand
TTCGGTAGTTTTTTCATCGCTCCATCCTCTCAAAGGTTGGAGTCTCCGAGAAACCCGGGGCGGTTCATAAAGCCATCCAGATACAGCTATGGGCTTCTAAGAGAAATCCTTGACGTGTACCCTTTCGGTTTTGGCCCAAGGAATGCGTACCGGCCATCATTACACTCAGGAGCAGTGAGTCGCTATGGTTTGGCAAACGCTGGAGGCGAAGCTTTCTACGCCAAGGATGTCCCGCTACCTGAACGGCAACCGAGACAAGGACCGAGCCGCAGAGGCTTACGTCCACAATATGAAAATTACCGAGTCTCTCGTTTCAGTTTTTCATGTTCTTGAGGTAGCTGTGCGTAACGGAATTCAGAAAGAAATGGCCTTGGAGTACGGCCGGGATGACTGGTACGAAGAATGGAATGGTACTGGCAATGCAAATTTCCAGAAACTTTATGACAAGATTTCAGAGGCCAAGAATGAGCTTCGTAATCGAAGGGTTGAGCTTACGCCAGACAACATCGTAGCCGAGCTAAGCTTCGGCTTCTGGACGTCTCTATTCAACCGGGCGACCATCATCAACCTGTCAAAACCGCTAGTGCGGGTTTTCTATTTCTGCCCTAAAAGCATGCGACAACCCGACAACATTCGCACTCGCCTGAACAAGGGACGTGACCTGCGGAACCGTTGCTTCCACCATGAGCCGCTTTTGTGGCAACCGCTCTATGAACTGCATAGAGATGTATCTGAAGTCATCAAGTGGATCGAACCTGGATTACATGCATGGATAAAGATCCACGATCGAGTACCTGCCACACTCGGCGACTGTATAAAGTGGCGAGACTCACCGGAGCCAGGTCAAGCTGAGAGCATTATCGGCAGCAACGAATAAGCAGAGTGTAAGCGGCATTCCAAGAAGTGCTTATCCAGCAGCTGATCGGAAAATCGCTTGGTAGATGTTACCAAACGGAATGATGACATTTCATGGAGGACTTCTTTGATCACTTCAATGTGGGTCAGGGCGATTACGACCACTGTCGATACTTCAAACCGGAAGGTACAGATATTTTTATGCTGTTCCGAGCCAAAGACAGGCGCGCCAAAACGCCTCTGACACTGGGAATTCTGTACGAAGCGACCAGAATGAAGGTATGGAATTGCCAGACGCTAGAGGAAATGACGTTTAGCTCAATGCCTACTTACGGTCGTACCGAAGATACACCGGTTAAAATATTTGAGATAAAAACCCGGCAACCTGCGTCCTTATACAGTATGGGTTGCTTGCGGATGCCGAGCCTTGGCACGACGAAAGGCGCTCTCCCGGACACCTCTCGTTCCCATGCCACCTAGCTCATATTCATACACAAGTCCCCATGACGCCGGGAAACGTGGCTCAAGCCAATATGATGACCGTTACTACGCGTGGTAACGCAGAGCTGCAGCACGAAATCAACATTCATCAACCGCAGAACCACGCCATCACTCAATAGTCTTAGCCTTGCAGCCATTGCCTTGTATAGTTGCCCTCTTCATCTCAGGAGCTTTCCATGCGCATTCCTTCTCGCTTGATCGGTGGTGTTCTGGTCGCCACGTTGCTGACTCAGATTTCTGCCTGCGGCAGTATTTTCTATCCTGACCGTCGCGGTCAGATTGATGGCAAGGTTGACCCGGCCATTGCGGCGCTGGATGCTTTTGCGCTGCTGTTCTATATCGTTCCCGGGGTGATTGCGTTTGCAGTGGACTTCGCGACGGGCGCGATCTATTACGCACCCGGCGAGATCGATCCGCAGAAGCTGCAAAAGGCGATCAAGGCTGACGGCAGCGTCGACAACACCAAGCTGCAAGCCATCATTGAAACCGAGCTGGGCCGTTCCCTGCCACTGAACGACCCACGCCTGATTCAGCACAAAGGCAGCGTGGAACAACTGGCAGCCTTGGGCCTGGTCCCGGCAGCCTGATATCGATACGGTTCAAGGAAGCGTCATGAGCACCACTGCCGAACATTCCCGACTGCTGCGTCTGGCGACGCGGGCCTCGCTGGCGGTTGCCGTGACGCTGATCCTGGCCAAGGGCGTTGCCTGGTGGCTCAGTGGTTCAGTGAGCCTGTTGGCCGGCCTTACCGATTCGTTGCTTGATGGCGCGGCCTCGTTCCTCAATCTGCTGGCAGTGCATTACGCGTTGCGCCCAGCCGATGAGGATCATCGCTATGGTCATGGCAAGGCGGAAGCGCTGTCGGGTATGGCGCAGGCGCTGTTCATCACCGTCAGTGGCGTGCTGATCGCTGTTCAGGCGGTCGAACGCATCCAGAACCCGGAACCGCTGGGCGCGCCGCTGTTGGGTATGGTGGTGATGGTTATTTCCATCGCCCTGACGCTGGCACTGCTCACCTTGCAATACCGGGTGATCAAGGCGACAGGTTCGGCGGCCATCCGTGCCGACTCGCTGCACTACCGTTCCGACTTGCTGCTGAACGCCAGTATTCTGGTGGCGCTGACCCTTGCCTATTTCGGCTGGCAACAGCTGGACGCGTATTTTGGTCTGGGCATCGCGCTGTACATCTTGTGGAGCGCTTTGCAGATCGCCCGCGAGACAGTGTCGGTGTTGATGGATGAAGAATTGCCCGCCGATGTCAGCACGCGCATGCTGGCGCTGGCGTGCGACGTGCCGGGCGTGCTTGGGGCGCATGATCTGCGTACACGGATATCCGGCAATCACTGGTTTGTGCAGCTACATCTGGAGTTGCCGGGCACACTGACCCTGTCGGTCGCCCTTGCGCTCTGCGACAAGGTCGCCGATGCTATTCACGAGCAATTCCCGAAGGCCGAAGTGCTGGTGCACGCCGACCCTCAGGAAGTCGTCAAGCAAGCCAATGTCTGATCAGCGTCAATTGGCGCTGACGTTGTAGCCACGCCCTGCCAGACAGTCGCCCATCGAGCGACGATAGGCATCGACCAGATCCGGCGGCGGCTGGCCGCTGACATTGGCCGGGTCGAAGCCGCTCTGCTGCGCGGCCTGCAAATAGCACTGATAGTGATCCAGTTCGACCTGTTGCGGACTCTGGCCATTGGCAGGGTAGGCAACCGGGTCGTAGCCATTGACCTGCTGTCCAGCAGGGGCCTGATACACCGCCTCGTTCTGCGGCGGGTTGACCACTACGTAGTCCTGACTGTCAGGCTGGTAGGCATAATAAGTACCGGCTGCCAGAAACAGCAGACTGCTGCCGATCCACACTTCCTGCGAGTAGGACGGTAGTCTGCTGACACGTACCCCGTAAGGCGGTGTCACCACGACATAACGCGGGCCTTGCGGGCGATACCAGTAACCACCCGAGTAGTAATAGTCCTGACCACGATAGGGAATACGCGAGTAGCCACCCGGTACGCGATCTATCGCATAGCCAGGCCGATATTGCGGGCCTGGCCCCCAGCCATTGCCACGCCCGTCGGGACGCCCTTCCCAATGATCATTGGGGCGGCCGTTACCGGCCTGCCAGTTGCGGTTGTTGCCACGCGGGATGTCCTGATAGTAGCCCTGACGCGGCTGCTGGGTTTGCCACACCTCTCCAGGACCACCCTGGATCGGCAGATTGTTCTGGCTTTGGCGCAACTGCTGGCGCTGCTGGTTTTGCTGCTGCTGAATCTGACGCTGCTGATCACGTTGTTGCTGATCGATCTGCTGTTGCTGCTGACGCTCGACGTTGCGCTGCTGGATCTGCTGTTGCTGGATCTGCTGCTGTTGCTGGCGCTCAACCTGACGCTGCTGGTTCTGCTGTTCCTGAATCTGGCGTTGCTGATTGATCTGCTGCTGGTTGATCTGTTGTTGCTGCTGACGCTCGACCTGGCGCTGCTGATTCTGCTGCTGTTGGATCTGACGCTGCTGATTATTCTGTTCCTGGAAGCGCTGCTGTTGTTGCTGACGCTGCTGCCCGTTTTCGCCAGAGCTGTTGTACAACTGATTGCGCGGCGAATCATCACGTTCGTCGGCCAATGCCTGAGCGCTGATGCTCAGACACAACAGACTTACACCCGCAAACTGCCAGATGCCAGATTTCATGCTTTCCTCACTAGAGCGCGGGTTGACGTCATTAAGACTGTTTAAGCGTAGCGCCGTTCTGCGCACTTTATCAGCAGACAAAGAAAAGGGGACCAAATGGCCCCCTTGAGATACTTCGCCCTGGCGCAACGCTTTTGACGTTGGCTCACCTCATGCCGTCTTCTGGACAGTATGTAGCCCGGGGGCCTGGCACACCCTGTTGGGTGGGAGGCCGCGACTGGCCTGATTCGGCGAGTCGCGCTGGACGCTGTGTCCGGGCAGTGATTCTGGTTAAAAGAATAGGCCTGAGGCTAAGGCAGAGGATTGCTAATATTGCGGATTAAAACATTACTTGCGCAATTTTTGACTTCAGATGAATAATCCAGCGCAATTGAATTGATAAAGGGGTGCATCGTGAGCAAGCTCGACAGATACGACCTGAGCATTTTGGCTGAATTGCAACGTGACGCACGCATATCCAACCAGGAATTGGCCGAACGCATCGGTCTGTCACCCTCACCCTGCTCGCGACGGGTCAAGCAACTGGAGGACGACGGTTACATCGTGCGCCAGGTGGCCCTGCTGGATCGCAAGAAACTTGGCCTGAACCTCACCGCCTACGTGCTGATCGGCATGGACCGGCATACGCCCGAGCGATTCGAGAATTTCGAGCAGCAAATCCGTAACCTGCCTCAGGTTCTGGAATGCAGCCTGGTGACCGGCATGGACGCAGACTACCAACTGAAAGTGGTGGTGCCGGACATGGATCACTACCAGAAACTGCTACTGGGCCATCTGACGCGGATCGAGGGCGTGACCAGCGTCAAGTCCAGCTTTGTGCTCAATCAGGTGCTGGCCAGCACCGAAATGCCGCTGACTCACTTGCGCAACTAAGCCCGCTCGACCTCACAGCTTTGCGGCGACTTCCCGGTATTGGCCCTGATCCAGCCCATCCAGCGTCCAGTCGCCAATTCTGACCCGCACCAGCCGCAGGGTCGGCAACCCGACGGCAGCAGTCATGCGCCGCACCTGCCGATTACGCCCTTCCTTGATCACCAGTTCCAGCCAGCTGGTCGGCACGCTCTTACGAAAGCGCACAGGCGGGTTGCGCGGCCACAGTTGCGGTTCATCGAGCTGCCGCGCCTCGGCGGGCAAGGTCGGGCCGTCGTTGAGCTGGACACCGTCGCGCAACTGCTGCAACTGCTCATCGGTCGGCTCACCCTCGACCTGCACCCAGTAGGTCTTGGCCAGTTTGTGTTTCGGGTCGGCGATGCGCGCCTGCAACTGGCCGTCGTTGGTCAGCAGCAACAAGCCTTCACTGTCGCGATCCAGTCGTCCGGCCGGATAAATGCCGGGGATCTTGATGAAGTCCTTGAGCGTGGCGCGCCCTCCTTCGTCACTGAATTGAGTCAGCACATCGAATGGCTTGTTGAAGAGGAACAGCTTCGGCTCGGCCGGTGGCGCTTTGGCGACACGCCGGGCAGCGCCTGCCGGGTTGGAGGCAGGACGGCGGGAAACGGGGCGTTGGGTGCGGGACATGGGAATTAGGCAATCAAAAAACAGAAAGGGCCACTTTAGTGGCCCTTCGTGCAAATACCAATCTATTAACGGAATGCTATTAACGGAATGGCGGCTCGTCGAAGCTGCGCAGTTTGCGCGAGTGCAGCGAGTTCAGCTCGGTGCGCAGCAGGTCCAGCGCGGCGATACCGATCTTCAGGTGCTGGCTGACCGCACGTTCGTAGAACGCATTGGCCGAACCCGGCAGCTTGATTTCACTGTGCAACGGCTTGTCGGATACGCACAGCAACGTGCCGTAAGGCACCCGCAGGCGATAACCCTGAGCGGCGATGGTGCCACTTTCCATGTCGACCGCCACGGCACGCGACAGGTTGATCAATGGACGTTCCTGAGCCCAGCGCAGCTCCCAGTTACGGTCGTCATAGGTCAACACCGTGCCGGTGCGCAGGCGCTTCTTGAGCTCTTCGCCGCGTTCGCCGGTGATCTGCGCCGCCGACTCCTGCAAGGCCAGTTGCACTTCGGCAAGCGCCGGAATCGGGATATGCGGCGGCAGTACACGGTCAAGAATACCGTCGCGACGCATGTAGGCGTGCGCCAACACGTAGTCGCCGATAGTCTGCGACTGACGCAGGCCACCGCAGTGACCGATCATCAGCCAACAATGCGGACGCAGTACTGCCAGGTGATCGGTGATGTTCTTGGCGTTGGACGGGCCGACGCCGATGTTGACCAGGGTCACGCCATGACCGTCTTCGGCGATCAGGTGGTAGGCCGGCATCTGATAGCGATGCCAGACCACGCTGGCGACGATGGCCTGGGCTTCTTCCTGGCCCATGCTCTTGTCGACTACAACGTTGCCCGGCAGGACCATGCGCACGAAACGCGGGTCTTCGCGGAGTTTTTCCAGCCCGTGCAGGATGAACTGGTCGACATAGCGGTGGTAGTTGGTCAGCAGAATCCACGGCTGCACATGACGCCAGTCGCTGCCGGTGTAATGCACCAGACGGCGCAACGAGAAATCCACCCGTGCAGCGTCGAACAGCGCCAATGGCAGCGGGTCGACATTGGCCCAGTCATAAAGGCCGTCGGCAATACCATCGGTGGCAGCCGACAGGTCGGTGCTGGGGAATACCCGCGCCAGCGCCGCTGCGGTAACATCAGTGCCGGCCAGCTCATCGCCCTGCTCGACCACGTAAGGATAAGGAATGCTCTGCTCGCTCATGCCGACTTCAACCGTCACGGTGAAATCTTTCATCAGCGGGACAAGTTGTTCGAGCAGGTACTTCTTGAAGGCCTTGGGCTGCGTGACGGTAACGCTGTAAGTACCCGGCAGCTGCACCTTGGCGTAGGCACGAGTGGTTACCGGCACTTCGCCCTTGCATTGGTAGACCAGGCGCAGTTCCGGGTAGCTGAATTGCGCTCGCTCCTCGGCAGTGGGCTCGACGCGGTCTTTCAAATAGCGCTTGAGCGCCTGGCTCAGCGCGCTGGTCGCGCGCTCATGCAGCTCGGCGAGCCGCTCTACGGCCTGCTCGGCGGTGTCGACAACAACAAAGGCTTGGGTCACGATTCATGTCCTGTCTGATCTTGCAGACGTGCATCGTAACGGGTTCGCGTGCTCATGCCACCTGTGGCGAGGACCTGAGCAGCAATGTTTCGACATCGACACCACGCGGCAATGTGCCATACACCCGCCCGCCAGAGGCTATTCGCCCCGCGATAAAGCCGTCGCTGACAGCGGCATTGCCCGCTTCCAGCAATAGCTTGCCCTGCAAGGCGACGGCAATGTTCTCGGTCAGTTGGCGGGCGCGGTACTGAATATCGCTCGTGTCCTGAAACGCACCTTTCAATGCAGCTATATGCGCCGCCAGATGCCGATCGCCGTGCCCGTCGCCCAGTTCGTCGAACAGCGCATCGAGCGCGCCTGGTTCTTTGGACAGGGTTCGCAGCACATCCAGGCATTGCACATTGCCCGAGCCTTCCCACGTGGAGTTGACCGGGGCTTCGCGGTAAAGCCGGGGCAGAATGCTGTCCTCAACATAACCGGCACCGCCCAGGCATTCGGCGGCTTCGTTGATCATGGCCGGAGCCCGCTTGCAGATCCAGTATTTACCCACTGCCGTGACCAGACGGACAAAGCGTTTTTCGTGATCATCATCGAGATGGTCCAGCGCACGGCCCATGCGCAGGGTCAGGGCCAGCGCAGCCTCGCTTTCCAGCGCCAGGTCCGCCAGAACGTTCTGCATCAACGGTTGCTCGGCCAGCAGCCGGCCGCTGACCGCACGATACGCGCAATGATGCGCGGCCTGCGTCAGCGCCTGACGCATCAAGGCGCTGGAGCCAATCATGCAGTCGAAACGGGTCATGGCGACCATTTCAATGATGGTCGGTACGCCGCGCCCTTCCTCACCGATCATCCACGCCAACGCGCCGCGAAACTCGACTTCGCTCGATGCGTTGGACCAGTTGCCGAGCTTGTTTTTCAGGCGCTGGATATAGAACTCGTTGCGGGTGTCGTCCGGTCGGTGGCGCGGCAGCAGAAAACAGCTGAGGCCCTTATCGGTCTGCGCCAGGGTCAGAAACGCGTCGCACATCGGTGCCGAGCAGAACCACTTGTGTCCGACCAGCTCATAAGCCTGGCCGGGGCCACCCGCGCCTACCGGGAACGCGCGCGTGGTATTGGCGCGCACGTCGGTGCCGCCCTGTTTTTCGGTCATGGCCATGCCGATGGTTGCGCCACGCTTGTGCGCAATGCCCACGTTACGTGAGTCGTACTCAGTCGACAGCACCTTGGGCAGCCATATTTCAGCCAGATCCGGTTGCAGCCTGAGCGCAGGAACACTGGCGAACGTCATGGTCAGCGGGCAGCCGCTGCCCGGTTCTGCCTGCGTATGCAGATAGCTCATGGCAGCGCGCGCCACATGAGCACCGGGTTGCGGATCGGTCCATGGCAACGACGGGATGCCATGCTCGATGGCCGTGCTCATCAACTGATGGTACGCCGGGTGAAATTCGATCAGATCGATGTGGTGCCCGTAACGGTCATGGCTGGCGAATGCAGGCTTGTTCTGATTGGCCAGAAAGCCAGCCTCCATCAGCGGGCCGCCTGCCAGCGCACCGTAAGCGTCGATACGCGGTTGCGCCCAGCCCGCACCGAAGCGGCTGCTCCACTCCTGAAGCGGCACGTCGATACGGTAGAGGTTCGCCCCGTCCAGCGGTGGCGGTTGATTGGTGACTTCGTGGGTTTCGGCGAATTGATTCAGGTTCATGAGTCATCTCCTGCCTGTGTGCACGCGCAACATGCAGACAGTGAATCACGCGCCCGACACTTGCAAAAGTGCCGTAGCCGCCGAAATCTCGGCGCTTTTACCTGATGCGCGTATCAAATGACGCTTTATATACCCCACTGGGCCTTGAGTTCTGGGGCTCTGCGCACCGCGCCCGGTACGGCCATCAGCATCGGGACGTTCAAGGTAAAGCAACTGCCCTTGCCTGGCTCGGAACGATGACTCAGCTCGCCACCCTGCAACTCGACCAGTTTCCGGCAAATCGCCAGACCGATGCCCAGCCCGCCGTATTCGCGGGTCATGGAGCCGTCGACCTGAAAGAAGTGTTGATACAGTTGGGCTTCGTCCAGTCGGCTGAAACCGATGCCGCTGTCCATCACTTCAACCCGCAGGTGCATGCGCTCAAGATCCTGCGGGTGCCCGCTGAAGCGCACTTGCACCGCGCCCTTACGGGTGAATTTGATCGCGTTGTCCACCAGGCACTCAATGCACTGGTAGAGCTTGCCGATGTCGCCACGCAGGCACGGCGGCAGCTTATCGTCCAGATCGAGCGTCAAAATCAGCCCCTTGGACTGAGCGGCGCCCAGGAAGCGATTGCGTAGCCTGTCGGCGAGGTCTTCGGGCGAAAAGGCATTGCAGTCGGCATACAGCACACCGGCTTGAAGTTCGGTGAGGGTCAGAATGCCGTTGATCATACTCATCATGTCCCGCGCGGAACTGGCAGCCGTTTGCTGATACATCTCCAGCTCGTCATCCATATCGAGTGTCTGCATCACTTCCAGCGACCCGATCACACCGTTCATCGGCGTGCGCAGCTCATGGGTAAGCGTGGCAAGGAACTCATCTTTCAGCCGGTTGCTGTTGGCCAGTTGCTGATTGAGACGCTCCAGATCCTGACCTGCCGCCAGCAGCGTTCGCGCCTGCAGGCACCGGGCATGGTTGATACGGTCGGCAAGCGCCATGGAAAGGAATGCCATTTCCAGCACCGTGCCGATGTGCGAGGCGTACATGGTCAGGAAGGTGTTGGGCAAATAGCCCAGCAGCATCAGCCCGAAGATCAACCCGCTGACCATGAAGACAGACCAGGCCAGCACAAAATAGCGCCCTACCCGCTCGCCTTTCATGATGGCGACAATGCCCGCCAGGTAGATCGTCACAGCCCCTGTCATGACCAGTTGAGTGGCCCCGCGCAGGGCTGGCCCGTAGCCCAGGAACAAGGCCATGCCCATCACCAGCACAGCAGCGCCGATGACTATCAGCAGCAAGCGGTCCAGCCAGCGCGCCAACTGTGCCGTACCCAGAAAGCTGCGCGAAAACTGGCACGCGAACAGCGTGGCCAGCGCCATCAGAAAGGGCGTCGACGCATTTGCCCACCAGGGGCTGTCAGGCCACAGGTATTCAATGGCAACCCCGTTGATCGACATCTGGTAAAGCCCGAACGAGGCGACGTACAGCAGGTAGTACAGGTAATCCACCTCACGGACGCTGAGGTAGATGAACAGGTTGTAGACCAGCATGCCCAGCAGCAAGCCGTAGATCAGCCCGAAGACGTAAACCTTGGTGGGCTGCGCCTCGAGGTAGGCGTGAGTAGACCAGAGATTGAGCGGAGCCTGAACCGACCCTTCGCTGCGTATGCGCATATACAGGGTTCGCGTCTGACCCGCTGGCAGGTCCAGCTGGAAAAGGTAGTTGTTCTGAGCGAACTGACGGCTGGAGAACGGCAACATGTCGCCGGTCTGCCAGACCCGCCCGGGATTCCCGTCGGCATCCGGGACATAGAAATCAACGTGGTCCATTGGCGGATAGGCCAGTTCCAGCAACCAGTCGTTATGGATGCTGGCTTCTATCGGGCGATAGGTCAGCTCGACTTTCAGCCAGAAGGCGGAACGCGAATACCCGGCGTTGAAGGTTCCGGCAGGCACGGACTGAAAGGCACCGGCGTGAGCGGCGGCGCTGACGCTTTCAATGGTCGCATCGCCGGTCGGGTCTTCGAATACCTGAATGGCACGACCCAACGGCAGAAAACGAGTGTTTTCATCAAACTCGACTGCATGACTCTGCAACGGCAGCCAAAGAGCCAGAATGATCAACAGATAGCGCATTGAAGCCCCAAGGTAGGTCGTCGCGTTCAATCCATCCATTGATTACGACGTCCCGCAATTTTCTGTCCTTGAAACAGGCTAATGATTCAAACAGACCATTGAACGTAGGGATGACCTGGCTGGCATCGGTATAAAAAACGATGCAAACCGTCGGTAATCGGTCTGACCACACAAGCATAGCCGCTAATAGCGTAAAGACAGTATCGCGATAAAAATCAAGGCAATAGCTCTACATCGGCTATTTCAGGCCAAACATGAGTATTTTTTGCAGGTTTGTCGAATCTGCGACAGTCGCCGACGGACCATCACCAGCAAGAAAAACCTGGCACCCCGAGCGGCCCGCGAAAGGTTTAGTGATAAGCTCGCGCACCATGAATATCTATAGCTCCCGCCCCGTTGTCCTTTGCCTCTCCGGCCACGACCCTAGTGGCGGTGCCGGTATGCAGGCCGATATAGAAGCCCTGCTCGCCCAAGGCTGTCACGCCGCTCCGGCGATTACTGCGCTCACCGTGCAAGACACTGTAGATGTCAGTGATTTTCGCGTGCTCGATCGCGAATGGGTCATGGCCCAGGCCAATGCCGTCCTCAACGATTCGAACGTAGCCGCCGTCAAGCTGGGAATGCTCGGTTCGCTGGAGATGGTCGACACGGTCGTCGACCTGCTTCTCGCTCACCCGCATTTGCCAATGGTCTGCGACCCGGTGCTGCGCGCTGGTGGCGGCGGACGGCTGGGCAAGGACGAAGTTGGCTACGCCATGCGCGAACGGCTGCTGCCATTATCGACCATCGCGACCCCCAATCTTCCGGAAGCACGCATTCTTGCCGAGCTGCCTGAGGGTACTGCGGACGAGTGCGCCGACAAGCTACTGCTGTTTTGTGAATACCTGTTAATCACTGGCGGTCATGGTGACGAACAGCAAATCCATAATCGTCTCTATGTGCGTGGCGGCCAGACCCACACTTTCATTTGCGAACGTCTACCCGGCAGCTACCACGGTTCAGGCTGCACACTGGCCAGCGCACTGGCCGGGCGTATTGCTCAGGGAGAAGAACTGGTCAGCGCGGTAAGATCGGCGCTGGACTACACCTGGCGTACGCTCAGGGACGCCGAACAGCTGGGCCGCGGGCAATTTGTGCCTCGTCGGTTGCCGCTGGATTTTTGCTCGTAACACATCGCCATGAGGCTCGATTCATGAAACTACGTGGCCTGTATGCCATTACCGACAGTCAGTTGCTGTCCGGCAAATTTCTCTCGTACGTCGAAGCTGCGCTGGATGGCGGCGTGACGCTGCTGCAATACCGCGACAAGACCAGTGACGAGTCCCGCCGTCTGCGCGAAGCGACCGAGCTGCTCAAACTCTGCGAGCGCTACAAGACGCGACTTATCATCAACGATGACGCCGAACTGGCGGCGCGTCTGGGCGTGGGTGTGCATTTGGGCCAGACCGACGGCTCGTTGCCGGATGCGCGTGCCCTGCTGGGGCACAAGGCGATTGTCGGTGCCACCTGTCACGGCAGCCTGGAACTGGCCGAGCAGGCAAAGGCTGATGGCGCGACGTACGTAGCATTTGGCAGGTTCTTCAACTCCCTGACCAAGCCCGGCGCACCCGCAGTACCGCTGGACCTGATTGCTCAGGTGCGTGCCAGGGTTCACTTGCCGATTGCCGTGATCGGCGGCATCACCCTGGAAAACGCCCCGCAACTGGTCGAACATGGAGCAGACCTGCTCGCCGTGGTACACGGCCTGTTCGGCGCTGAAAACACCCAGGAAGTGACGCGCAGGGCAAAAGCCTTCATGGCGTTGTTGTAGAGCAGAATTGCTGTGGGAGTGACCGGGGCGGCGATCCGCATTGCTCGCGAAGGCGATGGTTCAAAATGCTCTGTTTTCGGGGTCTGCACTGCCCCCTTCGCGAGCAAGCTCGCTCCCACGAGTACGTGGATCCTCCTTCATTTGATATAGTGCGCGTTCCTGCGCCTTCTCTGGCTCATGCCACCCAATAAAGCAGCCCATCCTGAAGCTGCCCGCCTCGGCTGACCCCAGCGTAGACACGAATTCCCCGTTTCAAAGCAGAGACCCAATCATGTCCCGTTCCGAAACACTGTTCGCCAACGCCCAAAAACACATCCCCGGTGGCGTCAATTCGCCGGTTCGTGCTTTCAAAAGCGTGGGTGGCACGCCGCTGTTCTTCAAACATGCTGCGGGCGCTTACGTGACTGACGAAGACGACAAACGCTATGTTGATTACGTGGGCTCCTGGGGGCCGATGATTCTTGGCCATAGCCACCCGGAAGTGCTCGATGCCGTGCGCAGCCAGCTGGAGCACGGCCTGTCTTACGGTGCACCGACGGCCATGGAAACCGAAATGGCCGATCTGGTCTGCGAACTGGTACCGTCCATGGAAATGGTTCGCATGGTCAGCTCCGGCACTGAAGCGACCATGAGCGCGATCCGTCTGGCCCGAGGCTTTACCGGCCGCGACAGCATCATCAAGTTCGAGGGCTGCTACCACGGTCACTCCGACAGCCTGCTGGTCAAGGCCGGCTCCGGTGCCCTTACCCTGGGCGTACCCAGTTCGCCTGGCGTACCGGCAGCGTTTGCGAAACACACCCTGACCGTGCCCTTCAACAACCTCGACGCCGTGCGTGACCTGTTGGCTGAAGTGGGTCAGGAAGTGGCGTGCATCATCGTCGAGCCCGTTGCTGGCAACATGAACTGCGTGCCGCCTGCGCCTGGCTACCTGCAAGGTCTGCGCGACCTGTGCGACGAGCACGGCGTGGTGCTGATTTTCGATGAAGTGATGACCGGTTTCCGCGTAGCCCTCGGTGGCGCACAGGCTTACTACGGCGTGACGCCCGACCTGAGCACCTTCGGCAAGATCATCGGTGGCGGTATGCCGGTCGGCTGCTTTGGCGGCAAACGCGAAATCATGTCGCACATCGCACCGCTTGGTCCGGTCTATCAGGCGGGCACCCTGTCGGGTAACCCGTTGGCGATGGCCGCTGGCCTGACTACCCTGCGCCTGATCAGCCGCCCGGGCTTTCACGATGAATTGAGCGACTACACCCGTCGCCTGCTTGAAGGCCTGCAACAGCGCGCCGATGCAGCAGGTATTGCGTTCGTGACAACCCAGGCGGGTGGCATGTTCGGCCTGTACTTCAGTGAAGCGCGTGAAATCGTAACGTTTGAAGACGTGATGACCAGCGATGCCGAGCGTTTCAAACGTTTCTTCCACTTGATGCTGGAGGGCGGCGTGTACCTCGCGCCGAGCGCATTCGAAGCCGGCTTCACCTCCATCGCCCACGGCGATGCCGAGTTGAAACTGACACTCGATGCCGCGGAAAAAGCGTTTGCTGCGCTGAAATAAGCTCGTCAGACTCACCCGCGCCGGGTGTCATTGAACCGGCGCGAGTGATGCCTGTGAATGAAACGGAACGCTAAGTACGTATTTTGCTTCTACAATGCAGTGCGGATGCTGCAAACACAGGTCACTGGAAGTGTTGTTTCAGGTAATGCCCCCCTAAAGAAGGGCGTTTTCAACGCCGTGCAGCAGAAAATCCGTAAAGACTTTGTAAGGTTGGCTCTGCTTATTTCATAATGCGCAGCCAGCACGTTTAGCTGGTCGGGCATGCCCGCACCTTTTTCAGAGGTAAGTCGACTCCCATGAACCGCACCGGCCGCACCCTTGTATTGGGCTGCCTGTTGCTTGTCTATCCCCTGCTGGCGACTGCTGGCGGCAACTCGTTGTTAATCCCGGCGATGGGTCGTTGCACCCTCAATACCCAGCCAGAGAACCTGCCCGCTGCGCTTGAAGCGTGCCAGCAGGCCGCCAAGGGTGGGGATGCGCAGGCGCAGTACGAGTTGGGTGAGTTCTATTACGAGGGCAGAAATGCACCTCGCGATTTGCCGCAGGCGCTGAATTACTTCGAGCAGGCCTCATTGCAGGGCCATGCCCAGGCGCAGTATCAACTGGGCTTGATGTTCAGCCATGGTGAAGGGGTGCAGGCCAATAACATTCAGGCGTATATCGTGCTGAAGATGGCCGCAGTCAATGGCTCGGAAGAGGCGCTGGATGCCGCCGACGAGGTATCGGCAAAGATGCAGCGCGACGAACTGGAAGTTGCCACCCAGGTACTGGGGCAGATCTTCCGCAAATACCTGCTTGAACTGCAAACCGCCGAAGGGCGCAGCCCCTTCTCTCCGCTGCCCTGACCAGCAATAGCTCAGGGCACTTGCGATTCAGACTTACTTTTCCGGCATCGGCATGGGAAACGGCATTACGTTGCTGCTGCCGCGCGCTTCGCTGATCTTCGGCACGCCCATGCGCTCGACTTCGTCGATGCGCACAATCGAATGCATTGGTACGAAACTGCGCACCACGCCTTCGAACTGAGCCTTGAGCTTCTCTTCGCTCGGGTCCACCACAACCGTCGTGCGTTCGCCGAAAACGAATTCTTCAACTTCCAGAAAGCCCCACAGATCACTTTGATAGATCTGCTTGGCGTACATCTCGAACACCTGTCCCTGGTTGAGGAAAATCACCTTGTAGATTGGAGCTTCGCGTTTGGTCATAACGGGCGGGTAACGATCGGAGATGAAAAAGGGGCACGGACTATAGCATGTCCATCGGACAGCCAACGCTAGGAACCCGCGCCCTTCATCCTTATAATGCTCGGTTCACTGATACGGTTGATGATCACGCATGGCCAAGAAGCTTTATATCGAAACCCACGGTTGCCAGATGAACGAGTACGACAGCTCGCGCATGGTCGATCTGCTGGGCGAACATCAGGCCCTGGAAGTCACCGCTCGCGCGGAAGACGCCGACGTGATCCTGCTCAATACCTGCTCGATTCGCGAGCGCGCCCAGGACCGGGTGTACTCCCAGCTTGGCCGCTGGCGTGAATTGAAGCTGGCCAATCCCGAGATGGTGATCGCTGTCGGTGGCTGCGTAGCCAGCCAGGAAGGCGCAGCCATTCGTGATCGCGCGCCCTATGTGGACGTGGTGTTCGGCCCCCAGACCTTACATCGCCTGCCGGAAATGATCGACGCAGCGCGTATCACCCGCTTGCCGCAGGTCGACGTCTCGTTCCCGGAAATCGAAAAATTCGACCACTTGCCCGAGCCGCGCGTCGATGGCCCGAGCGCTTATGTATCGGTGATGGAAGGCTGCAGCAAATACTGCACGTTCTGCGTGGTGCCCTATACCCGTGGCGAGGAAGTCAGCCGGCCGTTTGACGATGTGCTGAGCGAAGTCATCCACCTCGCCGAAAACGGCGTGCGTGAAGTCACCCTGCTGGGGCAGAACGTCAACGGCTATCGCGGCACCACGCACGACGGCCGGGTTGCAGACCTGGCGGACCTGATCCGCGTGGTTGCCGCGGTCGATGGCATCGACCGTATTCGCTACACCACCTCACACCCGCTGGAGTTTTCCGACAGCCTTATCCAGGCCCACGCGGAAGTGCCGGAGCTGGTCAAACACCTGCACTTGCCGGTGCAGTCGGGTTCCGACCGCATTCTGGCGGCCATGAAGCGCAACCACACCACGCTGGAATACAAGTCCCGCTTGCGCAAGCTCAGGGCGGCCGTGCCGGGCATCAGCATCAGTTCCGACTTCATCGTTGGCTTCCCCGGCGAGACAGAAAAAGACTTCGACAACACCATGAAGCTGATTGAAGACGTGGGTTTCGACTTCTCGTTCTCGTTCGTCTACAGCCCGCGCCCGGGTACGCCTGCCGCAGATCTGAAAGACGATACGCCAGAAGCGCTCAAGAAAGAGCGCCTGGCAGCGCTGCAACACCGCCTGAACCAGCAGGGTTTCGAGATCAGCCGGCAGATGGTGGGCAGCATCCAGCGCATTCTGGTAACCGACTATTCGAAGAAAGACCCTGGCGAACTGCAGGGCCGCACCGAGAACAACCGGATTGTGAATTTTCGCTGCAACAACCCGAAACTGATCGGGCAGTTTGCCGACGTACACATTGATGATGCGCAGCCTCACTCTCTGCGTGGCTCGCTGCTACAGTAAACCTTGAATGTCGCCGCAGAAACGAATCGCCGAATGAATTCGGTTCTGCGCGGTCCCTACCATTGAGCACGGTGAATCCCTGGCGCGGCCTTTAACACGGCAAAGCTTTCACACAACCAGCGCCAGGGGTATTCTTCAATACATCTCAATTGCCGCCGGACGGCCATTAAACGACCTTGAACGCACCCATAGAACCTCATCGCTTCACCCTCGAGCCTTTCGAGGCCCATCGTTTCGCCAACCTGTGCGGGCAACTCGACGAGCACTTGCGCCTGATCGAGCAACGCCTGGACATCGAGATCCGCAATCGCGGCAATCAATTCGAGCTCATTGGCGACTCAAAACAAAATCACTCCGCCGAGAATCTTCTGCGCCGCCTGTACCGGGAAACCAAAGGTACCGAGCTAACGCCGGACATGGTCCACCTGTTCCTTCAGGAATCAGGTGTGGACGGCCTCGACAACCACCCTGCCGCCGAAGTCGGCGTCTCGCTGCGCACCAAAAAGGGCATGATTCGCCCGCGCGGCCTGAATCAGCAGCGTTACGTCAAGGAAGTCCTCAGCAACGACATCAACTTCGGCATCGGCCCTGCGGGTACCGGCAAGACGTACCTGGCGGTTGCCTGCGCGGTGGATGCTCTGGAACGCGAGCAGATTCGTCGCATCCTGCTGGTGCGCCCGGCGGTCGAAGCGGGCGAGAAACTGGGCTTCTTGCCCGGCGATCTGGCCCAGAAGATCGACCCGTACCTGCGCCCGCTGTATGACGCGCTGTACGAGATGCTCGGTTTCGAATACGTCGCCAAGCTGATCGAGAAGCAGGTCATTGAAGTGGCACCGCTGGCTTACATGCGCGGACGCACCCTTAATAACAGCTTCATCATTCTCGACGAGAGTCAGAACACCACTGTCGAGCAGATGAAGATGTTCCTGACCCGTATCGGCTTCGGCTCCACCGCCGTAATCACCGGCGACATCACCCAGGTCGACCTGCCCAAGGGCACCCGGTCGGGGCTGACGCATGTCATTGATGTGCTCAAGGACGTGCCGGGCATCAGCTTCACGCATTTCAAACCCAAGGATGTGGTTCGCCACCCGCTGGTGCAGCGCATTGTCGAGGCCTATGAGCGTTTCGATGATCAGCTCAGCGACGGTTCGTCGGGCAACAACAGTTACCCACGGGACAAGAACCGCGATGCTTGAGCTGGACCTGCAGATTGCAAGCGAAACAAGCGCCCCCGACGAAGCCCGATTCCGCCTCTGGTGTGAAATGGGCTTGCGTCAGCGCAGTGCCGATTCCGAGCTGACCATCCGCCTCGTCGACGAAAACGAAGGGCGCGAGCTCAATCACACCTGGCGACATAAAAATTACGCTACAAACGTGCTTTCATTCCCGGCGGATGTTCCGGACGACATGCTGGACATCCCGTTGCTGGGCGACCTGGTCATCTGCGTCCCGGTGGTCAACCGCGAAGCCGCTGAACAAGGCAAGTCCGTTTACGCGCACTGGGCACACATGGTCATTCATGGCTGCCTTCATCTGCTGGGTTACGACCACATCGATGATGAAGAAGCCGAAGAAATGGAAGCACTGGAACGAACGTTGCTTGAGGAGCTGGGCTACCCCGACCCTTACGCAGAAGATGAAAGTGCCGACCACCCCCATTCAGACACACCAAGCAAGGACCACGAGTAAGGGCTATGAGCGAAGACCGATCGAGCAACGGGCAAAAGTCATGGTTGGGTAAACTGACCCAGGCCTTTGTCCATGAGCCGAAAAACCGCCAGGAGCTGCTTGAGCTGCTGCGCGAAGCCCACCAGAACAAACTGCTGGACAGCGAAGCGCTGGCCATCGTCGAGGGCGCCATTCAAGTGGCTGACCTGCAAGTGCGCGACATCATGGTGCCGCGCTCGCAGATGATCAGCATCAAGGCGACCCAGACACCCCGTGAGTTCCTGCCTGCGGTCATCGATGCTGCGCACTCGCGCTACCCGGTGATCGGCGAGAGCCACGATGACGTGCTCGGTGTGCTGCTGGCCAAGGATCTGCTGCCTCTGATCCTTAAAGCCGACGGCGACAGCGACGACGTCAAGAAGCTGCTGCGTCCCGCTACGTTCGTGCCCGAATCCAAGCGCCTCAACGTGCTGTTGCGCGAGTTTCGCGCCAACCACAATCACATGGCCATCGTCATTGACGAATACGGTGGTGTGGCAGGTTTGGTGACTATCGAAGACGTGCTGGAACAGATCGTCGGCGATATCGAAGATGAGCATGACGTCGAGGAAGACAGCTATATCAAGCCACTGCCCAGCGGTGACTTTCTGGTCAAGGCCCTCACGCCGGTCGAGAATTTCAACGAATTCTTCGACAGTGCGTTCTCCGATGACGAGTTCGACACCGTGGGCGGTCTGGTGATGAATGCCTTCGGCCATCTGCCCAAGCGCAACGAAATCACTGAAATCGGTGCGTATCGTTTCCGCATCCTGAGCGCTGACAGCCGTCGCATTCATTTGCTGCGCGTGACTCCCATTTCACGTCCGTAACCACTTGATGCTGTTTTAAGGAATCTACATGCGCTGGATAACCCGCCCCGGCTGGCCCGGTAACCTGCTGGCCCTGGCGGCTGGCGGGCTCACGACCCTGGCCCTGGCGCCCTTCGACTTCTGGCCGCTGGTGCTGGTGTCGGTGGCCCTCTTCTATCTGGGGCTGCGCGAGCTGAATCCGCGCCAGGCGCTGGCTCGTGGCTGGTGTTACGGCTTTGGCCTGTACGGCGCGGGCACCAGTTGGATCTACGTCAGCATCCATACCTACGGTGGTGCTTCGGTACTGCTGGCCGGGCTGTTGATGCTGCTGTTCATCGCTGCCATTGCCCTGTTTTTCGCCCTGCCCGCCTGGGTCTGGGCGCGCTGGCTACGGCGCAACGAAGCGCCGCTGGCCGATGCACTGGCGTTTGCAGCACTATGGCTGTGGCAGGAGGCATTTCGCGGCTGGTTCCTTACCGGCTTCCCGTGGCTTTATTCCGGTTACAGCCAGCTTGACGGACCACTTGCCGGGCTCGCCCCGGTCGGTGGTGTATGGCTAATCTCGTTCTCGCTGGGCCTGACTGCCGCACTGTTGTGCAACCTGCACCGCTTGCGGGCACGCAAATCGTTCCTGGCGACGGGTGTGGTGCTGTTGCTGGCACCCTGGATCGCAGGCCTGGCACTCAAGGACCATGCCTGGACATCACCGTCCGGCCCGCCGCTGAAAGTCGCGGCGATGCAGGGCAACATTGAACAAAGCATGAAGTGGGACCCGCAAAAGCTCAATGATCAGCTCGCACTGTACCGGGACATGACCTTCCGTTCACAGCAGGCTGACCTGATCGTCTGGCCGGAAACCGCCGTGCCGGTGCTCAAGGAAAGCGCAGAAGGCTACCTGGCGATCATGGGCAAGTTCGCTTCGGACCGCGGCGCAGCGCTGATCACCGGCGTGCCAGTGCGTGAGCCGACCGGGCGCGGCGAGTATCGCTATTACAACGGCATCACGGTTACCGGCCAAGGCGATGGCACCTACTACAAGCAAAAGCTCGTGCCGTTCGGTGAATACGTGCCGCTGCAGGACCTGTTGCGCGGGTTGATTTCCTTCTTCGACCTGCCGATGTCGGACTTCGCCCGCGGCCCGAACGACCAGGCGCTGTTGCAGGCCAAGGATTATCACATCGCGCCGTTCATCTGCTACGAAGTGGTTTATCCAGAGTTCGCCGCAGGCCTGTCGGCGCAAAGCGACCTGTTGCTGACGGTCAGCAATGACACTTGGTTCGGTACCTCGATCGGTCCGCTGCAACACTTGCAGATGGCTCAGATGCGCGCCCTTGAAGCGGGCCGCTGGATGATCCGTGCCACCAACAACGGCGTGACCGCGCTGATCGACCCGTTTGGCAGGATTACGGTACAGATTCCGCAGTTCGAACGCGGCGTGTTGTACGGCGAAGTGGTACCGATGCACGAACTCACGCCTTACCTGCGCTGGCGCTCATGGCCACTGGCAATTGTCTGCCTGCTGCTGTTCGGCTGGGCATTGATGGCAGCACGGATTGCCAAAACCGTCTGAGTGCACGAAACCGGTATCGCCTGTTTTCAGGCGATACCGGTTAAAGAGTCAGTGGCTGGGCGGATAAATCCACGGATAAACCAGCCAGCCTGCCGCTTCGTTAAGCAACACGCCGCTTTGCGTGAACACACGACTTTCAGGCAGCCAGCCGCCAAAGGGGCGAGCGTTGTCGACACCGAGAAAGCCGACCGGCGCACTCACCACGGTAAAACCCGCCTGTTCGAAACTCCAGCGCGCTCGTGGCATGTGCCAGGCTTGCGTGACCAGCACCACGCGCTTGACACCTAGCGGTTGAAGAACCGCAGCGGTCATCGTCGCGTTTTCCCATGTTGTACGGCTCAGCCCTTCCTGCCAGCGTACCGTCACACCAAAATCATCGTGTAGCGCCTGCGCCATGATCGACGCCTCGCTGGGCGGCTGATCAAAGTGCAAGCCGCCGGTGGTCAGTATTGGCAGCCCGGACGTTTTCGACAACCGCGCCGCCAGACGCAGTCGCTCCAGCCCCAGCCCAGTCGGTGTATCTGTGCCCCACGTCGGAGAATTGCGCTCACGGCCATTGCCCAGCACCACAATGGCGTCCGCCTGCTGCGCCAGTGTCGCCCACTGCTGCTGCGGCAAGGGCGGGACCCGCTCCATTTTACGGGCAGCGAATTCCACCGCTACCGGCAGGCTCATCAACCACAGCCCGCCAAGACCGACCGCAAAAAATGCCGCTGCCAGGCGCGGACGGGAACGACGCAACCACCAGCCAAGAATGAGCAGAACAAACAGGATACCAGGCGGCAACAGGAGGGTTTTGAGCAGGTAGCGCAAAGGCATCGGGACATCTCCATGGATGTCCGCAGCCTAGAATGTTTGAAGCCAGGCGACAACGCCTGAAGTAAGCAGGCCCTTCGCCTGCGCGCAGAAGCGAGATTTTAAATACTTAACTGTTGCGACCCAACCGTGCCAGGCCCTTGCCTCGTCGCCTGTCTTTCAGCCAGATGATAGTCGCTGACGCTCTGGACGGCCTGCCGAGATCCGGCTGGAAGACCAGCTGCTCCCTGACAGCGACGTCCGCAGCCCTCAGGCCTTTTTCCAGATAGGCTTCGATCAGCTGGAGTTCGGCACTGCTCAAGCCCTTGAGTTCAAGCTCGGCTGGCGACTCGTTTCGGAGCCGGACCGAGGTACTCGCCGTCTCGAGCGCAAGCCCGAGGCGGTCGATCAGACGCTCATACAGTTCGGACAGGCTTACTACATGCTGCAACTCGGTCATCCGCTCACCTCATCGAAGATAATCATCACCCTCGAAATTGAGCTTAGCGCTGCTGTGCAAACCGGCATGGAACTGCGACCAACGGGCAGATAGGGCTGTCAGCCGGGCTTTGAGCCCTGCGAGGCGCAATCAGGGTTTCCCTCGATAGACAGCCCTCATGTATGCTACTGCGCTTCCTGTAATTCCACTTCCGTGCTCTTGAGCCCGAACGCACCGCACAGACAGTTGCAATTGTCCGCCACGCGGTGCCGACCTGACTCGGCGAAGCAATGAAGAGGTCAAGGGTCACTAATCTTTAGTAAAAAGTAGCCATGCACGAACTCTATCAGCCCCGCGAAATCGAAGCCGCTGCCCAGACATTCTGGGATGAGCAAAAGTCTTTTGAAGTCAGTGAACAGCCAGGCAAGGACACTTTCTATTGCCTGTCGATGTTTCCTTACCCGAGCGGCAAGCTGCACATGGGTCATGTGCGCAACTACACCATTGGTGACGTGATCTCCCGTTACCAGCGCATGCTGGGCAAGAATGTCCTGCAGCCACTGGGCTGGGACGCGTTCGGCATGCCGGCCGAAAACGCCGCCATCGACAACAGCGTTGCGCCGGCCAAGTGGACCTACGAAAACATCGCCTACATGAAGAACCAGCTCAAGAGCCTGGGTCTGGCGGTCGACTGGTCGCGCGAAGTCACCACCTGCAAGCCTGATTACTACCGCTGGGAACAATGGCTGTTCACTCGCCTGTTCGAAAAAGGCGTGATCTACCGCAAGAACGGCACCGTCAACTGGGACCCTGTCGACCAGACCGTACTGGCCAACGAGCAGGTCATCGACGGCCGCGGCTGGCGTTCCGGCGCGCTGATCGAAAAGCGCGAAATCCCGATGTACTACTTCAAGATCACCGCCTACGCAGACGAGCTGCTGGAAAGCCTCGACGAGCTGCCGGGCTGGCCTGAACAGGTCAAGACCATGCAGCGCAACTGGATCGGCAGGTCGCGCGGCATGGAAGTGCAATTTCCGTACGATCAGGCCTCGATCGGCGAAGCCGGTGCACTGAAAGTCTTCACCACTCGCCCTGACACCCTGATGGGCGCGACCTACGTCGCCGTTGCCGCTGAACACCCGCTGGCGACCCTGGCCGCGCAAGGCAACCCTAGGCTGCAAGCGTTCATCGATGAGTGCAAAGGCGGCAGCGTTGCCGAAGCTGACGTTGCCACTCAGGAAAAGAAAGGCCAGCCGACTTCGCTGTTCGTCGAGCACCCGCTGACCGGCGAAAAACTGCCGGTGTGGGTCGCCAATTACGTGTTGATGCATTATGGCGATGGCGCAGTCATGGCCGTGCCGGCACACGATGAGCGTGATTTCGAGTTTGCCACCCAGTACGGTCTGCCGATCAAGCCCGTAGTACGCACCAGCGCCGGCGACCAGACGCCTGCCCCATGGCAGCCGGCCTACGGCGAGCATGGCGAGCTGATCAATTCCGGCGAGTTCACCGGCCTGAATTTCCAGGCCGCATTCGATGCCATCGAAGCGGCACTGGTGAAAAAATCCCTCGGTCAGTCGCGCACCCAGTTCCGCCTGCGTGACTGGGGCATCAGCCGCCAGCGTTATTGGGGTTGCCCGATCCCTATCGTGCATTGCGATACCTGTGGCGACGTGCAGGTTCCTGAAGACCAGTTGCCGGTTGTCCTGCCTGAAGACGTAGTGCCTGATGGTGCTGGCTCGCCACTGGCGCGCATGCCCGAGTTCTACGAATGCAGCTGCCCGAAATGCGGCGCACCGGCCAAGCGCGAAACCGACACCATGGACACCTTCGTCGAGTCCTCGTGGTACTACGCTCGCTATGCGTCGCCGCATTACGAGGGTGGTCTGGTCGAGCCGAATGCTGCCAACCACTGGTTGCCGGTGGACCAGTACATCGGCGGCATCGAACACGCCATTTTGCACCTGCTCTATGCGCGCTTCTTCCACAAGTTGATGCGTGACGAAGGCCTGGTGACCTCGAACGAGCCGTTCAAGAACCTGCTGACCCAGGGCATGGTCAACGCCGAAACCTACTTCCGCATGGAAACCAGCGGCAAGAAGACCTGGATCAACCCGGCCGACGTGACTCTCGAAAGAGACGCCAAGGCCAAGGTTATCAGCGCGAAGCTGACCAGCGATGGCCTGCCGGTGGAAATCGGCGGCACTGAAAAGATGTCGAAGTCGAAGAAAAACGGCATCGACCCGCAAACCATGATCGATCAGTACGGGGCCGATACCTGCCGTCTGTTCATGATGTTCGCCTCCCCGCCCGACATGAGCCTGGAGTGGTCCGACTCGGGCGTCGAAGGCTCGCATCGCTTCCTGCGCCGCGTGTGGCGTCTGGCTCAGGCGCATGTCGCTCAAGGCGCATCGACCGGTCTGGACATTGCGGCACTGACGGATGACCAGAAAACCATCCGCCGCTCGATTCACCAGGCGATCAGACAGGCGAGCCAGGATATTGGCCAGAACCAGAAATTCAATACCGCCGTCGCACAAGTGATGACGCTGATGAACGTCCTGGAAAAAGCCCCGCAGGTCACCCCGCAGGATCGCGCGCTGCTGCAGGAGGGTTTGGAAACGGTCACCCTGCTGCTGGCACCGATCACGCCGCACATCAGCCACGAGCTGTGGACGCAACTGGGCCACAATGAGCCGGTCATCGACGCTGGCTGGCCTGCGTGCGATGCAAATGCGCTGGTCCAGGACAGCCTGCAACTGGTCATTCAGGTCAACGGCAAACTGCGCGGCCATATCGAAATGCCCGCCAGCGCCAGCCGCGAAGAAGTCGAAGCGGCCGCACGTATCAACGAGAACGTATTGCGCTTCACTGATGGCCTGACCATTCGCAAGGTGATCGTCGTGCCTGGCAAGCTGGTCAACATCGTCGCAAGCTGATTGGATCGGGCGCCCGGCAGACGCCGGGCGCCGAACATATTTCCAGGGTACGCAGTGTCGGCCCAAACGGATTCAAGGGGAGCATCAAGATGATCAAACGCAATTTGCTGGTGATGGGCCTGGCTGTTCTGTTGAGTGCCTGTGGCTTCCAGCTGCGCGGCACCGGCACCACCGAGCTGGCCATCAAGGAGCTGGATGTCAGCGCGCGTAACGCTTATGGCGAAACCGTGACCCAACTCACTCGCCTGCTGACCAGTTCCGGCGTCAAGGTCTACACCGGCGCGCCTTACAAGCTCATGCTGACCAACGAAGCAGAAACCCAGCGCGCCATCAGCTATTCGGGTTCGGGTCGCTCGGCTGAATACCAGCTGACCACCACTCTGACCTATGAAGTGCATGGCGACCGAGATCGTTTCCTGCTCGGCGACAAGGTCACTGCAGACCGCTCCTACGTTCACGATGGCAACAACCTGACCGGTTCCGATCAGGAAGCTGCCCAGGTTCGTCAGGAAATGCGCAACGACCTGATCCAGAAAATGATGGCGCGCTTGCAGCAAATGACGCCGACACGCCTTGAAGAACTGCAGGCCAAGGCCGACGCAGTTGCCAAGGCTGAAGCCGACGCACAGGAAGCCGCCCAGCGGATCCGCGACGAGACGCCTCAGCAATCGCCTGTCGAAGTACCGGCCAGGTAAGTGTCCGGGGCCAGTCAGCTGGCCCCGGCATGCTCTGACTCATGAAACTCGCCCCCGCCCAACTCGGCAAGCACTTGCAAGGCACACTTGCGCCCGTCTATGTGATCAGCGGTGACGATCCGCTGCTCTGTCAGGAAGCGGCTGACGCCATTCGCGCGGCCGCACGCCAGCAGGGCTTCGATGAGCGCCAGGTGTTCAGCGCCGACGCCAGCTTCGACTGGGGCACATTGCTCCAGGCGGGTGCCAGCATGTCGCTGTTTGCAGAGCGCCGTCTCCTGGAGTTGCGTCTGCCCTCCGGCAAGCCCGGCGACAAGGGTGCTGCGGCGCTCATGGAATATTGCGCCAGACCTGCCGAAGACACCCTGCTGCTGATCAGCCTGCCCAAGCTCGATGGCAGTGCGCAGAAAACCAAATGGGGCAAGGCACTGGTTGAGGGTGCGCAAACCCAGTTCGTGCAAATCTGGCCGGTGGACGTCGGCCAGCTGCCGCAATGGATTCGCCAGCGCCTGTCGCAGGCGGGCCTGGCAGCGACTCAGGACGCCGTCGAACTGATCGCGGCCCGGGTCGAAGGCAACCTGCTGGCCGCCGCGCAGGAAATCGAAAAGCTCAAGCTGATGGCCGAAGAAGGCCAGATCACCGTCGAGACAGTACAGGCGGCCGTGGCCGACAGTGCACGCTTCGACGTATTTGGCCTGACCGATGCCGTGCTCAATGGCGAAGCTGCCCATGCCTTGCGCATGCTGGAAGGGCTGCGCGGCGAAGGGGTCGAAACCCCAGTGATCCTTTGGGCGCTGACTCGCGAACTGCGTGCACTGGCCAACATGTCCCAGCAGTTCAGTCAGGGCGTGCCACTCGACAAAGTGTTCAGCTCGGCCCGCCCGCCGATCTGGGACAAGCGCAAACCATTGATGAGCAAAGCCCTGCAACGCCATTCGGCAAAACGCTGGAGCCAGTTGCTGATGGACGCACAGCGCATCGATGCGCAGATCAAGGGGCAGGCGCCAGGCTCGCCGTGGAGCAGCCTCAGCCGACTGGCGCTGCTGATGGCGGGGCAACGGCTGGCACTGCCTGCGGAGTGAGTGGGTGTTGTCGACTCTCGTTCCCGCGCTCTGCGTGGTAACGCCTTTCAGGACGCTCTGCGTCCTCTTGTGACGCGGAGCGTCACGAACTGCATGTCGACGCGGAGCGCCGGCACGATAAAGCGAGCAGCCTGCACCGCCCCCTTCGTGAGCAAGCTCGCTCCCACAGGTATTGCATTCAAGTCCGCCTCCCGCGTCATAGCACACGACTATTAGACACAAGCGCCGTTCTGCCCGATTATTTGCATCGCTTTACAACACCCATCAGGAGCACCCCGCCATGAGCAAGCCAAAGCGGCCGAACAAGGCCAAATCCATCATCGCCCAGCCATTGTTCCGCAGTCGTCAGGAACAACCCGCCAAGGGCAAAGGCAGCTACCGCCGCGAAGCCTTCCAGTCTAAAAGCTGGGAGGCTTCCTGCTTTATGGCGGCCTGATATCGAGCAACATCTCCGGGGCGCTTTCAACCGCTTAGCCGTGTTATGGTCTGCACCTAACGGTAATACCCTTGGACTCAAGCATGCCTTCTCGTTTTACCCATCGCCCGCAGCTGCGCCAACTCATCGCTGCCTCCAGCCTTGTTGCCTTGGTAGCCTGCGCAGAAAAACCCACTGCAGCCGATGCCACGCCTCTTCAATCCAGCAAAGCACAGACAAACGCTCCTGCCGTAGCCCCTACGCCTGCGCTGGTCGTTGATGACAGCCTCACGATTCAACCCGCCGTCAGCTTCAGCGAATGGCAGGCCGGTTTTCGTGTTCAGGCGTTAAAGGCAGGTATCCGGGCGGATGTATTCGATCAGGCATTCGCCGGTGTCACTCCCGACATGAGCGTGGTCAAGGCCGACCGCAGCCAGCCTGAGTTCACCCGTCCGATCTGGGAATATCTGGACGGTGCCATCTCCGCCGCACGCGTGCGCAAGGGGCAGGCGCTGCTTTCGCAGTACGCTGACGACCTGCAGAAGATCGAGCAGCAGTATGGTGTGGATCGTCAGGCGCTGGTCGCGGTATGGGGCATGGAAAGTAATTTCGGGTCGTTCCAGGGCACGCAATCCGTCATTCGCTCGCTGGCTACGCTGGCCTATGAAGGTCGCCGTCCCGGTTTTGCACAGAGCCAGTTGCTGGCCGCGCTGGAAATCATCCAGCATGGCGACATCACACCGGACAAGATGCTGGGTTCGTGGGCCGGTGCGATGGGCCAGACCCAGTTCATCCCGACCACCTATAACACTCATGCCGTCGACTTTGATGGCGATGGCCGCCGTGACATCTGGAACACTCCCGCCGATGCCCTGGCCTCCACTGCGCATTACCTGCAAAGCTCTGGCTGGCAACGCGGTCAGCCCTGGGGGTTTGAAGTGGTACTCGGCTCCGGGTTTGATTACTCGCTGGCAGATTCGACCACTCGCAAGAGCCTCGCTGAATGGCAACAATTGGGCCTGAAACAACCGGACGGCTCGGCGATTCCAGTCGCAGCCAGCCAGCAGCAAGCCGTCTTGTTGTTGCCAGCCGGTTATCGCGGGCCAGCCTTTCTGGTGCTGGATAACTTCCGAGCCATTCTCAAGTACAACAACTCCACCTCGTACGCACTGGCGATCAGCCTGCTTTCTGACCGGTTCAAAGGGGCCGGGTACGTAGTAGGTGCATGGCCACGCGGGGACACTCCGCTGAGCCGCTCTGAACGCATTGAACTGCAAACCCTGCTCTCGGCACGTCAATATGACGCAGGCGCACCAGACGGCATTATCGGTGCCAATACGCGCAAGGCCATTCGTAGCGCGCAGCAGTCATTCGGCTGGCCGGCAGATGGTTACCCGACGCATGAATTGCTGGAGGCCCTGCACAAGCCTGTGGGGCAATAATCGGGAGGACGCAGAGCGTCCAGAACGGCATGCCCACGCGGAGCGTTGGCACGATAATCAACCGCAAACAAAAAGGGCCAGGTATCGCTACCTGGCCCTTCTTGTTTTTGCGGCGTGCTGTCAGAGCATTGCCTTGGCGATCTTGGCTTGCTCGTCGGCATGATACGAAGAGCGTACCAGCGGCCCGGATGCGACGTTCTTGAAGCCCATCTTGTAACCTTCCTCGGCAAACCAGGCAAAGGTGTCAGGGTGGACAAAGCGCTGCACCGGAAGGTGGTTGCGCGATGGTTGCAGGTACTGACCCAGCGTCAGCATGTCGATGTCGTGCTCGCGCATGCGCTGCATGACTTCGATAACCTCTTCGTCGGTCTCGCCCAGGCCCAGCATCAGCCCTGATTTGGTCGGTACATGCGGGACCATCTGTTTGAAGCGCTGCAGCAGGGTCAACGACCACTGGTAGTCCGAACCCGGACGCGCAGCCTTGTACAGACGCGGAACGGTTTCCAGATTGTGGTTGAACACATCCGGTGGCTCGGCAGCGGTGATTTCCAGCGCTACGTCCATGCGGCCACGGTAATCCGGCACCAGCGTTTCGAGCTGTACGCCCGGCGACAGCAGGCGGATTTCGCGGATGCAGTCGGCAAAGTGCTGAGCACCGCCGTCACGCAAGTCGTCACGGTCCACCGAGGTGATCACTACGTACTTCAGACGCAGGTCGGCAATTGCGATGGCGAGGCTCTTCGGTTCGTTGACGTCGAGCGGCTTCGGACGACCATGGCCCACGTCGCAGAATGGGCAGCGACGGGTGCAGATGTCGCCCATGATCATGAACGTTGCGGTGCCACCGGAGAAGCATTCGCCCAGGTTCGGGCAGGACGCCTCTTCACAGACACTGTGCAGCTTGTGCTTGCGCAGCAATTGCTTGATACGGTCGACTTCCGGAGAAACCGGGATGCGCACACGAATCCAGTCGGGTTTCTTCGGCAGATCTACCGTTGGAATGATCTTGACCGGGATGCGCGCAACCTTTTCCGCTCCGCGAAGCTTAACGCCCGCTTCGACTTTCGGACGGGCCACTCGCTCGGAAACATCCAGCGTCGGGATCAGGGTTTGCACGGTGTCAGTCATAATGGTTTATTCCGCCCGTAAGGGTCGCCTGCTCAGCGTAGTCGAGGTGTTTGACGAGCTGCGCACGCAGTCGGGCACTTACCTCGGAAAATTCTATCTGCCCTGCCTGATCGCTCAGTTCGGTCATGGCCAACCCGGCGTATCCGCAAGGGTTGATGCGGCGGAACGGCTCCAGGTCCATGTCGACGTTCAACGCCAGACCATGAAACGAGCAGCCGTTGCGAATGCGCAGACCGAGCGACGCGATTTTCGCGCCGTCTACGTATACACCCGGTGCATCGGCCTTGGCGGCTGCCTTGACGCCGTAGTCGGCGAGCAAGGCGATAAGGGTATTCTCGATCCGTGTTACCAGATCGCGAACACCGAAACCAAGGCGCCTGACGTCCAGCATCAGGTAAGCCACCAGTTGGCCCGGGCCATGATAAGTCACTTGGCCGCCACGATCGACCTGTACGACAGGAATATTGCCCGGCAGCAGCAAATGTTCGGCCTTGCCGGACTGTCCCTGGGTGAAAACCGGGGGGTGCTGGACCAGCCAGACCTCATCGGCAGCCTCGCGGCCACGCCCATCGGTAAAGCGCTGCATGGCGTGCCAGGCGGTTTCGTAATCGATCAGGCCCAGATCACGAAAACCCAGCGCAACCGTCATCAGAGCACCATGTGCACGAAACCCGTAGCGCGAAGGGCACTATTGATATCGCGCAATTGATCTTCGCCTGTAGCGACGATGTGCAACTGGACGGTGGTGTATTTGCCGTTGCTGCTCTGACGCTCGGCGAGTGTCTTGAGGTCGACCTGAGCGTACTTGTGCAGGACTTCCATAACAGCAGCAGTAAAGCCCACGCTGGTGTCACCGATCACCTTGATCGGATAGTCATCGCAGGGGAATTCGATTTTGTGCGACTTGATGTCGGTATCAGTCATGGCAGTAAAGGTCTCACAAGCCGTGACGACGGACACGCGGCCCGCTCAGATCATGAGCAGGCCGCGAGAAGGTCGGCAGTAGTTACTGGAGGGTCAGTTGAACAAGCCGTAGAAGAACAGGCGGATGCTATCCCACACGCGGCGGAAAATGCCACCTTCCTCAACTGCATCAAGCGCAATCAGGTTAGCGGTATGAACCACCTGATCGTCTTTCTTGACCTCGACCTTACCGATCACGTCGCCCTTGGCGATTGGCGCAACCAGTTGCGGGTTCATGGTCATGCTGGCGGACAGCTTCTTCATGTCGCCTTTTGGCATGGTCATGCTCAGATCTTCAGCCAGACCGGCCTTGACCTGACGCTCAGTGCCTTTCCAGACGGTTGCCTGAGCCAGCTCGGTGCCCTTCTGATAGAAGTTCTGGGTTTCGAAGAAACGGAAGCCATAGGTCAGCAGCTTCTGGGTTTCAGCCGCACGGGCCTGCTCGCTGTTGGTGCCGAACACTACTGCGATCAGACGCATGCCGTCACGTACAGCCGAAGACACCATGCAGTAGCCGGCCTCGTCGGTGTGGCCGGTCTTCAGACCGTCAACGGTCTTGTCGCGCCACAGCAGCAGGTTGCGGTTAGGCTGCTTGATGCCGTTCCAGAAGAACTCTTTCTGCGAGTAGATCGCATAGTGAGCCGGGTCTTCGTGAATGATTGCACGCGCCAGGATCGCCATGTCGTGAGCCGACGAGTAGTGCTCGGGGTTCGGCAGACCGGTCGGGTTCATGAAGTGGCTGTTGGTCATGCCCAGATCGCCGGCGGTCTTGTTCATCATGTCGGCAAATGCATCTTCGCTGCCGGCAATGTGCTCGGAGATCGCGACGCTGGCGTCGTTACCCGATTGAATAATGATGCCGTGCAGCAGGTCGCTGACCGTCACCTGGCTGCCCACCTTGATGAACATCCGCGAACCGCCTGTGCGCCAGGCATTTTCACTGATGGTCACCGGATCGTTCTCGCCGATCTGGCCGCGACGAATTTCCAGGGTCGCGATGTAGGCAGTCATCAGCTTGGTCAGACTGGCAGGTGCCAGACGCTGGTCACCGTTGTTCTCGACCAGAACGTTGCCGCTGGTGGCATCCATCAGTACGTAGGACTTGGCTGCCAGTTGCGGCGCAGCAGGCGTCATCTGCTCTGCCGCCCAGACGGTCGGGGTGATAATCAGTGGAACAAGCAGGCACAAACGTTTTGCAAAGGTGGTGATGTTCATCCGTCTCTCGAGAATCCTAATGGGCAAACATGCCCTTGCGGGCAAAACTGAACAGACCGGCGAGGCGAAAACGCCTCGGTACGGCTCGTGGCGCCAGGCTGTAACCCTGGCTGACAAAGTCGCCTGTTCGACACACGACCTTGTGGGCAGTTACCTGCAACGCTGGCCCTGATGGCAAAGCTGCGCTGCCTGCGACTGCATATCGTCCTCCGTTGTTGCTGGAAAACGATTGTCGAAAAACTTATTGATCCGATGTCACTACGCTTGGCTGACCCAGATTGGCCGACCTGACGCTGTTTTGCAGTTGCTGGGCTTCACCCGGCGTGTCGATCGGTCCCATCCGGACCCGATAGAGCGTTTGCTGATTGCGAGCTATCGAGCTGACGAACACCGGCGCTCGAACCATCCCGCTCAGTTTCGACCTCAGGAGCTCCGCAGCGTCCGGGTTGGCGAAGGCTCCCACCTGGAGAAACAGCCCAGCGGCTTGTCCTGAAGCGTTTTTTTTTGCGTCAACCTGCAACGGCACGACAGGTGCGGCATGTTGCTGCGGTGGCGGCGTGTATTGCTCGACGGTTCCGGTCGATGTCGACAGCGCGGGCGGCGTGGCCTGAGCCATCACTTGCGGCTGATTGAGCATCAGCGGTGCCGGACGGCCACGTTGCGCCCACCATTCCTGCGGGTCGATACCTTCGACCTTCACCCGGGCGGTGCCGGTTTCGGCATAGCCCAGCTTTTTGGCGGCAGCGTAGGACAAGTCGATAATGCGGTCCGAATAGAATGGCCCGCGGTCGTTGACGCGCAAAATCACCGTGCGGTTGTTGTCCAGGTTGGTCACTTTGACATAGCTGGGCAGCGGCAGGGTCTTGTGCGCGGCACTCATGCCATACAGGTCATACACCTCGCCGTTGGCGGTGTTCTGGCCATGAAACTTGGTGCCATACCAGGAAGCGGTGCCCGAAGCGACGTAACGCTTTGAATCGCTCATCGGGAAATAGGTCTTGCCCAGCACCGTATACGGGTTGGCCTTATAGGCACCGGTGTGCAGAGTCGGCGTCGCGTCGGGGATGCGCGAGACATCCACATCCCACCACGGCGCGCCGTCCTTGTGGGCCCGGTTGATATCCAGCCCCGGCATCGAGCGCACGACTGCACCGCCTTTTGGCGACTGCGACGACGTTGTGCGTGACGGCGACGAGCAACTGGCAACCAGCACTGCCAGGCCGGTCAGCGCCAGAAGCTTGAATGTTTGCAGAATCGGCAATGCCCGCATTACTTGACGCCTCGAGCTTGAACCAACGATTCAGACAGCTGATACACGGCCATGGCGTACATCACACTGCGGTTATAACGAGTGATAGCATAAAAATTGTTCAAACCCAGCCAGTATTCAGGACCATTGTCGCCTTCAAGACGGAACGCCGTTACCGGCATATCGTCGCGCAGCGCATCATGACTCGCCCAGCCCAGCTGTCGCAACTCCCCGACCGACATTACCGGATCAAGCGCAGGGCTCAACCCTTCGTCAACCCGGTCGCCACGTGCGGTCGCGCGGCTGACTACCGGCTGACCGGCTACCCAGCCATGACGCTTGAAATAACTGGCAACGCTGCCGATGGCATCGTCCGGGTCGGTCCAGATGTTGATATGGCCGTCGCCGTCGAAATCCACTGCATATGCGCGGAAACTGCTCGGCATGAACTGCGGCAGGCCCATTGCTCCGGCGTACGAGCCTTTGAGAGTCAAGGGGTCAACCTGTTGTTCGCGAGCCAGCAGCAGAAACTCACGCAATTCCTTGCGGAAGAACTGTGCGCGTGGCGGGTAATCGAAACCGAGCGTCGACAATGCATCGATCACCCGGTAATTGCCGGTGTTGCGGCCGAAAAAGGTTTCCACGCCAATGATCGAAACGATGATCTGCGCCGGTACACCATATTCCTGCTCGGCGCGGGCCAATGCGGCCTCGTGCTGACGCCAGAAATCGACACCGCGGGCGATGCGCGTATCGGTGATGAACATCGGCCGATACTCTTTCCACTGCTTGACCCGTTCGGCCGGGCGGGAAATGGCATCGAGAATGGCCTGCTTGCGCTCCACCTCACGAAACAGGCTCATCAACTGCTCACCGGCAAAACCGTGATCGCGGGTCAGCTCACCGACGAATTCCGCTACCTGGGGCGAACCCTCATAGTCGCCGGCCAGCGCCTCTTGCACCGATCCAAGGATGCCTACCAGACCGACCACCGGAGCATATCGAGCCCAGTTACGCATTGCTTGCATTGAATAGTTCACCTTAATCAAACTTGAGCAATCCATTTACGGTGTGTATGGATCGACATCAAAACCCCAAACGCTGACAGTAGGGTCACCAGCGAAGTTCCGCCGTAGCTAATGAAGGGCAATGGCACCCCCACCACTGGCAGCAGGCCACTGACCATACCGATGTTGACGAAAACGTAAACAAAAAACGTCATGGTCAACGCTCCGGCCAGCAGTTTGCCGAATAATGTCTGCGCCTGTGCCGTGATCACAAGCCCACGGCCGATCAGCAGCATATAGATGATCAGCAGCGCACAGATGCCCACCAGACCGAACTCTTCACCCAGTACCGCGATGATGAAGTCGGTGTGGCTTTCCGGCAGAAAGTCCAGGTGCGACTGAGTGCCCAGCAGCCAGCCTTTGCCGAAAACGCCGCCCGAACCGATGGCTGCCTTTGACTGAATGATGTTCCAGCCGGTGCCCAGCGGATCGCTTTCCGGGTCAAGGAAGGTCAGCACGCGCTGTTTCTGGTAGTCGTGCATAAAGAAGAACCACATGGCCACCGCCGCAGGCACAGCGGCCGCCAGCACACTGATAATCCAGCGCCAGCGCAGGCCGGCCATGAACAGCACAAAGGCACCTGAGGCCAGAATCAGCAGTGACGTCCCCAGGTCAGGCTGGCGCACGATCAGAATGAACGGCACACCGACCAGGGCGAGACTGACCGCCACATGCTTCAAATGCGGGGGCAGCGTGCGCTTGGACAGGTACCAGGCGATGGTCGCCGGCATGATGATCTTGAGAAACTCCGAAGGCTGGAAGCGGATCACCCCGGGAATGTTGATCCAGCGCGTCGCGCCCATGGCGTTGTGACCCATGACATCCACCACTACCAGCAGCAGGACGCCGATGACATACAGTACCGGCACCCAGCGCGCCATGAAGCGCGGCTCCAACTGGGCGATCACCACCATCGCCACCAGACCGATACCAAACGAGCTGGCCTGCTTGATGAGCAGGTCCCAGTTCTTGCCGCTGGCCGAATACAGGACGAACAGGCTGCCAGCCGCAAGGGTCAGCAACAGGATCAACAACGGGCCATCGATATGAATGCGCTGAAAAAAAGTGGCACGGCGACGCATCACGTCTTCGCTGGACAGGATGCGGTCGAAATTACTCTTCACGGGCCGCAGCCTCCAGATTCAGGGAACCGGCATACTCAGGCTTGAGATGGCCGTTTTCGTCGAGCAGCCAGGCGTCCATCACCTGCCGCACAACGGGTGCAGCAACGCCGGAACCGGACTCGCCGTTCTCGACCATCACTGCAACAACGATTTTTGGATTGTCGGCCGGTGCAAAACCGACAAACAGGGCATGGTCACGGTGACGCTCCTGAACCTTGGTACGGTCGTATTTCTCGCCCTGCTTGATGGCGACTACCTGAGCCGTACCGCTTTTGCCGGCGATCCGGTATTGCGCACCGATGGCAGCCTTGCGCGCCGTACCACGCGCGCCATGCATCACTTCCTGCATGCCGTGGTTGACTCGCCCCCAGTTGGCCGGGTCGCGCAGCACGATGTTCGGCATCGGGTTTTCATCCACAGGCGCCTTGCCTTCGATGGTTCTGGCCAGATGCGGACGGTTCCACACACCCTTGTTGGCCACCAGTGCGGTCGCCTGGGCCAGTTGCAACGGCGTTGCCTGCATGTAGCCCTGCCCAATGCCGAGAATCAGGGTTTCGCCAGGGAACCAGGCCTGGCGACGGGTCGCACGCTTCCATTCACGGGACGGCATCAGACCGGGGGACTCCTCGAACATATCCAGCGACACTTTCTGCCCGATGCCGAACTTGTTCATGTAGGTGGAAAGCCGATCGATGCCCAGTTTGTGCGCCAGATCGTAGAAGTACGTGTCATTGGAACGTATGATCGCGGTATCCAGATCCACCCAGCCATCACCGGTGCGGTTCCAGTTACGGTACTTGTGATCGTAATTGGGCAGTTGGTAATAGCCAGGGTCGAACACTCTTGAGCCGGGCGTTACTGCACCGGCGTCCAGCCCGGCAATCGCCACGGCAGGCTTGATGGTCGAACCGGGCGGGTAAAGGCCGCGAAGAATGCGGTTGAACAGCGGCCGGTCTATTGAATCGCGTAGCTCGGCGTAGGCCTTGAAGCTGATACCGGTGACGAACAGATTCGGATCGAAACTGGGCGCGCTGACCATCGCCAGCACTTCTCCGGTGGCAGGGTCCAGCGCGACTACCGCGCCACGACGCCCACCCAATGCGGCCTCGGCAGCTTCCTGAAGGTTGATGTCCAGGCTAAGAACGATGTCCTTTCCAGGGATCGGGTCGGTGCGTTTGAGCACGCGCAGCACGCGGCCACGGGCGTTGGTCTCGACCTCTTCGTAGCCGACCTGACCATGCAGATCGGGTTCGTAAAATCGCTCGATACCGGTCTTGCCGATATGGTGCGTGCCGCTGTAATTGATCGGGTCGAGGCTCTTGAGCTCTTTTTCGTTGATCCGCCCCATGTAACCGACCGAGTGAGCAAAATGCGGCCCTTGCGGGTAGTGCCTGACCAGTTGCGCAACCACTTCGACACCCGGCAGGCGGAACTGGTTGACCGCAATCAGGGCGATCTGCTCTTCGCTCAGCTCGAACAGGATAGGCACCGGCTCGAACGGCCGACGCCCCTGCTTCATACGCTTTTCGAAGATGATGCGATCATCCGGGGTGAGCTGGAGGATCTCGACAATGGTGTCGAGCACACTGGACCACTCGCCGGCACGCTCACGGGTCATGCTGAGACTAAAACTGGGCCGGTTGTCCGCAACCACCACGCCATTACGGTCGTATATCAGCCCACGGCTGGGCGGAATCGGCTGAACGTGAACGCGGTTGTTTTCGGAAAGTGTGGAGTGATACTCGTACTGGATGACCTGCAGGTAATACAACCGGGCAATCAGCACGCACACCAGCAACACCACCGCCACGGCACCGAACACGACCCTGCCGCGCACCAGGCGTGCGTCCTTTTCGTGGTCTTTGAGGCGGATCGGTTGAGACATTTAGGCCGTATTCACAGTAAAGACGATGCTACTTGTGATAAGGGTGCCCGGACAGGACTGTCCAGGCGCGATACATCTGTTCGCCGATCAGAATGCGCACCAGTGGATGCGGCAGGGTCAGCGGCGACAGGGACCAGCGTTGTTCACTGCGGGCACAGACTTCAGGTGCCAGCCCCTCGGGGCCGCCGACCATCAGGTTGACCGTGCGTGCATCGAGACGCCAGCGATCGAGTTCGACCGCCAGCTGTTCGGTGCTCCACGGTTTGCCATGCACTTCAAGCGTGACAATCCGCTCGCCCGGCTGCACTTTCGCCAGCATCGCCTCGCCTTCCTGACGGATTAAGCGCGCAACATCGGCGTTCTTGCCCCGGGTATTGAGCGGGATTTCCACCAGTTCAAGCGCAAGCTCGGAGGGCATCCGCTTGGCGTACTCGTGCCAACCTTCTTCCACCCACTTGGGCATGCGCGAACCCACAGCAATCAGACGCAAACGCACATCAAGGCCTTATTCGTTGCCTGGAGTGTGATGCGCAGCGCTGGCGGCACGGCTTTGTTCAGCGCCCTGCCACAAGCGTTCCAGGTCGTAGAACTGGCGTGCCGCAGCGGTCATTACGTGAACGATCACATCGCCCAGGTCCAGCAGAACCCAGTCGCTGTCGCCCTTGCCTTCTTCGCTCAGGGACTTCAGGCCGGCTGCCTTGACCTTGTCACGGACGTTATCGACCAGTGCATTCAACTGACGGTTGGACGTACCGGTGCAGATCAGCATGTAGTCAGCGATGCTGGTCTTGTCACGCACATCGATGGTCAGGATGTCTGCACCCTTGACTTCTTCAAGGGCTGCAATCGCAACATTGATGACTTCTTCACTGCTCATTTTTTGCTTTGTCATATAAAACTCATTCAGCTCGTATGTGTGGGACCGTTCAAACGCTTATCGATCAAAGCAGTTTCAGGACGACCCATCAGTGTTCGGCGCGCGGTAAAGTCCGCGTGCATCGATATAGGCCAGTACCGCGTCTGGCACCAGAAAACGTACCGACTTACCGCTGGCCAGCAGTTGACGGATCTGGGTGGCAGACACCGATAAAGGCGTCTGCCAGACGAATGTAATGTGTCCACCCGGCCCTTTCAGGGCCTTGGGGTCGCTGACCGCGCGTGCCGCCAGCAGATTGCGCATGGCATCCGGCGACTCGCTGTCCGCGTCCGGGCGTTGCAGCACCACGATATGGCAGTGCTCCAGCATTTCTTCCCACCTGTGCCAGGTCGGCAGCCCACAAAAGGCATCCCAACCCAGCAACAGGAACAGCTGGTCCTGAGGCGCCAGTTCGGCGCGCATCGATTCCAGTGTGTCGAGGGTATACGACGGTTTGTCCCGCTTCAGTTCACGGTCATCCACCGTCAAGGGCGACACACCCGCAACCGCGCTCTGAACCATCGCCAGACGGTCCTCGGCGGTGACACTCGGCATGTCACGATGCGGAGGCCTGGCGCTGGGCGTCAGGCGCAACTCATCGAGTTCCAGCAGTTCGGCCACTTCAAGCGCACCGCGCAAGTGACCGATATGAACCGGGTCAAACGTACCCCCAAGCATACCGATACGTCTGGGCAGCGCTGTCGTGGGGTTGTTCAAGTCAGGCTTGTCCGCGCAATTGACCATCACCGATCACGATGTACTTCTCGCAGGTCAACCCTTCAAGCCCGACTGGACCGCGGGCGTGCAGCTTATCAGTAGAAATGCCGATCTCGGCACCCAATCCGTATTCGAACCCGTCCGCAAAGCTGGTCGGTGCATTGACCATGACCGAACTGGAATCGACCTCGGCCATGAACCGGCGAATCTGACTTTGATGGTCGGAAACGATGGCATCGCTGTGATGCGAACCATAATGGTTGATGTGCTCGATGGCTTCGTCCAGCCCTGAAACGACGCGAATCGACAGGATTGCAGCCAGGTATTCGGTGTGCCAGTCGTCTTCGGTGGCCGGAACTACGTCGATCAGGTCACGGGTGCGCTCGCAACCGCGCAACTCGACGCCCTTCTCGCGAAACTGCGCGGCCATGGCGGGCAGGAAATCGGCGGCGATGGTTTGATCGACCAACAGGGTTTCCATCGCGCCGCAGATACCGTAGCGGTACGTCTTGGCATTGAAGGCAATCTTCTGCGCCTTGGCCAGATCGGCGTGGGCACTGACATACACATGGCAGATGCCGTCCAGATGCTTGATGACCGGCACGCGCGCATCGCGGCTGACCCGCTCGATCAGGCCCTTGCCGCCACGCGGAACGATGACGTCAACGTACTCGGGCATGGTGATCAATGCGCCAACCGCTGCACGGTCGGTGGTTTCAACCACCTGCACCACAGCAGCAGGCAGCCCGGCCTCGGCCAGACCACGCTCGATGCAGGCGGCAATGGCACGATTGGAATGAATGGCTTCGGAACCGCCGCGCAGGATAGTCGCGTTACCGGACTTCAGGCACAGACTGGCCGCATCGATGGTCACATTCGGACGCGACTCGTAGATGATTCCCACAACACCCAGCGGCACACGCATCTTGCCGACCTGAATACCCGACGGCCGATAGCTCATGTCGCGGATCGCACCGACCGGGTCTGCCAGACCTGCTACCTGACGCAACCCGACGATCATGCTGTCGATACGCGCGGGGGTCAGGGCCAGTCGTTCCAGCATTGCCGGCTCAAGGCCATTGGCCTGACCATTGGCCAGGTCCAGCGCATTGGCGGCAGACAGCTCGGCGCGCGCTTCATCCAGAGCAGCGGCAGTGGCTTGCAGGGCGCGGTTCTTCTGCGCAGTGCTGGCACGACCGATCACTCGCGAGGCTTCGCGGGCGGCGCGACCCAGGCGGGTCATGTAGTCAAGAACGGACTCAGTCATGGTCTCAGAGGTCTTGGCAAAGAGGAAAGCGGCTGATTATAGCTGTCGTGCCGCACGAACGACAGCGCAGACAGGCGGATGGTCGATATCAGTGCGTAGATTTATTGTGCAGACCGATGCCTATCCCCCTCAGCCCTCATCGTTACATACAAAGTCCGCTTTTGATTCTGGCCGAAAGCCGTAGGAGCGGACTTGTCCGCGAAGGGGCCGTGACATCCGCAGGAGGTGTATCGCCCGAAATAAAGCTTTCGCGAACAAGTTCGCTCCCACGCCCTGCGGGCAGAAGCCTGAACGCCACCATTTATCACGCTCATCCCTCATCGTTACATACAAAGTCCGCTTTGGATTCTGGCCGAAAGCCGTAGGAGCGGACTTGTCCGCGAAAGGGCCGTGACATCCGCAGGAGATGTGTCGCCCGAGATAAAGCTTTCGCGAACAAGTTCGCTCCCACGCCCTGCGGGCAGAAGCCTGAAC
>NZ_LKBW01000101.1:0-19422 GCF_002699855.1 Pseudomonas amygdali | reverse complement strand
GGCCGTGACATCCGCAGGAGATGTGTCGCCCGAGATAAAGCTTTCGCGAACAAGTTCGCTCCCACGCCCTGCGGGCAGAAGCCTGAACACCCCCATTTTCCGGGCTCGTCAGGACTCGTGCATAACGATGTGCGCTCAGCCTGCGCGCCCTCTCGACCAGCGTCGCAATGAGACGCACGCACAAAACGCTCTTATGGGTTAACCGGTTTGTCATGCCTCAGTCACTTTCAGAAACAACAAAGCCGCTAATCCAGACACATTCAGCTGCAATTAAAGTTGCGCTTGTTATTATCGGGCACCTTCTCAACGTACCTGCCTGACTATGCCTGCTGCTCTTCCGGATTATTTCTTCCATCGCGATGCCCAGTTGCTGGCCCGCGATCTGCTGGGCAAGATCATTCGGCATAAAGTGGGCGAGCTGTGGCTGGCCGCCCGCATCATCGAAACAGAAGCGTACTACTGCGCTGAAAAAGGCAGCCATGCTTCGCTGGGCTATACCGAAAAGCGCAAAGCGCTGTTCCTCGACGGCGGGCACATCTATATGTACTACGCGCGCGGCGGTGACTCGCTGAATTTCAGCGCCGAGGGGCCGGGCAATGCAGTGCTGATCAAATCGGCATTTCCCTGGACCGACGCAACCAGCGACGAAAACGCCCTGGCGCAGATGCAGTTGAACAACCCCGACGCCAGCGGGGCAATCCGCCCGCCGCAACGGCTCTGCGCTGGCCAGACGCTACTGTGCAAGGCACTTGGCCTGAAAGTACCGGAGTGGGACGCCAGACGCTTCGACCCACAGAGGTTGCTGGTCGAAGACATCGGCCAGGCACCCGAGCGCATTATCCAGACCACCCGTCTGGGCATTCCTGCCGGGCGCGATGAGCACTTGATGTATCGCTTCGTGGATGCCGGTTACGCCCGTTTCTGCACACGGGACCCTCTCAGACGCGGTCAGGTCGAAGGCCGCGACTACTTATTTCTCGATCAAGGAAACTGACCGATGGGCGATCTGCTCAATGGCATGACCGGCTGGCTGACAGCGAATCCTTCCTGGGTGGCTGTCGCGATTTTTTTGGTGGCCTTCACTGAATGCGTCGCGATCGTCGCGATCGTCGGGATCGTCGTGCCGGGCACGGTCATCATGTTTGCCATCGCCGCCTTGGCGGGCAGCGGCATACTGCCGTTGAGCGAAGTGCTGTTACTGGGTTTTCTCGGCGGGCTGTTGGGGGACGCAGTGTCGTACTTCATAGGTCGGCGCTTTCATCAGAATATCCGTCAGTTGCCCGGCTTGCGCACGCACCCGGAGTGGATGGAAGGTGCGGAAAAATACTTCCACCGTTACGGCATCGCCAGTTTGCTGGTCGGGCGCTTCATCGGACCGCTACGCCCGATGCTGCCAATGATTGCCGGCATGTGCGACATGCCGCTCCCGCGCTTTGCGGCCGTCAGTGTACTGGCCGCGGCAGGCTGGTCGATTGCCTACCTGATGCCGGGCTGGGCGGCGGGCGCGGCCATTAGCCTGCCGCTGCCGGAAGGCTTCTGGCCTGAGGCGGCAGTGGTCGGTGCCGGTCTGGCGATTCTGTTCGGGCTGAGTATTCAGAGCAGCATTCGCCAGAAGCGCTATGCAACCAAACTTATTTCCGTGCTCAGCCTGACGCTGGTCGCGGCGCTGTTCATCGGCTGGCCCTATCTGGCGGACTTCGACAACGGCCTGATGACGCTCATTCAGGAGCATCGCAGCGAGGCCGCACAGAACATCGTGATCTTCGTCACCAGCATCGGCGACTTCAAGGCCCAGTTGCTGGCGGCCTCCCTGCTGATCATCGTGCTGGCCGTTGCCAGACAATGGCGTCACGCAGCTTTTGCTCTGACCGCAACACTGGGTACCGCGATTGCCAATGGCACCCTGAAAACGTTCTTCGCCCGCGCTCGCCCGGACGTTCTGGTAGAGCCGCTGACCACTTACAGCATGCCCAGTGGCCATAGTTCTGCGGCCTTTGCGCTGTTCATGACGCTGGCGGTGCTGGCCGGACGCGGCCAGCCCGTGCGCCTGCGCCTGAGCTGGATGCTGGTCGGTGGCATTCCGGCACTGGCCATCGCGCTTTCCAGGGTTTACCTCGGCGTTCACTGGCCAACCGACATCCTCGCTGGAATGCTCCTGGCGTTCTGTGTCTGCGCCGCCAGCCTGGCGTTCATTCAGCGCAACGCCCCCTTGCCCGCCATGTCGGTCCGGGTATGGTGGCTCATCGTCCCGGCAATGACCGCGCTGCTCGGCATTTTTGCGGTGCGCGCCCTCTCGCACGCGGTACTGCGTTACCAGTACTGATCGGCATACCTGATCGCGCCCGTACAAATCGGGTGCGACACTTCTCAAATCTGGCACCTTGCCAGTGCTCTTTCGAGGCGTTGACTACACTCCCCTGAAGCAGGTGAGTGAGCAACGGCGTGGCCGAAGGAGTGCTGATGTCCCCACTGGATGGTTATACGGCAATGCCCGCCCGGCAACGCGGCGCCATAGGCATGATGGCCGCGCTCACATTGGGATTGGCGCTGCTGTGCACACTGATAGTGGTCGACAGCGGCAGGCTGTATCTGGAGAAACGCTCGTTGCAGCGGGTTGCGGACATCGCCGCCCTGGAAGCTGCGGGGCGCAGGGGAACGTGCAGCGGGGCGGCCACCGCCCCCGGTTTCGCCACACAAAGTGCCACGCGTAACGGCTTTACCCCGAATACCGGAGGTCGAACGCTAACCATCCTCTGCGGCACCCTTACAGTGGGCCTGCAGAGCCAGCGCGTATTTGTCGCGGACTCCACCCAGGCACTGGCCATTCAAGTGGTCGCGGCGCATCCGGTGCCACGAAGTATTGCTGCCGGTATTGTTGCCCTGTTCGAAAAAACTCCCTCCCCTGCGAACATCACGATCAGCGCCACAGCCGTGGCTGCCAGTGCCGCGCCACTGGCGGCACTGACCATTCGCAGTGCGGCGGTAACAATGGACAGCACTCGGGCGGCCATTCTGAACCCGCTCATCGGCAGCCTGCTCGGTGACACACTCAACCTGAGCGTAGCGAACTGGCAGGGCCTCGCCAGCACCGACCTCAGCCTGTTGAGCTATCTGAACCGACTCAAGACCGACCTTAACCTGACTGCGGTCGGTTACAGCGAGGTGCTCAACACATCGGTTTCTGTCAGCCAGTTGATCCAGAGTGCTATCCATGTGCTCGACCCCGGCGCGACCTTGAACGGTACGGCCACCATCGCAGGCCTGCAAGCCTTGAAACTGGCGGCTGGCGCAACCACTGTGTTGCTCGGCGACGTGCTGTCGATACAGGGCAGTTCGGACCTCGCTGCATTGAATACCAACCTGCGCCTTCTGGACCTGGTTCAAGGCCTTGCGCAACTGGCCAACGACAAGACCGGCATATCGACAGCTGCGCAAATAAATGTAGGCACCCTGGCACAGGTCACCACACGATTTCAGGTCGTTGAGCCGCCTCAGTTATCGGCCATCGGCGACCCGAGCAAGATCGACCCGCTCAATCCCAAAACCGGTGCCAACCGGATCTACGTGCGCACCGCGCAGATGCGTGCGCTGGTGTCGATCAATCTGCCGGTGCTGGGCACCATCACGTCATTGGCCAACACTGCGGGCTCGGTGGTCGGCAGCCTGACACCGATCCTCAATAGCGCGTTGAGCCTGAACATCGCGGGCCTGGTGACATCAGCCACCTGCGCCGTAGGGCTAAACAGTTGCATGGTCACCGATTTCAAGTTTCTGACCTCGGACTCTTCTGCCAGCGCCGGCCCCAGGATAGATCTGAGCCTGTCGCTGGCCAGCGCCGACACCTATGTCACCGGCTACACCTGTACCAGCAATACCAGCAAAACCTTGAGTGTCAAAACAGATGCAGGATTGCTCAGCGCCAAGGTTGGCTGGATTGACAGCACGGCAGCGTTTCCTGCCAGCACTGACCCCTCGGCAATCACCGCACTGCCTCTACCGGTGCTGGATATAGGCACCAAGACCTGCCAGAAGATAGCGGGACTGTTGGGCAACTGCACCGCCCGCACCCCCTTCGGCGGTGGCGGCATAGGTCTCACGTTCGACACGGTAAGCCAGTCGCCGCTGGGCAGCTCAACGGTCGTCAGTACAACCTTCAGCTCGCCCAATCTGCCGGAAATCAACAGCGCGCCCTATTTCCTGACAAGCGTTGCGCACACCAAACCCAGTACGTTGCTGAACGGCACGGTTTCCAGCGTAAAGGTGAATGTCTATAAACCTGCGACCAGCAATGTGCTAGGCAACGTCATTACTGGAGCAGCTGCAACGCTGAACAGCCTGACCGTTGCGCTGGACGCTATTGTGGAGAACACGCTGACCGGCTTGCTGACATCAGTCGTCGACCCGCTGTTCGAGTCACTTGGCCTGAATCTGGGTGCCACCGATGTGGGTGCCAATTTAAGCTGCAACATCGGTCAGGCGACGCTGATTATCTAACCGGCGTTGAATATCGGCAGCTCGATCTGGAAACGAGCGCCCTCCCCGACGTTGCCGACGCTGAGCTGGCCGCCCATCTGGTCGACGATGCCGTAGCTGACAGACAAGCCCAGTCCGGTGCCGACACCGACAGGCTTGGTGGTGAAGAACGGCTCGAAAATGCGCTCCAGCAAACGCGGATCAATCCCCCCGCCGTTGTCCTGAACCGCCAGCCGGATGATATTTTCGTCCCGCTCGGCCTCGACGCTGATCCACGGTTCGAAATCCCGGTCTTTTTCCCGACGTGACAACAACGCATCACGGGCGTTGACCATCAGGTTGATCAGCACCTGCTCAAGCTGATCGACATGCCCGCGAACCTGCACGTCTTCGATCATGGTGCCGACCCGCAACTGCACACCCTTGCCTTTCATGCCTTCGGCCAGCATCGAGAGGGTGCCTTCCACCGCCTGCGCCGGATCGAACAGCTGCTCCTCCACTTCAGAGCGCCGACCGAATACCCTCATATGGTCCACCACGCGGGCAGCACGCTGTACCTGCGCGTCGATACGGTTGAGCTTTTCGGTGAGGTATTCGATGTCCACGTCCCCGCACCCAAGACGCTTGAGGACGTTGACCACCGCCATGCGCATGACATTGAGTGGCTGATTTATCTCATGGGCGAGGCCTGTGGACATTTCGCCAAGCGTGGCCATTTTCGCGCTCTGGTTCAATTGCATCCTGGAGCGGCGCACATCCGTGTTATCACGGCCGACGGCCTGAACCTCGACCAGCGTGCCGTGCTCGTCGAATATTCCCCGGTCGGCCCAGACCCACCAGGCATACTCACGGCCGGGCAGCTCGATACAGATTTCTTCGGTGCTCACCGGCGCTTGCGGGGTGAGCTGACCAATGCGCCGAATGAACGCCTCGCGCTGCTCGTCCGAAAGCCAGTCCCCCAGATTGATCCCGGTCAGTTGTTCCGGCGTGCATTCCATGTAATTGGCCAGTGGACGGTTGCCGAAACTCAGTACCAGATCCGGAGAATAGCGGCAGATCATGGCCGGTGAGTCTTCGACCAGAATGCGGTATCGCTCTTCGCTCTGGCGCACGTGCTCGGCCGCCAGAGTGGCTTCGGTCACGTCCAGCCACAGGCCGACCGCCTCCACGGGCATGCCGAGGTCGTCACGCAACAATCGCGCTTCGTCCAGCAACCAATGGTAGTGGCCGTTCTTGTTGCGCAACCTGTAACGCCGACTGACAACGCCTCCGCGCAACAGCTGCCGGTTACGCTCGAACCAGATGTCGCGGTCTTCGGGGTGAATGTATTCCGCCAGCTGGCCATCTACGCAGTCAGCCAGCGTCCAGCCCAGCAAGGGCGTGAGACTGTCACTGAAAAAGGTTGGCTCAAGGTTGCCGTGATCGTAGCGCTGCACGTAAATCACGGCCGGCGAGCTGGCAATGAGGTTATCCAGCCGGGCGTGAGCGGCCGCTGCTTCGGTTTCCTGATTCTTGATATCACTGACATCGAGCATGAAACCCAACACTCGCTGAACCTGACCACTGATCAGCGCCTGGCCCTGAATACGGTACCAGAGGGTTTCCTGGGCGGAATCGCTCTGTGCCAGACGCACGCAAATCAGCAGCGGCGTGCCTTTGTCACGTAACTGCGCCAGACGACTGGAAAGCTCTTGTCGATCAGCCGGATGAATCAACGCCAGCCAGTCTTGACGCGACAGACTTTCGACCCGGTCACCCAGACGCAGACTGCGCGCCAGTTGCGGTGCCAGCAGGATTTCGTCACGAGCAGGCATCAGCTCCCACCAACCGGTGCCCAGCAGATCCTGAAGCACCGCCAGGCGCTCTACATGGTGACGGTTGTGCTGCTCGGACAAGCGAAAAAGCACCGGCCCGGCCAGCGCCGAACACAGGTTGAGCCACTCGCGCTCACCAAGATCCGGAGCCTGCTGTTGCGGGTTATAGAAACCGAACATCAGCCATGCTTTAGCAACGTTGTCACGGCTGTGGGGGATCAGAAAACCGTCCGCGTTGCCGAAGGCACTCTGCAACGGCCCTTGGTCGACGCCGCCGCCAAACCTGAGTTGATGGGTGATATTGGCATCGAATCGATCCAGCGCATTGCCCAGTCGCTGCCCAACCTGCCATAACTCCGGTGCGGTGTGGGCGCTGTACTGGCAGTAGACACGCCAGCCAGCGCCGCTGACTTCCGGCAATACCAGCGCCAGACAGGGAACGCGCCATAGCTGCGCCAGTTCCTCGAGTTGCTCGGTCACCACGGCAGTCAGCCGGTCTACGTTGCACACGCGCACACGTTCGGCCATTTGCCCGGCAAAGCGCAGGCATTGCTGGCGGCTGCGGGCGGCACTGGCCTCCTCCATCAAGTCGCTGATATCCAGCAGCTGCAACAGCCAGCCCTTGCCATGCGCCTGCACCCAGCCACGGGCGTGCAAGGTATGCGCATCGGCACTCTTGAAGTCCAGGTCCAGCATGTGCCCCAGCCAGTCATGCGGCACGCCTTCAATGACCAGCGCGCTGTTTGGCAGCAACAGATTCATCAACCGCTGCGCAGCTGACAGCGGAGCGGCAATGCCCAACCGCGCAAGCAACTGCGGGCTGATGCTCTGTATCCGTCCTTCGTCATCGAGCAGCACATAAAGGTCGACCCCGACCGGGCCCGGCTCGCGTGACACGGGCACAGCCTGGGATAACGGCGGCGCTTCACCACGGCCCAGCCAACGGCTCAGACGATTTTTTTCAAGGGGCAAGTTGCAGACTCGCTTGTGCAGTAAGGTTGGTCGGCAAGCGCGGAACCTCGCCGATGCCAGGGATCGTCAATAAAGGGAGTACCTGGGTCAATCGGGTCTTGGGGTACTGGATGGTCACCGTCAGAACACCAGCGGTGTAGGTCACGTTGGTATAACTGGCGTTGAAACCCAGCGCAGGCGGCATCCATGACAGCTGATTCATGACGACACTCTGCGCCTGGCTGACCAACAGAGTGTTATAGCCACTCACTGTCGGGCTAAGGGCGACACTTCGGCGCACGGCTTCACTGGCCGCCGCATTGAAAGACTGCATCATAAGCAACGGCAGGCTATAACTCACCACGCCATAGAACACGGCAAAGAAAACAACGAACACCGCAGCGAACTCAATAGCGGCGGCACCTTGCTGCCGATGAGGCAAGGCATGCTGCAGAACGGTTTTCATATCAACGTCTACCCTGACATTTACGGCTTCAACAGAGCATAGATTCTTTCAGGAAAACAGGATGTTTTTTGCTTGATAAAACTATTTTTTCTGCTTGTATGGTTTGCAATTTGCGCCGAACAGGACGCGCGACGCAAGCAAATTTCAAACAGCCTGACACTGGGCGCAACAGCACTGGCGGCCGCCTGGCTGGCAGGCACCGGAACGAGCTGGCTAGGCGCCACGCCACTGGAAGCCGCGCTGGCACTGGCGCTGGCACTGGGCTTGACGTTGCCTGGTTATGCGCTCGGCAAGCTGGGCGCCGGAGACGTCAAGCTGATGGCCGCACTCGCGCTCGCCTCCGACAGCGTCTATTTACTGTGCACGTTTATCGGCGCAGGCATCGCCGCGCTGACCTGGGTGTTGCTCGCCAGGAAAGTGCAGCATCATATAAACCAACGAGTTGCGCGGCGTTACGCCTATATGTTCCCTGACGCGCCAGATAAATATCCTTTTTCACCTTTTTTATTGGCGGGCTTGCTGCTGACAGTAGCGTTGCTCCATTAGTCGACTCTCGGCCAATTGAAAGTTTAATGCTATGTACATAGTCGGAAAGTACGACTACGGTTAACACATCGCTGTGGCGTACTGTCATTGAACTACCCGAAACGGGTCATACAACGCTTAATCATGTTTTGCTGAATGGATAAAGGTCCCGGTCTGCCGGCCTTAACAGCATGGAGTTGCATGTGGATAACTACCCGGTCACGAAAGTTCTGGTGGTCGACGACCAGCCTGTTATTGTTGAAGAACTCTGTGAGTTTCTGGAGAGCAACGGCTATGCGTGCGTGCGCTGTCATTCAAGCCTTGAGGCCATCGAGCATTTCAGCAGCGACAGCGCTATTGGCATCGTACTTTGCGACCTGGAAATGCCAGGCATGAATGGGATCGAGATGGTCGAAGCCATGAAGATGGCTGGCGGCAAGACGCATCTGTTCGAGGCCATCATGCTGACCGGACAAGCCGAGAAAAAGGACGTCATCAAGGCTCTGCGAGCCGGCATCGCCGATTACTACCAGAAGCCGGTCAACCTTGAAGAGTTGCTTGAGGGTGTCCAGTTGCAGGTGGAAGCGCTGCACGAACGGCAGAAAAACCGTCAGCAATTGGGCCTGCTCAACGAGAAACTTCAGTTTCTGGCCGCATCCATAGACGACCTCTATCAAAATCTGGATAACGTTCAGAACAGGGCGCAGTCCGAGCGCAAAACCAGCCTCGAGAGTGATGCACAGATGCCCGTATCGCTGGCCAAATTGTCACCCCGCCAGCTTGACGTCGCGCGCCTGGTCAGCAAGGGGCTGACCAATTACCAGATTGCCTGCGAACTGGGCATTACCGAAAACACTGTCAAACTCTACGTGTCCCAAGTGCTGCGCTTGACCCACATGCATAACCGCACCCAACTGGCCTTGGCATTTTCACCCGGCAAATCGGCAGAGCGGCAAAAGCTGATCGAAAGCCAGGACTGAAACCGAATCAGGCCTCGATTTCCGTCAACACGACGTGATAGGGCACATCCACCAGGGCCGAATGCACCTGATTGCGGCCCGCGTGCTTGGCGCAGTACAACGCAGTATCCGCCTGTGACGCAAGGCTCAGACTGTCGTCATTAGCCCCCAGAGAAACGACCCCGGCGCTGAAAGTGCAAAACAGATCGGTCGGCTGCGCGGGGTAATGGATCTCCGCAAAGCGATGGCGGATCTCATCAAGCACTTTATGGGCACTTTGAATGTCGGTATCGGGCATGACGATGGCAAACTCCTCACCACCGTAACGACCGATGAAGTCGGTCTTGCGCAGGCGCTGCTTGAGAAACAGCGCCAGGCTTTTGATGACGCGATCTCCCATAGGGTGACCGTGGCTGTCGTTGACCTTCTTGAAGTGGTCGATATCGAGCATGGCAAAACACAGCGGCTTACCCTCGCGTCGCGAGCGAAAGCTGCAATCTTCCAGCAGTTGCAGGATGTGCGTGTGATTGTAGAGCCCGGTCAGGCTGTCACGAACCATGCGCGCCTTGAGGCTGCGGGCTCTGGCGGCGCGATTGCGAACCGTGGTGATCAGGTGGCGTGGCTTGATCGGCTTGGTGAGGAAGTCATCGCCGCCCTCGCTCATGGCGTCAAGCTGCTTGTCCTGATCATCCTCGGCCGACAGGTAAATGATCGGCACGCTGACATAGCGGTCATTATGGCGAATGACCTTGGCCAGCTCAGTCCCGGTGCAACCAGGCATGTACATGTCGAGAATGATCAGGTCCGGCTGAAACTCCGCCAGTTCGGACATTGCCTGAATCGGGTCGAGCAGAACCCGCGTAACAATTCCGGCTGCATTCAGAATGCGTTCGGTGTGCATTGCCTGAGCGCGGGAATCGTCGATGATCAGCACTTTATAGGGTTCGTATTGAGCGACGCAGGTCAAGACTTCGATTTTTTCCAGCAGACTCGACGCTTCCAGCGCGCCGGTCAAAAACTCTTCGCCACCGGCCCGCACTGCTGCGAGGCGGGTGGGCGTATCGGTTTCGTTAAGGCTGAAAAACAACAGCGGAAGCTTCTGCTCCAGGCCTTCCTGAGCCTGTGAAGCCAGCTTCAGACCCTGACCGGCCCCGCTGAAATCGACATCCATGACAATCGCCGCCGGATGCCGTTGCGCCATTGCGCGCTGAAACTCGGCAACACTGTGCAACGACAGAGCTGCCAGACCGAAAAACTCCAGCTGCTTGGCCAGACGCTCGGCCCGCTCATGGTCCTGAAGCACCACATAGACCGGCTTGCGCAGCGGAGGCAGCGACGTTTGCTCAAGCTGGTCGCCATGCCGCAGCCCGGTGCGGGAGAGACGTTGCATCAGACGATTGAGGTCAGTGATGACGCGGCTGTTGAGGCGACCGCGATTGGCTTCGACAGCCTCAAGTGCCTGGTTGATGTCATGCGCCAGTAAAATGTGTTCAACCTGCTCGAAGCGCTCGGCAAAGCGCAGTAAACGCAACGTCGACTCCTTGAGCTCAGCCATGTCGCCAGCCGACCACTCGGCTTTCTGCAGACGTTGCCACGTCTCCAGAATCTGGCGTGCCTTGAGTTGCAACCTGGAAGTTGAAAGCAATTCGCTTTTGGCTTGAAGCTCGAAGCTTGCAGCTGCCCCGATCGCACCTTAGGGTAAGGTTGCGGTCGAACCCCACGTGAAGCATTCAACTCAAGATCGAAAGGACCCTACCATGCTGGATTGGAAGAACCGCGCAGGCAGCGCGGGTGAGCGCACCGCTGACACTTCATCGGTCAAACGCCGCGGTTACCTGGGTAACCTGTTCTATAGCCGCGCTCTGGGCGCCTTGATCTTGATTTACCTGCTGGTTGCACTGGTAGTCGGCTGGTACTGGAGCAAAGAGCCTGCACTGTTCCCTGTACAACAGAACGCTCAAGCCGCCGCCGAGCGCGAAGGCAAGCCAATGGTTATCGGCTACACGACGGTTGAAACGCTCAAGACCGTGGCTGGCACCCTGCTCAACAAGCGCGGTGGATATCTGTCCAACGACCGCATGCCACCGGGCTTGTGGCTGGACAACATTCCAAGCTGGGAATACGGCGTACTGGTGCAGGTGCGTGACTTGAGTCGTGCGCTGCGCAAAGACTTTGCCCGTTCCCAGTCTCAATCTGCCGAAGATGGCGATCTGGCTCGCGCCGAGCCGCTGTTCAACTTCAACAATCGCAGCTGGATCCTGCCTTCCAGCGAGTCGCAATACGCCGAAGGTATCAACTCTCTGAGTCGCTACCAGGCACGTTTGTCCGACCCGAACCAGAAAGGCGCGCTGTTCTATGCCCGCGCCGACAACCTGAACAACTGGCTGGGTGATGTCGGCACCCGCCTGGGCTCGCTGTCGCAACGCCTTTCGGCCAGTGTCGGTCGGGTCAAACTCAACAGCACGCTGAAAACCGAGGCCGCTGTTTCGGTCAAGCCTGGCGAAGTACCGCAGGTAGACGAGGAAATCGTCGAGACCCCGTGGCTGGAAGTGGACAACGTGTTCTATGAAGCGCGCGGTCAGGCCTGGGCTCTGTCGCATCTGCTGCGCGCCATCGAGGTCGACTTTGCCGATGTACTGGCCAAGAAGAATGCGACCGTCAGCGTGCGTCAGATCATTCGTGAGCTGGAAGCGTCCCAGGAACCGCTGTGGAGCCCGATGATTCTGAATGGCAGCCCGTTCGGTGTGTTCGCCAACCACTCGCTGGTCATGGCCAACTACATCTCGCGTGCCAACGCCGCAGTCATCGACCTGCGCCAGTTGCTGAATCAAGGCTGATGTCTATTCCCGCCAACGAGGCCGCGCACCGTGCCGCCTCGGATGCCGAGCAGATCGCCTGGGTCGACGAGCAGGACCGACTGCTCGGCTCGCGGGTCCGCGCCGACTTGCGCGAGCGCGGACTGATCGGGCGCGGCACTTATATCCTGCTGTTCAACAGTGCCGGTGAGCTTTGCGTGCATCGGCGCACACTGAGCAAAGCGATTTATCCCGGTTATTGGGATGTCGCCGCAGGCGGAATGGTGCAGGCGGATGAAAGCTATGACGAGTCCGCTGCCCGGGAACTGGAAGAGGAGCTGGGCGTCAGTGGCGTACCGTTGCAGGCCCACGAACGGTTTTTCTTCGATCAGCCGGGCAACCGGCTCTGGTGCGCCGTGTTTTCAGCCGTGTGGGACGGGCCCTTGAGATTGCAGCCCGAAGAAGTGCTGGAAGCGCGCTTCATGCCCATCGCCGACGTTCTGCATCAGGCTGAAAAAATCCCTTACTGCCCGGACTCGCTCGCGGCGCTGAAACGCTACCTGCAGCAGATAGAGAATGCTCAGTAAGCCAGTGTTCAGAAATTGGCGTATCCAGCCCCTTAGCAACCGGTCTGTTTGCCGTTACACTGCGCGACCTTTTCAAACTGGACCGGCCCTGCCGTTTCAGTAGCGCTGCCCCTGCCAGAGTGGGGCTTCGCGGTCGATGGTTCGTGTGAGCCCGACCCATCTTCAGTCCTCAACAAGAGGATTTTTGCGTGGCTAAAAAAGCCGCTTCTCTCGCCGCCCTTGGTGGCCTGGTGTTTTCAACCGACGCAGGGCGTCACTGCCCGGATTGTCGTCAGCCCGTTGCCGACTGCACCTGCAAACAGACCGCCATCCCCGAAGGGGACGGTATTGCCCGCGTGCGCCGGGAAAGCAAAGGCCGCGGCGGCAAGACCGTGACTACCATCAGTGGTGTCCCGCTGGCAGAAGAGCCGCTCAAAGAACTCGCCAAGGCCCTCAAGCAGCGCTGTGGCACAGGCAGATCGCTCAAGGACGGCGTAATCGAGATTCAGGGCGATCACGTCGAACTGCTATTGGCAGAGCTGATCAAAAAAGGCTTCAAGGCTAAAAAGTCCGGCGGCTGAATCCGCGTAGCGGGCAGCGAATCAAATCGTCATTTCAACTCATTACACTGCGCCCAGCGGGCTAATGGCTGGCGCAACGACTTCTTTATAGGGGACTTCGATGTCCGTACGACGCACACGCAAAGACGATGGCAGCCAATGGACAGTTGCGGACAGCCGCAGCGTTTATGGTATTCGCCATTGGGGCGCGGGTTATTTTGCAATCAACGAAGCAGGTCGCGTTGAAGTCCGTCCCAATGGGCCGGACAGCTCGCCCATCGACCTTTACGAACAGGTCGACAACCTGCGCAAGAGCGGCCTGTCGCTGCCCTTGCTGGTGCGCTTCCCCGACATTCTGCAAGACCGTGTGCGTCAACTGACCGGTGCATTCGACAGCAACATCGCGCGCCTGGAATACCAGAGCCAATACACCGCGCTGTACCCGATCAAGGTCAACCAGCAGGAAGCGGTGGTGGAAAACATCATCGCCACGCAGAACGTCTCCATCGGTCTGGAAGCGGGTTCCAAACCGGAGCTGATGGCCGTGCTGGCATTGGCGCCCAAAGGCGGCACCATCGTCTGCAACGGTTACAAGGACCGTGAGTTCATACGTCTGGCGCTGATGGGCCAGAAGCTGGGCCACAACGTATTCATCGTCATCGAGAAAGAATCCGAAGTCGAGCTGGTGATCGAAGAAGCCGCCGAGCTGAAAGTCGCCCCTCAGGTAGGCCTGCGCGTGCGTCTGTCTTCCCTGGCGTCGAGCAAATGGGCGGACACCGGCGGCGAGAAATCCAAGTTCGGTCTGTCGGCCGCACAATTGCTGTCGGTGGTCGAGCGCTTCCGCAAGGCCGGGCTCGATCAGGGCATCCGCCTGCTGCACTTCCACATGGGCTCGCAGATCGCCAACCTGGCTGATTACCAGCACGGCTTCAAAGAGGCTATCCGCTATTACGGCGAACTGCGCAAACTCGGCCTGCCGGTGGATTACATCGATGTCGGCGGCGGTCTGGGCGTCGACTACGACGGCACCCACTCACGCAACGCCAGCTCGATCAACTACGACATGGACGATTACGCAGGTGTGGTGGTCGGAATGCTCAAGGAGTTCTGCGATGCGCAAAGCCTGCCGCACCCGCATATCTTCTCGGAAAGCGGCCGCTCGCTGACCGCCCACCACGCCATGCTGGTGGTCCAGGTGACCGACGTCGAGAAGCATAACGACGAAGTGCCGGAAATCTCCGACAAGGAAAGCCTGCCGGAAACCGTGCAGTGGCTGGTGGACCTGCTGGGTCCGACTGACATAGAAATGGTCACCGAAACCTACTGGCGTGCCACGCATTACATGAGCGACATCGCTACCCAGTACGCCGATGGCAAAATCAGCCTGGCAGAGAAGGCACTCGGCGAACAATGCTACTTCGCCGTCTGCCGCCGCCTGTACAACTCGCTGAAGGCACGTCAACGCTCACACCGTCAGGTGCTCGACGAACTCAACGACAAGCTGGCCGACAAGTACATCTGCAACTTCTCGGTGTTCCAGAGCCTGCCCGATACCTGGGCCATCGGCCAGGTGCTGCCGATTCTGCCCTTGCACCGTCTGGACGAAGAGCCGGTGCGCCGCGCCGTGCTTCAGGACCTGACCTGCGATTCCGACGGCAAGATCAAGCAGTACGTCGATGAGCAGAGCATCGAGACCAGCATGCCGGTGCACTCGTTGAACGAAGGCGAAGACTATCTGCTGGGGATCTTCCTGGTAGGCGCCTATCAGGAAATTCTGGGGGACATGCACAACCTGTTCGGTGATACCGACTCGGTGAACATCTACCAGAACCCGGACGGCAGCGTTTACCACGCGGGCATCGAAACCCACGACACCATCGAAGACATGCTGCGCTACGTGCATTTGTCGCCGGAAGAACTGATGACCCATTACCGGGACAAGGTCGCCAGCGCCAAGATTACCCCGCGCGAGCGTACCTACTTCCTCGACGCCCTGCGCCTGGGGCTGACACGCTCTTCGTACCTGTCGTCCTGATTCCAGGATTTGCGATGGGGCCTGCAATTGGGGCCCCATCTACTGTGACTGTCGTGCCAATGCTGTGCACTCATCGTTACAGGCAAGTTCTGATAAGCCAGGAGAACGAGGCCAAACGCCTTGTTTCGGGGTGCGTTCCGGCCTCTTCGCGAGCAAGCTCGCTCCTACGAGACTTATGCATTGGCGCGCTGGTCATGCGCACATCGTAAGCCGCTACCAACATTCCTTGTAGGCAACGTCCTGTTCTACCTGCAGCCCTCTACCCTGCCCGTTTTCTGCGCCAGAATTCTCGGTCGCATTCCCGGTAGAGAAGCACTCCATCATGCCCGACCACACCAGCGCGCCGCTCTTTCGTCTGGAAATTGCCCGCCTGCAGCGCTGCTTCACTGTCATATCGTTCAGCGCAAGCGAGGCGATCAGCCTGCCTTTTACCTTTGAACTGGACATTCTTGGCGACGGCCTGGATCTGGACCTGACCGGCCTGATGTACAAACCTGCCTCGCTGAGCTTCGGAAACCGGAAGAACTTTCACGGTCAGATTCAAGGCGCGACACGCAAGCATTACCAACCCGGCCCGGCGTGTTACACGCTGATAATGGGGCCTCGACTGGCCTGTCTCGGGTTACGCCACCAGTCGCGCATCTTTCAGCACATGACCGCCACCCGGATCATCACCCAGGTGCTCGAAGAACATGGCCTGAAGAACTGTTTCCGTTTTGACCTGCCGACCGAGTGCCGCGAACGCGACTGTTGCGTGCAGTATCAGGAATCCGACCTGCAACTGGTCCAGCGCCTGTGCGCAGAAGAAGGCATTCACTACCACTTTGTCCATTCACGGCATCGCCACGAACTGGTATTCGGCGCCAACCTGCACGGGTTTGCGCGCAGCCCTGTCGCACGCTGGCGTCAATTCGCGCAACAGTCCGGGGTGACCCGGTTTGCCGTCACCGAGCATGCAACGGATCTGCCCGGCAGCCGCGCAGCCCAGCACGCGACAGGCGAGAGTACCTTGCCGTTCGTGACTTGCGCAGAACTGCTGCCGCTGGCCGACCATCCCGAGAAGAACTGGAACCACATGTGGCTGATCACCGAAGTCCGGCATCGCTTTGGCATCGTTGATGGCAATGACCGCGGGGCATCGGAACGCTACTCGAACCAGTTCAAGGCCATACCATGGGAAGTCGGCTTCAGAACGCCTGCCCCGGCACCGTGCGCGCCCATTGCGCATCTTCAGCGAGGCTGGATCATCGGCATCAGCGGCGAACCGGCAAGGCTTGATGCGTCAGGCCGGGTGCACGTCCGGCTGGAGTGGGAATGGCAACACCCGAATGATCCCGGCGGTGGCTGCTGGCTGCATCTGGCGCCGGGGCTGGATATCGAATGTCGCGCCGGTATGTCAGTGGCGGTGAGCTTTTCTGAGGATGACACACACCCACCACTGATCATCGGCTGTCTGCCGGCGCAGGAGGCGCGTCGCGAGAATGATCCAGCGCCTGTCGAAAACGTTCAAATGCACCTCGACCGGCAAATGTTCATTGGCGCTGACCGACTGCTGCAACTGGCAGACGGGGTCTGCCTATACCTTGGTGAAGGCAGCAAAGTCACACTGGATGCGGGGTCCAGCACGGTGCAGATCGACGATGATGGCCTGACACTGAGCAGCCCGCGCATCAGCTTTGCCAGCAAGGCGAATGGCCGTTCTTCGGGTGATCCGGACGCTATTGAATGACGTAGCAGTAACTATGCGGCACTGGGGCGAAGCGCGACGGTCTCAGGCATATCCGACTTATCTGCCAGAGCCCTTCCCTTATGATACGAGTGATTTTCCTGACACTGATGACGGGTGCCGTACTGGCAGCATTGTCCGGTTGCTCGCCCTTGAAGCTGCTCAACACGTTGAATCCGACCGGCCCTGTCGATCATGTCTACGGAGTGGCCTACGGGCAGGATCCACGCAACACGCTGGACGTTTACACCCCACAGACTAAACCGGCCAATGCGCCAGTCGTGGTGTTTTTCTATGGCGGCAGCTGGAACACCGGTTCGAAAGCCAATTACGCCTTCGTCGGCGAAGCATTGGCTGCGCGTGGCATGGTCGTCGTGATTGCCGACTACAGGCTCTATCCGCAGGTGCGCTACCCAAGCTTTCTGGAAGATTCAGCCAAGGCGCTGGCCTGGGCGCACAAGCATGCAAAAACCTACGGTGGCGATCCTGACCGCTTGTACGTGATGGGCCACAGTGCAGGTGCCTATAACGCTGCGATGCTGGCGCTCGACCCGCGCTGGCTGGCCCGTGAAGGCTTGTCGCCGTCCATTCTCAGCGGCTGGATCGGGCTGGCCGGGCCGTACGACTTTCTGCCTATCGAGAACGCCGATGTGAAACCGGTGTTCTTTTTCCCCGACTCACCGCCTGACTCGCAACCCATCAATCACGTCAGTTCCAGCGCGCCCCCTGCGTTGCTGATGGCCTCGAATACGGACTCGCTGGTCAACCCCAAACGCAACACCGGTGGCCTGGCGCGGGCATTGCGCGAGGCGGGTGTGCCGGTACGCGACCTGTATTTCTCGCGCACCAATCACGGCACGCTGGTCGGCGCATTTGCCAAGCTGTTAAGCGGCCTGGCACCGGTGGTCGACGAGGTCGACATGTTCGTCAATCACACCCCGCAAAGGCTCGCGGAAAAGAACCGTGCGGTCTTGAAGACTCAGTGAACGAACCAGCCGTCCCGGCGCGTCAATCGCCAGGCAATGGCGCCAAGGCTCAGGCCGCGCAGCAGGGTAAAAGCCAGAAACGTCAGCCATAGCGCGTGATTGCCGTGGCTGGAAGCCAGATAAGCCAGCGGCGCGATGCCTGCTGCGCTGAACAGCATCGCGTTGCGCATTTCACGGGCACGGGTGGCACCGATGAACAGCCCGTCCAGCAGGTAACTCCAGACGGCCAGCAATGGCATCAGCGCCAGATACGGCAGATAGGTCATGGCCGTAGCGCGAACCTCAGGAATATCGGTCTGCACGCTGACGAACCCATGCCCGCCCACCAGAAACAACAGCGCAAATGCCACGCTGGCAATCAGTGACCAGCCTCCCGCGACCACCAGCGAGCGCCGCAGCGTATCCCGGTCACGCGCACCAATGGCATGGCCGCACAGCGCCTCGACCGCATGCGCCAGCCCGTCCAGTGCATGGGCAGTCAACAGCAGGCCGTTGAGCAGCAACGCATTGGCGGCAACCGTTGCGTCACCCAGACGAGCGCCCTGCACGGTGATCAGGAACATCACCGATTGCAGCGCCAGTGTGCGCAGAAAGATGTCTCGATTGACCGCCAGCAAGGGTCTCCAGTTGCTCCATAGCTTCATCGCTGACCAGACGATCTGCCCCGGCCAGGCGCGCAAGGTCTTGCGGGCCAGCAGCAGACCGAGCACTACGCCGGTCCACTCTGCCAACACCGAGGCACGCGCCGAACCGACCACGCCCCAGTCCAGACCGATGACGAACCATAGGTTGAGCGCGATATTGACCAGATTGGTGATGAGCAGAATGGCCAGTGGCGCTCTGGCGTTCTGCGCGCCGAGAAACCAGCCGACCAGCGCATAACTGGCCAGCGCCGCAGGCAGGCCGAACAGCCGGGTGTGGAAGAAATCCAGGGTCATTTGCTGCAGATCGGCAGACGGCTGCATCATCGCCAGCGCCAGATGGCTGAACGGCAAGGCGATCACACCCAGCAACAACGCCAGCCCGACGGCCAGCAACAGCCCCTGCAACAGGATCCGGCGCAGCGCAGCACTGTCATTGCGCCCTGCCGCCTGCGCGGCAAAACCGGTGGTGCCCATGCGTAGAAAACCCATGGCCCAGGCAAGGAAAGTGTAAAGCGTCGACCCGACCGCGACGGAACCCAACTGATGTGCGTGCGGCAGATGACCGATCACTGCGCTGTCGACCAGCGCTACCAGCGGAACGGAAATATTCGACAGAATCATCGGCGCAGCCAGCGCCCAGACACGACGATGGGTTGAGCGATGACGCCAATCGTTGAGCAACGTGGACATGAGAACTCCCGGCAAGGCGAGCATTGTAGCCAGAGCGCCAAGGCTTTGCTGTGCAGATGATGGTGGCCAGGTCGTGAATGTGCGGCGCGGCGAACATTTGTGACGCGGAGCGTCACCCAAGGCATTCCCACGCTGGAGTGGTATGACCCCCGAAGGTTGGACGCAACCTTTGGAGGCGTCATGGGTAAATATACAGTGCAGGCAAAACTCGCAGCCGTGAAAGAATATTGTG
>NZ_LKBW01000100.1 GCF_002699855.1 Pseudomonas amygdali | reverse complement strand
CAAAACTAAGTTGGCGATTTAGCACGGAAGGGGGTCACTTTTTAGTTGGCGTTGACAATAAATCGGACAAGTATACCGTCGTTAGGCATGGTGGATTGAATTCCAACCAAGTGGCGGCTAAATTTCGGATAGAGGGTAGACGCCTTCTCGTCGATCCCTATGTCGCTGAGCAGCGTCGCGACTTCATCTTGGGCCTTTTTCGTGAGTATCTCACGTAGTTGCTTGCGGGCGATTTCAGGCCGCTTTGCCACAAGATTGGGGTCAATCGTCTGAGCAGCCTTTCTGGTTTCAGCATTGATGATGAGGCTCTTGAACTGCGCCAAGGTGGCCTCATCGTAATCTGCGAGAGCAGACATGGCCTGTAGCTTTTGGGTCGCGATAGAGTCGATTTCAGCCCGTTTTTCGGAAAAAATTTTGTTGAAATCGAGGTCATCGAGGTAAGAATCTTGATCGCTCACGAACGCATCAGATGAGGTGACGCCCGCCAGGGAATGTACTTTCCGCGCATATTCCGTGTCGGTGATGGTGTACTCGTGAGTTCGCTGATGCTGGGCGCGGTCGACTTCCTTCTGGAAAGAGCTCCACATCGAATCCAGACCAGTTTCCTCGTGATAAATCACCACCGCATTGTTGTCCACCTCAAAGGCGGTAATCTCCTCAGCCGGGATTGCCCGAAGCACGCGGCCTACGATCTGCGCAAACGCGTTGATACTGCGATAAGGACGGAACAAGGCAAGGACCGTGAGGTAACGATGGTCGTAGCCCTCCATTAGCATGTTCACCGATATGACAACGTCGCACTCGTGGTTGTCGATTGCCCGGAAGGCCGCATCAAGATCTGCCTGCTCCATATCGCTGTGCACGATGGCCGCAGTAAGGCTCTTGGACTGGTACCAAGCCTGGAGGTCTACCGCATGGGAAATGCTGCACCCAACAGCAAGGATCTTGTGCGGCACGTTCGGCGATACCTTACGTAGCTCGCTGAGATTGCCGATACTACGCTCAATCACATCCATCGAGCATTCAGGTGAGAGCGCTACGCTTCGTTCTAGCCACTCCTTGTCCTTCAGGGCAAGAACCTCATCCTTAGACAAGCGAACACCCGGCTTCTCTGCCAAGGTGAAGTAGAGTTCGTGCGCATTGACCGTCTCTTTCCTCAACCACTTGACGTACCGATCCCGCATGACCTCGGAGAGAGGCGTTTCGTGGATTAGCTTTCCAGGAACTTCTTGTTTGTCTCCTCGGAAAGGTGTGCCAGTAATGAAAATCTTTTTGGCTTTCGCGAAATATCCAAGCGTTCTTTGCCACGTATCGGCCGGAGCATGATGGCCCTCATCGATGATGATGAGATCGAAGAAATCTCGTGATACGCGTTTGGTTAAACACCCCGCCCGCTCGCTGTGAACCTGCTGAATGTTTGAAAAGACGAAATGGCTCTGATCCAAGCTCGAAGAGAGAGTCTTGGAGTTATACTCACAGATCACTGGCAGATCATCAGCACTGAAAATTATGTCCTGATTGATCCAGAAATTGTCTTCCAGAAGCTCCTGTGTCTTGCGGATACTCTGCTTCGTTACGAGATTAGGCGTTACGATCAGTACCCGGCCCTTGGCCAGCCCAAACGGTACGATTGAGATCAGCCCACTTTTCCCTGTTCCGGTCGGTAGCACGATCAGCGCATCTTCGCTGGAGCTAGCAAAGTGGTCCTGCGCTTTGATGTATGCCTCGATTTGGGGCGTACGCAGCTTGTTGTTGCCAAGGATATTGGCTGCCGTTTCGGTGAAGTAATTCATAGACAGTCGAGATTCCTATAAGCGGCGCGCGCCAAGGTGCCCGCCCACAGAGTAAGTACTTCGTGGGCGGCGAACAGGGGTCGGTGGGGTTGAGGTGCAGAGCAGAGCATAGAAATATCCATATTTCGTGCAGGGTGTATCAGCATTCCTAGCCGCGGAGCATGCTGGCTGATGAGAATTATAGCTTAGTGACATCACGCAATGGGCTCTGTTTGGTCGAAAAAAGTCATCCCCAGCGCATAGGCAAAAATTCTAGTCGCTATCGGGCATGCCCCCTCTAGGTCAGAGACCTTGCGAACTTTTCGTTTGCGTCCAGCAAGCACCGCTCGATTGCCTGCCAACAAGTTGTAAGAGGAGGCCAAAAAAAGAGGCTAGGCGTCCGCTCTCCGCACTGCCCTCTGTGAAAAAACCGACCGTGCTCCTCAACGAATTTCTGCTACATGAACCATTTATCGGTTTTGACTTTTCGACGCTCCTTCAATTTTCGTCTTCCTCTAACCCTATTCAGAAGCATTGAGTGACGATCGGTCAGTGGCAGACTGCACTGTCACCGTCGACTACGGACATAATTAAAATTGTCAACAAAGATACTCGCCCAGCTGAGATACCTGACCGATGGATTGCCGGGCTAGGGACAAAGGGATAGTCATTGATATATTCCCAACTCGACCCTGTCTAAGTAGTCCTTTACAACTCGGAAGCCAATAGCATTATCAATAAGGTCGAGGGGAGTTAGGCCATCCAAATACGGACATGGGCGACTAAGCCAGTCTTCAGCAGATGCTTGCTCTCCGAAGACGCCACTAGCGCGCTCTAACATTTCAGCGTATTGAAAAGCTACGGCACTTTGATGCGCGCTCAGGCGGACGGAATTATCTCTGTTAAGCTGTCTTCGCATGGATCGTATCGTATTCCCCAAAATTCTTTCAGTTACTTGAGGCTGAGAATAAAGATTGGACATCGATATCATAACTAGAACATCATTTATTTCAAATCCGCAGAGTATTAAAGAGACGACACCTGATGAAGAGAGTCGTCCTATATGTCCTTTAGTCAAGCATTCGGTAGGGGTCAGAGCTTCGTTAACTAGGACAGTTATACCACTTGGGCTTGTGATCATTTCAGATGCTCCAGAAATCGGCTGCAGCCAAGAATTATAGCGGAGGGAGGCAGTTACGCTCAGCAATCGCACGCGCTTCTGCTAGGCCTTAGACGCGCCAAATGCCTACGGAAGGTTTGACGAAGAGCCGCATAAGACCGCAGCCACTTCGTCTGTACCAAACATCACTCATCAGCGCACATATTTTTTGAATATTGCAAGCCTGGCGACTGTCGCATGATAGTCACTGAAATCTTCAGCCATAGCTTGATCTGTGAATACTGTTGTATATTGCATGTCTTGGCTGACCGTCATCATCGAGGAATTGATGACCAGATGTTTAGCTTGAATGAATCCCCTTACAATATCGCGAAATCGCGGCTCGGTATGACGATATTCTGAAGTGTGGATATTTGTAAGCTCGCCAGTTCGCACACACGGGATTCCGTCAGGTGACACGTCGAACAACTGCTGTTTTTGCGCCATTAACTCTGCTACCACTGAGCACCGACAGGCTTCCTAAAAGTCATGGCGTAAGCTGCGAGCCTGTCCAGATACGCACGCTGGATACCCAAAGTCTGTAGTACTACCGTCAATCCTTAGCAGGTGNTTTCACCCCGAGCCCGATCTTTTGCTCTGCGTCCGGATGTCTCTGTAAAAGCTCATACAAGATGTCTTCGTCATCAGAGTTCAAGTACTCTCCATCAGCGTAGCGGGCAAGCATGGCTTTGAAATAGGCTGTTGCCTCAGTTTGCTTGGGGAAGGTCTTACTCGGCAGTACCACAGGTTTTGCAGGCATACAAACTTCCTTTTCATTACGCGCGATGGTTAAAGCCATGTCCGGCACACCGACATTACCACATGGTTTCTGCGCAGATGCACCATCCATGGCTGCTCATCGTGGAACAAGGATCACCTACCGCAGATTACGCCTAGCCATCACCCCAGCTGCCACCAGTAAGGTTTAACAACCAGTTTTTGGGGGCAGCAGGTTACGACGGCTAGCGATGTGCTGAGTCACTCCCAAGCCGAAGGATATGTTCAAGCAGGTTGCTGATATTTTTAGCTCACGGATGTAACAAGATGAGAAGGTAACCAAGGAAAGCGCCTGTTATTTAGGTAACATGGCCAGTTCGATCGTAAATAGCGTATACTGACTAAAACCATATGTGATCGACAATTTATGAAAATCTTTTCACCGTTGCCAGGCGAGTATATTGCGTCAGCACTTAAACGAGGAAACGAGCTACTTGGCATTAAATCTATATGCACTAAAGATTTTTATATAAAACCGATCCCAAGGGTTGGCTTTGGAATCAGCAAGTCCATGTTTCCACTGCAAGCTGAATGGAGAGAATACCCAAAATTCAAATTTCCCGAATTCTTATCGAAACATCACATAACTGAATCTGTCTTAAACGATCATACCCTGCACCCTCTGAATGCAGCGCTAGGCCGCTCGCGAGCATTCACAGAAGTCACTCCAAAGACATGGACGCGAATTTGTCCTCAATGCGTACTGGAGGATATTGAAGAACATGGAAGCCCTTATATACACAGCAGACACGTCTTACTTTCAGTCGTAGTCTGTAGTATACACGGCTCATCGCTGGCTGATACCTGCCCATACTGTTCAATTACTATAAAAAAACATGATATAACACAATTACGTATATGCAGTGCACGATACAAATACTCAAAAAAATCGAACGCTCAAAAAAAGTCGACTCTGGGCTTATATGCAAAATTCATTGCAGACTTGTTGCAATACAGTGGAGCAATGACTAACAGGGGTAAAGCTGACGCGATAATTAGCTGTAGCGTACGCTTAAAATATGGCCGCAGGCACGTAGGTGTAAATGTCAGCATGGGAATAGCTTCAGTCATAGAGCAAGAGCTTGGCATATCAATTAATTCAACCACCAACATTCGTTTAATGGATAAAAATATTTCGCTCTATGCTTTTTTAGGATGCCAAACTGCTGAAAATTATCTGAACTTCCTAACAGATGAAGAATCTCTTAGCCAATTAAGAAGCGCCTTGGATGACGCTGGCATTTCTAAATGGCAACCTTATTGAAACTAATATTTAAGACGTAGAAGCTCAAGACATTCTTCATCTTTTAGCTCAGGCACTCTGATACCTGAAAATCGGTACACGACACTTTTTGCACATAGTTCGGTCAACGAATAAGTCTCAATCGCCCACTTTATTTTTCTCACTTGATGATCACGGGAAGACTCAAGTAGCTCTTCCATCAACGTAACGCTTATAGGGAAATGATTAGGCTTTCTGAGAAAGTCATGACTAGAGGCTACAAGCCTGCATAACGCGGCACGTGTGACCTTCTGCGGCTTCCCTTCTGCAGAGCGTAACCGTTCATTCGCGATCAAAAGCTCGCGCACGAGGGCAGAGTCTCTCGCCTCCCAATCGATCAGGTTCCCCCGTGACCGGATGAAAGGATGCGCAGCTACATACTGCGCTAACCACTCCCTATCGTGACGGTACAGCCATAGATAACCAGGTTTCTCGTGACATTTCAGGTTGGCGCTGCTGGAAAACGCTGATCGGCGAGCATCAATTTCGCTCACGTTAGCCACATTGGCTGAAACCTTGCCGCACGTGAGATCTCCATTGTGGGGATCAGCTTTTGGACGGAAGAGCTTTATCTGCTCAAGATTCAAAGCCAGGAGCCAGCAAAGGAAATAGAACTTCAAAGGCTGCACGACACCGCGTGGTCGCAGGACTCGAAAAACCCAGTCAGAGGAATGAGCGACTTCTTGAAACTCAGGGGCGCGAGGACTGGAAAGGAGACGGGAGCCTAAGAAAGCTCTCAGCATTCTCTCACAGGTCCGGCCTGACTGCATAAACCCCATCTCTTCCAAACGGTGCCTTAAAAAATCACCCGATAAGAGCGCCTGGACGCTTCTAGGATTTTCCAGTCCCCAAAGCTGCATTTCAGCAATGGAACCGGCTGCCGTTTCGCCAGGCGATTGCAGTACCGGAGTGCCCTTTGCTTCATCGGGTAGCAGCATGCAACGCCAATCTGCCCCATCCGGGAATGTCATCGCCCAAAGCACGTCTTTATGTAGCGGGCAGATGCAGGTGCCAACAGCCTGGTGAACGCGATGCCAGAAAGCTACGCCGTACCTCAGAAGGTCTTCACTAACGCAGCTTTTGCAGTACCTGAACGATGCATGCTTTAAAAACCTTGAGGCGGTGATGCCGAGACTCATTTTGAGCCCTGTACCACAATTGCCAGCCATGGCGACACGGGCAGCACAATACTTCGCATTGGCTACAAATGGCTGATAAAGAGGCAAAAGTGTAAAACGATCTATCAGCATTTGTACTGAATAGGCTGTTCCGAGCCGTTGCGACAGCCCCTCCAAACAACACGGTAGAATAGAGCCACAGGTCCTAGAGTATGCCCCAAATAACTCTTGGCTTGTCACACGGTAGCTGGGGTTGGCCGACAGCCTGTGATACCGGACCGCCAAGCTATATAACGATTCATGGAAACGGGAGTATCAGTTTTTTTGTGTTCGGGCTGGTTAGGGCCTGCCGTCAGGCAGGCCCTTGTTTTACCAGCTC
>NZ_LKBW01000099.1 GCF_002699855.1 Pseudomonas amygdali | reverse complement strand
CCGAGTCTGCCCAGGTGGCATGACTCAAACAAAAGGGTCTCCGAGAAACCCGGGGCGGTTCAGACCCCACTTGAAAGCTGGCTTTACAGACCTAAAACGGGTGTAAGCATCTGGCGAATACACATTGCATGTAAGCGTATGGGCATCCCGTTTTGCGTAATTATGCCGGTTGCTATCGATGCGGCGTTCGCAGTAGTTGTCCACACCGTCCGTAATCGAAATGCATAGGATCACGGAGCGCCTGGATTCACTTATCGCTGCTGTTCGAGTCCGTGCTGGCCAGCCAGTCGATTGCGGAAAGCAGCACGTTACCGTCAGGTGCTCCCTGCAGCTTGATCGATCGTCCAGAGACTTTATCCTTGATGACCAGCGTCGGTGTGGCAGTGATGCCGTCCTGGCTGGCCTTGTGAGCCTGGCTAATGACGGCCCGTTGCACGGACGGGTTGCTCGAAGCGCAGTTATCGATATATTGCTGTCGATCCTCAAGCCCCGGGATCTGCGGATTGCCAGCAGTTCCAGCACCGTTCGACCGAGTACGCTGATAAATGAGTTCGACTGCGAGCCAGAAAGCGTCATTGCCTCGCTCGATCCCTGCGCACTCAGCCCAGCGAGCTTCATAGCTCGCGGCCGGCTCGTGCATGGGAAGAGGGAGGTGGTGCCACTGCAGGTTCACGTCTGGATGCTGATCAACCCATGCTTTGAGCTGTGGGAAATAATCCTTGCAGTACGGGCATTCCAGATCTGCATACTCGACGATGGTGAATCTGGCACTGCTGCTCCCGTAAACCCACGCGCCATTATGCTTCGTCTGTTTGGTTGTCTCGCTGACGCTTTCGGCGGTGTTGAGCATTTGCATGGCCTGTCTGACATCTGGCAGGCATTCAAAAGCCAGAATTGCCAAGGCGACCGCACCGATGCCGTACAGGATCTGGCGACGTGTGGGGCGCTTCATGCGGAGGCCTCTTTATCGAGGAACTGTTTGGCCAGCAACTCCTGATTCAGCAACGTGAGAAGAGCCTTCTGCGCGCTTTCAGGCTGTGGGTGATGCTCAAGCCACTGGTCCAGCGCTTTGTGCAGTTGGGACTGGATCTCTCGACGATCAACCGCCACATGTTTCACGACTTCCAGGTGCTCGATCAGTACCGGTGCGCAGATTTTCAAGGCCAGCAGAGCATCTTCCTGCGGGTTTTTGAGTAGTTGAGTCAGGCTGTCGATCAGATTTTGAGTCAGGGCATCCATGGCTCTCATGCCAGGTTCTCCAAGGGCGAAGACGGGAATGTAATGGTTGTCGGTTCAATCCCGCGAATGCGGTCGAGGTCGTGTGCGATCGCCATTGCGGCTCCCAGCTCGTCTACCCCTAACGACTGCATTAGATCGTACCGCTGTTTTTTTTCTTCCGGCTCAGTCATGGCCAATGCCAGGAGCAGGCTTGGGGGCACGGCTCGAAACAAAACCTCCATCGATTTGGAAAGCACAACCCCTTCAGTATACTTTCCGCTCTCTTTACGGGCTGACAGCATCAGTGACTTTTGCGCAGGCGTCAGCTTACGGAACGTGGTGATTTTCTCCACTTCATCCGGTGGCATGTTCAGGCAGATCCACCACTCGATCATGTTAAGCATCGGTGCTGCTGCTGACGGAAGGTCGTCGATGTTCTGAGTGGCAAGCCAGAACCAGGCACCGAGTTTTCGCCACATCTTGGTGATCTTGATGACGTAGGGCGAGAGAAGGGGGTTTTTCGTAATGATGTGACCCTCGTCAGTGAAGTTGACGATCGGACGCCCCTTGAATTGGTCCCGTTCTGCAATGTTGTTCACGGTGTTGATCAGCGAGATGTAGGCGACCGACAGTTGGGCGTTATACCCCTCGCGGGCGTAGGTGGCCAAGTCCAGGATTGTGATGTCGGCCTCAGGCCAAGGCGTACCCTCCCGGTTGAACATCTCACCGTCAGCCCCCATGCAGAACATGTCCATGGCTTCAGCCATCTCGAACATGCGTTCTCGGCGCTTTTCCGGAAGGGTGGTGTCCTTGCCAGCGTCACTCAGCGCATCACGCACATCCTCCGTCTTGACTGCTCGTTCAGCGTCAAAGCATGTTCTGGCTGCCGTCAGAATGCAGTGCCTAATGGCGCTGCGGTCTGCGCGAGTGAGTCGAGCCTCTTCTCTCTCTTCGCCGCCGGTGATCATGAGCCTGGCCACGATCTCCATTTCGCCCAAGACATCACGCTCATCTTCGCCCTGTTCAGGCATTGTTTGCAGATGTTCATCGGATCCTTCAATGTCATCGGCATCCAGGATCGTGACTTTGTCAGGTGTTGACACCAGGCGAATGGCATCAGTGAAGGGGGCCAGACTCACGCCCGACCCTGGCGCCAACTTGAGCCGGTTGACCGTCAGCCCAAGCTTTTGGGCAAAATCTCCCAGTAGGCCGAAACTATTACCGGCTTCAATGATGAATAGGCGCGGCCTGTAAATGGCGATTAACTGCATCAGCAAATTGTTGGCCGTGGCTGACTTACCTGAACCTGTCGGGCCAAACAGGAGCAGATGGGCATTCATCTGCCGATCAAGCTTGTTGAATGGGTCGAACGTCAGCGGTGCACCGCCCCTGTTGAACAGGGTTATGCCGGGGTTGCCCGTGCCGCTGGCACGACCCCATATCGGCGAAAGGTTCGCGACATGCTGGGCGAGCATCATCTGCGTGTACCAGTCCAAAGCATGTTTCTTGTTCACATCAAAACTGGCGGGCAGCCACCGTAGGTAACTGCTGAGAGGGGCGACTTCATCACGAGGATAGACAGGTTCCATACCGGCGCTAAGCATGGCATTGGCAAGCTCCATGCTTCGACTTTCCAGTTGTTGCTCATCCTTGCCGGTCAAGTAAAAAACCACGTTGCCCCGGTACAGCTTGTGTTTTCGACCGATCAGTTTTCGGGCTTCGTCGACCGCTTCACGGGTCAGGGCGGAGGCTTGATTGTCACCGACTGATTTACGTGCCAGTTTTTCCAGGTGGGCCTCCAGAACATCCTGTGGAGTGATCACCAGCGTGATGTTGAGTACTGTGTCCTCGGGCAACTTGTCGAACAAGGCATGCAGCGCGTCCCCGCCTTTACGGTTTTCACCCGTCAGGTGCCCGGTCTTTGGCGCATCGCGTAAGCGATCGAGGACGATGACCCGATGAGGGCGCGAGTCGAAGTACCAGAGACCCTTCTTGGCATCCGATTGCGGTTCGCTGTAGAACAGGCACTGAGAGAAATCATCGCCGCTGGCCAGCGGCAGCGTGCCCTCTTCTGGTGGTTCGACCGTGCGGTTATTGACGATTTCGAAGAAACGATCGATGTCCTGGCGCTTTGATCCCAAGTGTTCGGGATGCGGGTTGAACCAGTGCAACAGCCAGTGACGAATGTCATGGCGATCCATGCGCCGGGTTTTGATGCCCGCGTTGGCCAGTCCTCCGGTCAGGCGCTCGCAAATGTTTTTCAAGTACATCGACGGCGTCTGGCCACGAACCAGTCCATCTCCGGTGCTGCGCCGGTAGACGACCATGCGAACCCTGCGTTGCTGGCCGCGCCAGGGCAGTTGAGACACTTTGGTGTCTTCAAATAAACCTCCCGGCTTGGAGATTGCCTCTAGGTGATGTTTGAATTGCTGCAGGTACATTTCTGTAAACGCCGTACCCTGAGCGCGAGGCTGGACGTAATCATGCAACGTCTCCAGATAATCTTCCCAACTGGTTTCATCCCTGGCGTAGAACTGCACCACCCAAGGCGACTCATCCAGTTCGTCAAAACTGTCCTGCAGCGCATTTTCAAGAGCATCGCGCGCTTTGCGTAACCACTCAGGGTCCCGACCTTCGGTGCCGATGGGGGTGAGTTCATAGAATGCTGCCAGTGACTTGCCGTCCTCGAGCAGCATCGCTTGCTCCTGAGGGAGGTACTCCGTCCAGGGCAGCATGTCGACGAATGACGGGTTGACGGCATACAGGGCTTCGATATCGTCGACCGTCGCAGGTTTGCGCTTGGGATCTAGCCACGCGCCAGGCTCTGGTATGCCCTCAGCCGCCAGGCGAGCCAGATAACGCTCTCTGGCCTGCGCGAAGATGGCCTCTTCTCGTAGCTGATCGGCGATCGTCTCGACTGGAGTATCAACCACGGTGTCAGTGCCTCGATCCCGACGCTTTGTCAAACGCTTCAAAAGTCCCATCAATAATCCTCCACCCGCTCACCGGGCATCGCGTATTGCACGCGTTGATACAGCGGAAAAACAGTCGTATACCCCGGTACTGGCGCGGGATCTGAGCCCGCCAGGTGAGGGAATACGTACATGACCAGGTCCGGATTGGGCAGGCGCTTGAACTGGCTGTAGATCTCGTTCTGAGCCGTGCGTGTGTACGCGGCGCTGTCCTGCAGCGGCTGAGTGGCCCGCACATCGATCGAGCGGCGCAGCTCTGCGCGAGCATCGAGCAGTTGCCGACCACTGGCGCTGCCGCCCGAGCCCGTGGTGCCCTGGTTCCAGACATCCATCATGGTGCTGTCGCCATGCGGCAGCATTTCCTCCTTGCTGGTCTGGCATCCTGCGAGTGTGAGCAAGGCGACAATGAGTGACAGGCCGAGCCGTCCGCTACGGGGTGGCCTTGAAAGATCAATCCAGGTTGGCAGTGGCATGGCTCGCTCCTGAGGCGTACTTGACCTTGCGGCCTTTGAGTTCGTAATCGATTTCCAGCTCTTGATCGATGTGCAGTGAGACCTGCGCGCCAGGTAAGACGTAGATGGCCGCAAACGCCTGGCCATACAGCTTGTTGACCCAGCTGGACACGTCCGTGACGCCTTGAGTCAGGATTTTGCCCATCGCCTCGTTGCCGGACAGTCCGGTGCTGCCGAGCGTCCCAGAAGCATTGGAGACGTACGATGAGGTGCTTCCCTCGGTCTTGATCAACGATGCAGCCCCTGCTCCAGCTGCGGTGATCAGCGCTTGCGAGCCGATGTACTGCTGCGCATTGCTGCGTCGCTCGCCGGCGATGCACGGAATGCCGTAGGGATCACTGATCCAGCCCAGACCACCCTGGATGGGTTGTTGGTCTCCAGAGTTGTTCTGATTGTTGTTCTGTTGATTCCCACCCTGGACCGGGGCCGGCAGCGTGCGGACAGTGCCGTCGGTGAACACGAAGGTCAGACTCTTGATCTGCCCCCGCACGCATGAGAGGGTCCAGTCGCCGGACGCTGTACCGCTGGCCACGGCACCGGCCACGTCAGGAAGGTCTATGCCATTGGCAGTGAGGTTGTCCGGACCGATCAACACCTTGAACGGGTAGGGGTCATTAACCGTCCCATCCACGGGGACCCGGCCAATCAACGCTGACATGGCCACCGATCCCATCAACGTCGAGTTTTGAGGCAGGGTGTAGGCACGACGTACCTTCTTACGCTCCTGTTGCTGGCCACCCATGTCATCGCGGACAGACTGAGCGCCTGTCGTCAGGGCTTTCTGGCCTCGGTCTACGGACTCGCCGAAGGCCGTAGGAAAACTGTAGCCGCTCGGAGAGATGCTCGTGCCAGCAGTGATCGGTTTACCGTTGCTGTCCAGGGCCGTCGCGTCCTGCGGATCGATCCAGACGATGTCTGAACCGCTTGAGTCGGACTTGAACTGTTGGCCATCTCCCTGCTGAACGCCCAGGCCAATCGGTAGATCCGGGTTCGTAGCGCCGTTTTGTCCCATCCGGGTCAGTTCGTCCATCTGTTTCTTGAAACCCTCCACCACGCTTTGCTGTTGCTGCTGACTGTCGAGTTTGAACTGCTCCTGGGCATTCTTCAGACGCTGCTCTACCGTCTGATCGATGTTCGCCAATCGTTGTTTGAGCGCCTCGTTGTCCTGCTTGACGGCTGAGTTCTGCGCCATCACATCGGTGATCTGCTGCTTGAGCTCGCGTCCTTCAGCCACGACCGTGCGCAGCGTGTCGCTCGGCGTGTCGCCTTCCACACCCAGAGCCTTGGCCTGTTCCGCTGTGAGTTTTGGGGCCGGAGCGTTGTCAGCCTGCTGTTCGGGTCCACCTCTCATCATCTTGATGCCGATGAACACCGTGAGCAGGAGAAGCGGAACCACCAGGTACTTGAGCAGCGGGTTACTCTTCATGCTTGGCTCCCCGGGTTGCACGCGGATCTGCTGGGGCGGCGGAGAACACGGTTGCTTGTGTCAGCCCGTGTCCCCGCGTGACCAGGTACAAGGTCGTAGTGTCACTGGCATCACCACGAGGTCCGAGATACGGGTGCTGAAATGCTGCGGTCGCGAACTCACCCATCAGTTCACGAGGGTCGAGCATGACGCGCTGCGCCGTCTGATTTTGTAGCTTCACGGCGGTCACCCAAAAATCGTCCAGACGCCACGCGCCCAAGGGTGTGGCCTTCACAGGCAGAGTGGGGAGCAGGGTGGTCAGATCCAGGCGGGAGACTGTCAGAAATTTTGTGTTCGGGCATAACATGTAGCTAGAGGTGCATGTATGCCGACCAAA
>NZ_LKBW01000098.1 GCF_002699855.1 Pseudomonas amygdali | reverse complement strand
GCGTTACGACAAGCTGGCAAGTAGCTTTAAAGCGATGGTCACACTGGCTTGCATCGAAAGATGCTTGCGGGCTGACTTTTCAGACAAACCCTAGGAGTACGGGGTTAAACGATGCAGATGAAGTGGCCCTTGATCTATTCAGATGGCGAAACTCGTCTACACCTGAAAAAGGTGTAAGACCATAACTGAGAATTCATCAATGGGTGGCGCTCCTGACGCTAAATTTTTAGGAATTGCTTCTAGTTGGGGAAAGGACTATGCAGACCAACTATTGGGCTATGTGTGGAAAGCTTATGACTCAATGTGCGAAAACATGCCCTACATACATGGTCAATCATTAGAGCGTAGCATTACTCAGGCTCTAGAACTAAGGATTGGAGACCAAATGAGTGGGTATGAGCCATTTTCAATCCAACATGGCTCTTGCGAATATGAAACAATGGCTAAACCTCCTGCTCAGCCCCCCACTTACGATTTGGCATTTGTTTACCGGGCAAATGAAAGCTTTATGTGGCCCCTAGAAGCGAAAGTCCTCGAGACACCAGGTTCTTTGGCTGAGTACGAGCGCGACTTAAGAGAAGAATACCTGACATGCCGCTACGCGCCTTTTTCTGATGCTGGAGCTATGGTTGGTTACCTGCTCAAAGGCGATGCAACTGATGCACTAAATAAAATTGAAACTAAAATCGGTTGTTCGTTGAAAGATGCGCTGACATTTGTTAGTCGCCCACACAAGACCTCTAAACACGATCGCAAGGTCCCACCTGGTAAGGCGTATCCTTCGGACTTCTGTTGCCATCACCTTGTTATGGAGTATCCAAGTCTGGCTCGCAGTACCGTGTAACACGCTGCCGCAGCAGTCTCAGGTTGTACCTAGATTTTAGGAAAAGCTCTGAGACACCGACCTCACAGCTCCGCCCATTAGGGTTTTCGGGGTCGGTAGGAGTAGCCGCAATCTGTGCCCCCGGCACATCCATATGCAGAAACACCACATATGGCTCCTACCTTGGGTTTAGGAATTAGAGGTGAATCACGTGATAAGAATGCATTTTAATTAGTAAGCGATCTATAAAACCCTACCGCCCTAAGATGCGTGGCACGCTGGGCGATGCCGCATCTGTAGGCGCGGCTCAGCCAATTCAACAGTGAAAGCCTCCACCGGGAAGCGGGTGTGCTATTGATTAATTTAGGTTCTAAGGTAGTGTTTCGGAACAGTGCCGTCGAATAGAGAATAAAAACACTCAATATTCACTGGTGCGTCCAATCCTATTTTTATCGATGAGGTGTTTTTGAAGAAAAAGTCAAAGTGATAGCGCGGATGGATATTACCGTTCTCATTTTTGGGATCATCATCGAATCTAAAGTACCCATGATCGTCCATTAGAAGCGTTGCGAACGCATCGTAGTATGGTATAGCCTCGGTAACACTCAAACCAAAACTATCAACTAATGAGCAAATAATCTCCTCATGTGAATGAACGCCTCCCTTGCATGTGAGGACAGCGTTTCTTAGTATAGATATAAATATACCGCTAACCTCCTCTGCTATGAGGTCATAGTTAAAATACACTCTTGAACCATCATCTACAATTTGAAAAGGTATTGTCATAGAAAAATATCCATCGCTTTTCCTTATTAATGCTCGACAATAGTCTCCAGAAAAAATCACAAAATCAAAATCATCTTCATAGTCAGATATTTTACAATGGCCACATGTATTAACCATCTCAGCAAGCTGAAGAATATTCTCTAAGTTATCTAAATTATCTCGCACTGCACAAAAATCGCTCATGCGAAAACCAGGTACTCCCTTGAAGAAAAAAGCCGTCATATCACCCTAGCCCTCTGATATTCGGCATTCAACAGTAGATCTAAATAGTCTTGATCATAATCCGCCTCACCGACGATGGTACTAATTCTATCAATGAGCTTCGCAATCAGACGAGGACTGGGACTTGCTTCTTGTTCGTTACAGTATGCTCTGACGATTTCTTCGATAGATGGAAGCTCATCTAGAACTAAAAATTCGCGCTGTTGAATCTCTTCAGGTGACGGAATCCTAATATCCATATAGGAATTGTGCGACAGAAAATTCAACCCCTGATTCACTCTTCCCAAAACATCCAAGTCAACTTTTTTCCCAAGAACCAGATGGCTTTCTAAAAAGGATCTGGCCAGCATAGTGTAAAGGGCATTTCGGAATGACGGGTGACGATTCAGATTCAGAGCAAAACATATGACGAACGGAAACTCAAGACCTTTTGCGTTATTGATATTTGAAACGAATACTTTATCTGGATCGCTCCGTTTCGTTTCGAATGAAACATTCACCTCCCAACCAAGTAATTCAGCAATCTTGAATTTTAACTGCGTTATAACATCATAAATATAATTATCTTTATCTAGCAAAATTATCGCAATATCTCCAGGCTCAACGCCTGGGTGGTTAGATATAATCATCTTAACCACCTCAACTAGATTTTGTGCAATTGTCAAACCGTCCGCTAGCTGGTGAATCCGCGTGCTTTTGAAATCTGCCGGTATATCCTCAAACCGTCGCAATGGATCCCTAGATATAAGTGCCCTACCATTCTTCTCATCGTATACATAACCGCATGCATCCCACTCATGAGGTTGTAACCAGCGTAAGACAGGAGTTTCAAAAAGCCCCATTGCCAATGCGTGAGAAAACATCAGGTTCTTAGGGTCCGTGCGGTAGCATTTTTTCAAAATCATATCAGCACGATTTACACCCTCATCAATTGGGCGAAAAATATTCTGAAATACATCCCCTGCGACATACAATCTTTTTTCGGTTACCGGTTCGCAAAGCTCGACAAAACTGGCAGCAAAATCTTGGCTTTCATCCATAAATACGTAATCAAAAATATACTTCCTTTCGCCCGAAATTTGCTTTATCGCAGCGATAGCTACCTTGCATACGTGGTCAAAACTCCCAGCTTGCAGACTTAAGAAAGGTATACCGTAACTGTGGCAAATATACCGGTACATACCAGAATAAGGGTCTCTACCGCTGCCCCAAGAATGAAAGCAAAAAAGTTTATTACTCCAATCAATTTGACGTTCAACGCGCATGAAGTCGAAAAAATTCGGGATTCGAGTTTTCATTGAAGATGATAGTATTTTATTGAAACATGTGAATGCTATACGAGCATTGAAGTCACGAGAGTATATCTCCTTCATCTTATGTAATAGCAACTCAGTTTTCCCAGAACCAGCCAGTCCTTGAATAACAAACTTTTTCCCTGCGCCGGACCGAAAAACGAAACTTGTCTGGTCCGTATCCAAAAGAATGATTTTTGATTTTATAGTTTCCAAGAGACCGCTTGCTTCCAAATTTATTTTGGAGACATCATTAATACTCCCTACGACTAGCGAAGTAATAAAGTCAACTAGACGTCGATCTGCTGGCTTTTCAACGCTGAGGTCTGCAAAGTCAAAATCTTCTGCATCACACTGTTCAAATAGTGAAAACCAATATTTTTTTCTACCAATTTTTTCTCTGTATTTAAATTTTTCCGACAGGAAAGCAATATCTTCTACAAAGAACTCGACATGCTCTTCAAACGCTTCTTCATCATCGCCAAGATTAACAAAACAAGGTTTTACACCTGATGAAAATATAGTTACAGCTCTATCGTACTCGTAATCAGCATCGTCTTTTGAAAGAGGTTTTCGAAGAACATAGGTTTGTTTTTTATTGCTTTCAGCAAACTCTTCTATCTTTTCCTTGATTCCCGCTTGCTCGACTAAATCCAGAGCATCGGGTGAGTAAAAGCAATATCCAGACATTTTTAAAGCCCTGCCATTCAGACTATTATGCACACGATCCTTCAAGGATACTCAAAAGCCTTGGAATTGTCGTCACTCTGTGAGTCGGATCAAGCCTCTGGACACGTACATGCCGAGCCCTATCCAATTGAATTGACACACTTGCTGGAGTCTGTAACGGACTGATAATCAGCGCGGAATGCCACAGAATTGCCACACTCGCCGCGCTAACCGGGGCGAGACCCCGCTAATCTCAGCTAACACAACCCATTGATTTCCCAGCTAATGCCCGCTAACGTATTGATTCTAAAAGTCGACTTTTAGAACTCCGAAGGCAGGGGGCGTGGGTTCGAATCCCGCTTGGGCATGTGAGAGCGTCCTGTTACCGCTATAAAAACTACCTAAACCAAGACCCCAACGAGTAAAGTACCGCCGCCCGAGACGTGGATCCGGGTTTTCCCATGGAGTTTCACCTTGAAGTCATTTAGCAAAGTCGTCGCCGCAGCAGTATGTGGTCTGGTTCTGGCGGGTTGCACCTGCACCCCTATGAAAACCCCGCAATACGACAGCAGCCAATACACCGTCGTAGGTCACAGTGAAGCAAGCGCCACCGGCCTGATGCTGTTCGGTCTGATCCCGATTCGTCAGAACGACCGTTTCGTTCGTGCGCAGAACAGCGCCATTCAGGCCAAGGGTGGCGATGCGCTGATCAATACCCAAGTGCAGGAGAAGTGGTTCTGGGCCTGGGTTCTGAACGGCTACACCACCACCGTTTCTGGTGACGTGATCAAACTGAAAACAGCTAAATAAGCACTGCCCGACTCCAGAAAGCCCGGTTCGCCGGGCTTTTCTGTTTCTGGCTATTGGCGGATGCACTGTCGGGGGTGTTGTAAGAGCAGACACGCATCGTTACCCACCGCCAAAAGGTTTAGCATTCAGCCCTCCTTCGGATGTGAAGTTTTCTGCATGACGGCCTTCTACCTCAAGTTACTCATCACCCCCGCGCTCATGCTGGCCATTTCATTGGCCGCGAGGCGCTGGGGCACTGGTGTGGCGGGGCTTCTTTCTGGTCTGCCGATGACCTCGGCGCTGGTCATGCTGTTTCTCAGTCTTGAGCAAGGCACCGAATTCGCCTCGATGGCGGTGCTTGGGGCATTGGCTGGGCTTGCGGCGATTCAGGCGACTTATCTGTTTTACTTTCTGGTTACTCGACGCGTTTCAGCGGTGACGGGATGCGCCTTGGCGTTGGCTGTGTATGGCGCAACGGCCTTTGTGATGAACCTGTCGGGCTTACTGGCGCTGTCGATCATCTTCACGCTGCTGATGGTTGCGTTGATCGTTGTTGCCACCTCAAAACAGGCCCCGCCGAACGTAGCGTCATACGTTGCAATGCCGCGCTGGGTCATCCCGATGCGAATGCTGACAGCCACCCTTCTGCTGCTGGCGATTACCGCAAGTGCCACCTGGCTCGGGCCGGTGGTCAGTGGGCTGCTGGCGCCGATCCCGGTGATCGCCTGGCCGCTTGCAGTGTTTGTCCACGTTCAGGGCGGGCGTTATGAACTGGCGGCAATAGTCCGCGGCAATGCCATTGGCGCTGTCGGGGTGGTGAGTTTTTACCTGACCCTCAGGTATTCCATACTGCAATGGGGCGCGCTTGTGTCTATCACGGCTGCCGTTTTGCTGGCTGTTGTGGTGACGGCTGGGTTGGCGCGGTTGTTGGCGAAGCGGTAGGGCTATAGTTGCCCCACAGAAGTCAAAAACACTTCAACCATGCTCCTCAAGGTGCCTTATGAGTTTGATACCCGAACTGAACAGCGAGGCTAACGTGCTGATATGCGGAGCCAGCCGAGGTATTGGCTTGGCACTGTGCGCAACGTTGCTTGCTCGCGATGATGTGGCTCAGGTATGGGCGGTCGCGCGAAAAGCCAGTACTTCTACAGAGCTGGCAACGCTTGCAGAGCAATATGGCCAACGCATCAAACGCGTCGACTGCGACGCGCGCAATGAACAATCCCTTGAAGCACTCGTGAGCGAGGCGCTTGATGGATGCGAGCATCTGCACCTCGTCATCAGTACGTTAGGCATTCTTCATCAGGACGGCGCAAAAGCAGAAAAGGGCTTGGCACAACTGACACTTGCGAGTCTGCAAGCGAGTTTCGCGACCAACACCTTTGCACCGATCCTGCTGCTCAAACACCTGCTCCCGTTATTGCGCAAACAACCTTCAACCTTCGTGGCGCTCTCCGCGAGGGTTGGCTCCATTGGCGATAACCGACTGGGTGGCTGGTACAGCTACAGAGCCAGCAAAGCAGCGCTGAACCAGTTGCTGCACACGGCCAGTATCGAGTTGAAACGTCTTAACCCGGCCTCTACTGTCCTGGCAATACACCCAGGCACGACTGACACGGAGCTGTCTCAGCCATTCCAGGCGAACGTGCCCGAAGGCCAGCTGTTCGAACCGGCGTTCTCGGCGGATCGCATTATTGAGGTGGTAGGCGCACATGGACCGGCCGACAGCGGGACCTTTTGGGCCTGGGACGATAAGCCGATTGTCTGGTGACTTGTTTCACTTGTGAGAATGAGGTCGCTATCCGTCCTCACTAACGGGCTGTTTTGGTCGGAAAGCCCCCGCCGCTTATAACCCCTTCGTCGGATAAAGCCCATTGCTATCAACGAGACGGCATTACTGGCGTCATACCCCACTCTCAATGGACCCACCGCAGGTAAGGAGCACGGCATGACCCAGGTATTCAACATCAAGGACGCCACCAACCCTACGGTGGTATGCCCCCCGAAGGTTGGACAATTATCCACTTACGCTGCCTTGGCGGCCTGCATCCTG
>NZ_LKBW01000097.1 GCF_002699855.1 Pseudomonas amygdali | reverse complement strand
TTCGGTAGTTTTTTCATCGCTCCATCCTCTCAAAGGTTGGAGTCTCCGAGAAACCCGGGGCGGTTCAAAACCCCTGAAGAAACGCTTCAAATGCATCCCCTTCAGGACCTCCCTGAACAGGGTCGGCAACGATCGTCCAACGGGCCAAACACGCACCTTCCCCGGTAGCTTCAACAGTCATTGCCGCCCATAGGTTACTCACCGGTAAACTGGTGTGGATCAGTGACCAGGTCATGTACAGCGCCTGATCATCCCGGGAGTTCAGTTGTTCGATGGCCACGTTACCGTCCTTGAACAGTTTCCTTCGAACCGAGCCTGGCCCTTCCCCGGTGACTTCAATACTGTCCAGCGCGGGTATGAAGGCTTGGAAACCACCAAAATTCCCGACCACAGCCCATACGCTGGCTGCATTACCGGGGACATCCACGGTTGAAACCACTCGGCACGACACCGGGTTGCGGATAAGGGTGTCGGGCTTCAGATTACTGTGAAGTGTGCTCATGTGTTTCTCCATTTACGTCAGTGGGGTATCAATTCAGATGAAGCCGATTTCTTTCAGGTAATCGCAGCCCTTGCGCAGCAGCTCAGGGCTTTTCTGGGGGTAATGCCCGCCCATACGGTGAATACCGCTGAGGGTGTTGCGGTACTCGATCATCGAGATGTCGCCGATGTCTTCTTCAAAACCGTCGAGATAGAAACCCAGCACGCCAAATAAAGCGTTCTGGCTGTCGACACGGCTGAGTTGGGCCTGCCATTGCTCGACGCTGACCAACTCGAACTGAGGGCCTGCTCCGCGGAAGGCTTCCACATAGTTATTCCAGCTCAAGGGCTCGGGGTTATGCAGGTTGAACACAGCGTGTTCCGGTTGATAGCGACTGGCATGGAAGCCGATGAAGCGTGCCAGGAAGTCCACCGGCATCAGGTCGAAGTTGATAGCGAACGCCGGAACCTGACCCAGTTGCAGCGAGCCCTTGAGCATCAGCATCAGGCGGTTTTTATGCGGCTGGCATACGCCGGTGACGCTGTTGAACGCTATGTTGCCGGGCCGATAGATGTTCACCCAGGCACCTTGCTCGCGCGCGCGCTGCAGAACACGCTCAGCTACCCATTTGGACAGGTTGTAACCGTTCTTGATGTAGATCGGCGGGGTAGCGGCAGCGGGCTGTTCAAGCACATTGCCGGCAGCATCGACTGCACTACAGGCGGAAAGGGTCGAGACGAAGTTGAAGATCTTTTTGCTGCGCCCCTCACACAGCTTCAGGTATTCAAAGACCGGCGCAACATTGTCTTTGACGAGGGTTTCATAGTCCTGAACATGGTTCACATTGGCAGCGTTATGCACCAGCGCACCGAACTCGCTATCCAGTCGTTCATATACCGCTTCACTGAGACCCAGCCTGGGCCTTGTCACGTCAGCGGCGTAGACCTTCACGCGACTCAGGTCCAGATGATCCAGACGGTTTTCCCGCAGTGAATGCTCGAAACGCTGTTGTGCGCTTTGCCCCGCAGCTTCACGAACCAGGCAGGCGATCTCTGTCGCCCCCCAGTTCAACAGCGCTTCAACGATATGCACACCGAGAAAACCGTTGGCACCGGTGACAATTACCTTGTGAACATCACCCAACTGGCTGATGGGCAAAGTCGCCAGCGGGTTATTCGCATCGGCATCCAACAGTGCCTGCGCACTGATGGTGTAAGCCGAAGCACCATCGCTGTCGATCAGGCTGGCCAGTGTCAGGACGGTAGGTGCTTCTATAAAACGGTTGATTGGAATGCTGCGCCCAAACCGCTCACGAACCCCCAGCAACAGACGTGACAGCAGAATCGAATGACCGCCCAGATTGAAAAAGCTTTCGTCCGTAGAGATATCTTCTGACGGCAGTTCCAGCAGCTCGGCCCATAACGCCAGCAGCGCTTGCTCCTGCTCGGTCTGTGGCAGACGCCCCGTGCGTTGTCCGCTGAAGCTCAACGGTATTTCCAGAAGTGCCTTACGATCGACCTTGCCGTTGCTGGCAAACGGCAGACCGGGCAGCGTCGTGTACACAGCAGGATGCATGTAGTCAGGCAGCAGACGTTGCACATGCGCTCTCAACGCCTGTTCGTCATGCTCACGATACGGTTGAGCGAGAAATGCCAGAATGCGTCGCTGCCCGTCGATCACCACAGCCACCTGTCGATACAGCCCGCTGTCGCGCAAACAATGCTCGATCTCTTCCGGCTCGACCCGAAAGCCGCGAATCTTTACCTGATTATCGCGGCGTCCGCTCAGTACGATGCCATCAGCCGTCCACTTGGCGATATCGCCGGTGCGATAGGCCCGCAGTTGCTGTCCGTCCGGCTTGGTCAGCCACACATAGCGCTCGGCGGTAAGCGGGGGATTGTTTACGTAGCCCAGGCAAACACCAGGACCGACGATATACAGCTCACCCGGCGTTTGCTCCGCTACGGGCTGCAATTGCTCGTCGAGAATCCATGCCTGGCTGTTGGCAATCGGTCGTCCCAGATGCCGATTGCTGCTGGACGGCGTGAATTCACAGGCCGTGATTAACACGGTGGCTTCGGTGGGGCCATACAGGTTGTGGAAATGACACTGCCTGGTGAGCTGTGCAATCACATGCGGCTCACAGACATCACCCCCTGTCATGACATGCTCCAGTCCCAGAGGCTGATCCAGCGGCAGAATGCTCAACAGTGCCGGTGGCAGAAACGCGTGAGTGATGCCTTGTTGCAGCACGCTGACCAGTTGCAATGGATCGCGCCGCTGGTCTTCATCAGGCACCACCAGTTCGGCACCATTGAGCCAGGTGGGAAAAATGTCGATGATCGACGAATCAAAGCTCAATGTAGAAAACTGCAGCACCCGGCTCTGCTCGCGCAGGCTCACATACTCGGCGTACCAGGCAGTGAAATGGCTGAGGTTGCGCTGGCTGAGCAATACGCCTTTTGGCTGTCCGGTGGTGCCTGACGTGTACAGCGCCATGCAGGGCGCGTCCTGCGCGGCATGAACGCGCATGCCGGCTGAAACGGCATCCCCCATAGGCACCGCAGCAATATCCAGTGCCGGAAACTCCGCAGCGGCCAGTGGATGCGAGCCGTCTTGAAGCAACAGCATCGCTCCCGAGTTTTCCAGAATGTACTGCTGGCGCTGCAAAGGCTGGCCGGGATCAAGCGGCAGATAAACCGCACCGCAGCCCAGAATCGCCAGAATGCCCGCATACAACTCGGGTGACTTGGGCAGGCAGATGCCGATCACCGGAGGCGTGTCGGCTTTCGCAGACGCCAGCAAAGGCAGCAACAGGCGCTGAATGGCGATGCTGTGCGCGTGCAGTTCTCGATAGCTGAGCGTCTGATTGCGAACGGACAGTGCCGGACGTTCGGCAAACATCAGCAGCGCCTGTTCCAGCCGCTCGGTGATCGAGGTTTCAGCCCGCTTCAGCAGGTGTGATTGCTCTGTCTGATTCAGGCGATGCTCGAAGAGCAAATGATCAATCGCCTGCAAGCCATCCTGCCGGTCACTCTGAGCGGGTATTGAAGTAGGCAGACTGTTGAAATAATCATCGTTCCTGGACAATCGACTGACCTGCAACGCCACCAGCTCCACCATGCCTGCGACAGCCGCATCACGCAGTACACGGCCGTTGACTGACTCCTCGGCCGGCAGCCGCTCATGAGCGATCAGGCGTCGAACATTGGCCGGCCCATGCCAGCAGAGCAGCTCCAGGCGAGGCAGACCGTGCGCCAGCGCCGCGCTGAAGCCGACCCGCAGGCCTAGATGAGTGCCGTGGCCTCGTACCCCGCGAAGGTCCAGACTGCCGTCCTCGATCAGGACGCAACCGTCAGGCATCGTCAACGCATACAGCGCCTGCTGGTCAGACAGATGCCGCACGCCATGGCCGTGGTCCAGCAGCTCGGCATTCAGATCGCTCAGGGTCAGGCTGTGACCGATGAGCACAATCTCCAGGCGCTTCATTGCAGCGTCCCCTGAGTCGGCAGGTAGTCCGCCAGCGCACGCTGTACACAGGGATCGTCCAGCATCGAGCTGCTCTTGAAAAAGCGCATGATATTGGCGACCAGTGGGTGGTGGCGGTTGACTGGGAAACTCACGGCCCTGGTTTCATCCTTGAGCGCCTGCTTGATGGTGTCCGGCACCTGCAAGTGTTCGATCAGGGTGAAATCGAAGCCGTTCTGTATGTCATTGGTCAAATACTGAGCGATAAACACCGGCAGGATGCGCGCGATGGATTCCCGATCCTGCTCATCTGCGGTGTGCCAGTAGATTCGTACCAGCCGTGCCCAGAAACCCGAATGACGTCCCTCGTCCAGCAGATGGTCAGCCATCAGTCCCTTGACCGATTGCTTGACCGAGTCGTCCTTGGCGAACGCCGCCACGTCATTGGTCACGGTGTTTTCCGCTATAGCCACGCAGATCAGTTCAACTGCACTGCGCAGATGCTCCGGAGCCAGAGCCAGCGCGGTGGGTATGGCCCGGCTGAGTTCGATTTCGTCAGGCAGCTGGATAGGCTCGATGCCCGTCAGCGCGATGGTCTGTTGCATGAAGTCCATCGCCACCAGCGCGTGATAGTCCTCGTCGACCACCACTGTCATCGCGTCATAGCGGCAGGCAAACGGGAAGCGAATCGTGAAGTTGTCCTTGGCGATACTGCGTGCGGTCTTGTCGACGATCTCGGTTTCAAAGATCACCACATCGTTGATGAACTTATAGAGGCTCTGCACCAGTGCGTAATCGCGCAAATGCGCGCACTCGCGGGTAAACGTGTCACTGAGCACCAGCGGCTGACGGCTGAGGGGGTAGATCAGTTTTTCATCGTTCTCGACCATTCTGCGCGGACGAGTACGAATGGTGGCGCGGCCTTCCCACGCATCGATGAACGACGTGTAGTCTTCTGCTTTCATGATGTCTTCCTTGTAAAGGCTTCAGGGTGTTGCGAGCGGTTGTTACGCACTGGCCTGCATCAATGGCGCGCGCATGCTCATGCGCAGCGTGTCCCATAGCCGGACCCTGCTTTCCACCGCTGCGATGGCCGCCTGATACACCTCTCGTTCACGCTGCGCGTCGCCGCCAATCAGACGGGCCAGCAACTGTTCCGCTGCCGGGCCGTGGTCCTCGGAGTCCACTTCGATGTGGCGCTCCAGGTAGTAACGGAAGGTGGGTGCCTGTTCGACGGTGATGCCCCAGTCGTCGAGGATGCTCTGGAACATCTGTGGGATGACGCTTTCGCGCCCGTGCAGAAACGCCGCAGCAACGCTGTGTGCCGGCGCATGAAGGGCAGTGTCGAGGGTGTGCGTCACGAATGCCGATGCGGCCTGACCTGCGTTGACCCGTTGCAGGGCCGTTGTGTAATGCAGGCCCTGCTGCTGCAGCTGGATGAAACGCTCGATCTGTAACGTGCTCGCGCCAATCTCGCGCATGGCGTCCAGGTACAGCTCGAAGTGGCTGTAATGACCTGAATCCAATCGGTCGTCGGACTCTTCCCCCAGCACGATCTCGTTGATCAGGCGGGCGGCGCAGGCATCGGTCGGGGGCAGCCACGGCAGTTGCGTGCAGGTCAGTTCCTGTTGCAGACGTTTGGTCAGAGACATGAAATCCCAGACGGCGAATACATGGGTTTCCATAAAGCGTCGCAATACGCCCAACGTCGTGATTTCGGCAAAGATCGGGTGACGGCTAAGTTCAACTTTCTTTTGGTCGAGCAGCGTTTTCTCACAATGCATGGTGATGTCCCTATGGTCATGGTAGCGGTAGGTGGCAGTACAGTTATTCGAAGTTTTAACGTGTCGCCCGTGCAAGGTGAATGTGATGAAAGACCTGAATGCAAGGCAAACAAAGGCCTGAAGGCAGAGGCGATAATTCGCCGAAACTGCACGTCGGTTATAGCCATTCAAGAGCGCCCATAACTTCAACTTGCCGGGCTATAGCCCTTATGGATTGCGGCTTTGAGTCCGGCTGCCGTCAATTGCGCTGACGGCGAAGAAAACTTAAAACAAATTTAATGCAGTGCGCAATTCTTTTTTAATAATATTTAAGTTGTTGTTTTTGTGGTGTGTAAGTTGCCATATAAAACACGTGGAATATGTTTTATAGGGACGCAGGCAACCCTTCCGACTGATTGAGTCAGAATTATCAATAATGAGTGAATGCCTCACTCAGCGTTGCCGTTATGCTGAATAATCAGGTGCCTGGGTTTTTTAATGGGCAATGTTGGAAATGACTTCCAATGTCGATTTGCCCCGTTCAACAACTCCTTGTTCATTGGGTTCAAATGAACACAGAACTGCTCCGGTGCTGCGTGGACAGTTCAGCCGTAGCCAGAGAACACCCTCAGGTTGATTCTTCTGGGCCTCGCCCGAGTTTGCCTGATTCCTGTGTCGGGCCACTCGGCAGATCAGGAAAATAGCTATAAAAACGCCATGCCAGGCGTCGGGCCTGACCGGTGTTGAAGGTCGGTTGGGAAAGCGCGGGGGAAGTGCGAGCGGCTAATCTGCAGGCGTCATGCCATTGCCTGGTGGATTAGCCGTCTCAATGATTCAGGCGGGGGTTTTCTTTGCTGTACGGGCCGGTTTGGCGTTGATGGCCTTGTTGCTGCTCAGGTACTGGGTGACGGCCTGCACGCCGCGGTTGAGGTGGTGCTGCAGCGCTTCGACGGGAGTATCAGTTTTTTTGTGTTCGGGCTGGTTAGGGCCTGCCGTCAGGCAGGCCCTTGTTTTACCAGCTCGG
>NZ_LKBW01000096.1 GCF_002699855.1 Pseudomonas amygdali | reverse complement strand
TTTGGTCGGCATACATGCACCTCTAGCTACATGTTATGCCCGAACACAAAATTTCTGACAGTCTCACCTGTCTTCATCCGCTCAGGCATTTCGCTCAATAGTCTTAACGCCATTCGTGACTGTGAAGCAAGAGTATTTTGCCCTTCGCTGTCTTACTCATGGGCGCACATCTCTTTACTCTCGGCTCATCCATTAATCACCTCCACCTCAGCCTCAAGACTGGCCGGGGTTGGGTAGCGAGAGATCAGCCATGAAAAAAGTATTGTTCCTCAACGGCGGCAAGCAGTTCGCGCACTCCGATGGTCGCTACAACGCGACCCTGCACGAGGCGGGCGTAGTGTTCATGGACCGCGCCGGTTTTGATGTGAAGGAAACCTTCATCGACGGCGGTTACAACGTGGCCGAGGAAGTGCAGAAGTTTCTCTGGGCCGATGTCATCGTCTGGCAAATGCCTGGCTGGTGGATGGGTGCGCCATGGACAGTGAAAAAATACATTGATGAAGTGTTCACCGAAGGGCACGGCAGCCTGTACGCCAATGACGGCCGCACCCGTTCGGATGCGTCGCAGACGTATGGCAGCGGTGGCTTGCTGCAGGGCAAGCAATACATGATTTCCGCGACCTGGAATGCGCCACAGAAAGCCTTCGATGACGCTTCTGATTTCTTCGAGGCCAAGGGCGTCGACGCGGTGTACTTCCCGTTTCACAAGGCCAACGAGTTTCTGGGTATGACCGGGCTGCCGACGTTTCTGGCAGTGGACGTGATGAAAATGCCGAATATCGAAGCGGATGTGCAGCGTTACGAGGCTCACCTGGGCAAAGTGTTTGGTGCGCAGTAAGCACAACCTTTGCACTGAACAGCGCTAATATCCTCTGAGTGTTGAGCAGGGGACAACAGTGAAAGCCAGATCTGATGAATTGCAGGTGTTTGTCTCGGTCATCGAAAGCGGTTCGATTTCCGCGGCGGCAGAGAAAATGGGCCAGACGCCCTCCGGTGTCAGCCGTACCCTGTCACGTCTGGAAGCCAAGCTTGAAACCACGCTGATCAACCGCACGACGCGGCGCATGGACCTGACCGAGGAGGGCAAGTTCTTTCTGGAACGGGCCCGCCATATTCTCGAGCAGATGGAAAGCCTGGAAGAAAGGCTCTCTTCCTCCCGGCAGACGCCCGCCGGCCGCTTGCGTATCAATGCCGCGTCACCGTTCATGCTGCATTGCATCGTGCCGCATGTGGCGGAGTTTCGTCAGCGTTACCCGGATATCGAACTGGAACTCAACAGTGATGACTGGTTCATCGACCTGCTTGAGCAGAGCACCGATATTGCCATTCGAATCGGCGTGCTGCCTGACTCGACCCTGCATGCCCGCTCGCTGGGCAGTTGCCTGCTGAATATCGTCGCCAGCCCGGCTTACCTGCAACGCCACGGCTCCCCGAAAACCGCAGAAGACCTGGCGCAACACGTATTGGTCGGTTTCACACACGTGGAATCTCTCAATCAATGGCCGTTGCGCCACGCTGAGGGCGATCGCCTGTCCATCAAGCCTGCCATTTCGGCATCCAGCGGTGACACCTTGCGCCATCTGGTGCTGGAGGGCGTGGGGATCGCCTGTCTTTCCGACTTCATGACCAATGATGACCTGCGCGAGGGGCGGCTGGTCTGTCTGTTGAAGGGCGCCAACAGTGGCTATCGTCAGCCGATTCATGCCGTGTACTACCGCAATTCGCGACTGGCGTTGAGGATTCAGTGTTTTCTGGATTTCATGCAGGAGAAACTTGCTGGCTACACACACTGAAGGTGCTTGAGCGCGATGGGCGTTGTGCGCAGGTAATAAAAAGCCCGTCACGCTGGACGGGCTTTTCAGCGGCGATGGCTGTCAGTGTGTGCGGGCGACCGCAAACTCGCTCAGCTCGACCAGTGCATCCCGGTACTCGCTGGGCGGCAGGGTGTCCAGACAGGCAATCGCGCGGGCGGCATAGTCACGGGCCAGTTGTGCGGTGTAGTCCAGCGCTCCAGCGCTTTCCACAGCATTGCGGATGCTTTCCAGATCTTCCAGACTACCTTTCTGGATCGCCTGACGAACCAGCGCGGCCTGCTCCGGGCTGCCTTCACGCATGGTGTAGATCAGCGGCAGGGTAGGCTTGCCTTCGGCAAGGTCGTCGCCGACGTTCTTGCCCAGGGTTTCGGCATCGCCACGGTAGTCCAGCAAGTCATCGACCAGCTGGAAAGCCACGCCCAGATGGTCGCCGAAGGTGCGTAGCGCTTCGCTCTGTACCTCTGGTGCGTTGCACAGGGCTGCGGCACTGTGAGTCGAGGCTTCGAACAGCATGGCTGTCTTGCCGCGAATCACTTCCATGTAGGTTTCTTCAGTGGTGCTGGCGTCGCGAATCTTCGACAACTGCAGCACTTCGCCTTCGGCAATGATACGGGTCGCCTTGGACAGGATTCTCATGACTTCCATCGAGCCCAGTTCGACCATCATTTCGAACGAGCGCGAATACAGGAAGTCACCCACCAGCACGCTGGGCGCATTGCCCCACAGCGCGTTGGCGGTGGATCGGCCACGACGCATGCCGGACATGTCGACGACATCGTCATGCAGCAGGGTTGCGGTGTGGAGGAATTCGATGGTGGCGGCCAGCAGGCGAAGGTCATCGCCTTCGCGGCCCAGCGCCTTGCCACACAGCAGTACCAGCAACGGACGCAGACGCTTGCCGCCTGCCGACGTAATGTAATCACCGATTTTCGAGACCAGCGGTACGCGCGACGTCAGTTGCTTTTTGATGATAAGGTCAACGGCACTAAAGTCGTCCGCCACCGCGCGATAGAAGGCTTGGGGTTGCATCAGCGACACGTGCTCCGGATAGGTTGCGCCGCATGCTAGGTCGCGGGGTAGAGCGTGTCAAGGTATGACGACCCGCCTCTTGCAACACACGAATGCCTTGCGTACAATCGCGCACCCTAACTTTCCTGGGCAGCACCTGCCTTACGCAATGCAAACGGGCCGTTCCAGCCCCATGCAGCCATGCCAGCCGATACTCTTCTTATAAAGAGCTGGGTGAGCAGGATTTTCGGAGAAATACCATGTACGCAGTAATTGTTACCGGTGGCAAGCAGTACAAAGTCGCCCCAGGTGAATACCTGAAAATTGAAAAACTGGAAATCGCTACTGGCGAATCCGTCACTTTCGACCGCGTTCTGCTGGTTGGCAATGGCGACGACGTCAACATCGGTGCTCCAGTTGTTGCTGGCGCTACCGTTGTGGCTGAAGTGGTTTCGCAAGGTCGTCACGATAAGGTTCGTATCATCAAGTTCCGTCGTCGTAAGCACCACATGAAGCGTATGGGCCACCGCCAGTGGTACACCGAGATCAAAATCACAGGTATTCAGGCTTAATTCAGCCTAATCCTCATTTGGAGAATTGACTCATGGCACACAAAAAAGCTGGTGGTAGTACCCGTAACGGGCGCGACTCAGAAGCCAAACGCCTTGGCGTGAAGATGTATGGCGGCCAGGCTATCATTCCTGGCAACATCATCGTGCGTCAGCGCGGTACCCAATTCCACGCTGGCTACGGCGTTGGCATGGGTAAGGATCACACCCTGTTCGCGAAAGTGGAAGGCGTGATCAAGTTTCAGGTCAAGGGCGCCTTCGGTCGCCGCTACGTGAGCATCGTTCCGAAGACTGAAGTCTCCGCAGCGTAATCACGCAGTTGCTTAAAAGCCCTGTCTTGCGACGGGGCTTTTTTGTTTGTAGAGGTAGAGAGGCAGGTGAGTCTCTTGCAAAACTGTTTGTGCGGGCTGTTGTGATGTTGACCCTTGGGGTCGCTGGTTTCTGATCGGTATCGCAACGCTCATTTTTGCAAGAGTCTTATGTAATTTATGTGGTTCTGCTCGTCCCTGTGGCGGGAGGCGTGCGTTATGAAATTTGTAGATGAAGTATCCATTCGAATAAAAGCCGGTGACGGTGGCAACGGTTGCATGAGCTTCCGTCGCGAAAAATTCATTGAAAACGGTGGTCCGAATGGTGGTGATGGTGGTGATGGTGGTTCGATCTTCATGGTCGCCGACGTCAACCTGAATACGCTGGTCGACTACCGTTACACCCGTCACTTCGATGCCGAGCGCGGCTCCAATGGCGGCAGCGCAGACTGCACGGGTCGCAAGGGTGAGGAGCTGGTACTGCGTGTGCCGGTCGGGACCACCATCATCGACGCCACTACCCAGGAAATCATCGGTGACCTGACTAAAGATGGTCAGCGCCTGATGGTCGCCCAGGGCGGCTGGCACGGCCTGGGTAACACTCGGTTCAAATCCAGTACCAACCGTGCTCCGCGTCAGACCACGCCGGGCAAGCCGGGTGATCAGCGTGATCTCAAGCTTGAGCTGAAAGTGCTGGCCGATGTTGGTTTGCTGGGCTTGCCAAACGCTGGCAAGAGCACCTTCATTCGCTCGGTATCCGCTGCCAAGCCAAAAGTCGCCGACTATCCATTTACCACGCTGGTGCCAAACCTGGGCGTTGTCAGTGTCGATCGCTGGAAGAGCTTTGTGGTGGCCGACATTCCAGGTCTGATCGAAGGTGCATCCGATGGTGCCGGTCTGGGGATTCGCTTCCTCAAGCATCTGGCGCGTACCCGCCTGCTGTTGCACCTCGTCGATATGGCGCCGCTGGATGAAAGCAGTGCTCCGGATGCCGCCGAAGTGATCGTCAACGAGCTGGAAAAATTCAGCCCGTCGCTGGCCGAGCGTGATCGCTGGCTGGTGCTGAACAAGTGTGACCAGATCCTCGAAGAGGAGCAGGAAGCGCGCAAGCAGGAGATCTTTGATCGTCTGGAGTGGACCGGCCCTGTTTACGTGATCTCTGCGATTGCCAAAGAAGGCACCGAGCAGTTGACCCGCGACATCATGCGTTACCTCGAAGAGCGCAGCCAGCGTATCGCCGAGGAGCCTGGTTATGCTGAAGAGCTGACCGAGCTGGATCAGCGCATCGAAGACGAAGCCCGTGCTCAGTTGCAGGCGCTGGATGATCAGCGTGCACTGCGTCGCAGCGGCGTGAAGAGCGTGCATGACATCGGTGACGATGACTGGGACGAAGAAGATGTGGACGATGAAGATGGTCCGGAAATCATTTACGTCCGTGACTGATCGCTTGAAGTAAACTTGAACGCCGCTACGATTGTCAGCGGCGTTTTTGTATCCCGAATTTGAAAATCTCTGGCTAGGGTTGGAAGAAGATGCGCAGCAAAGTGACGGGCGCCCAGCGCTGGGTTGTGAAGATTGGCAGTGCCTTGTTGACCGCGGATGGCAAGGGGCTGGATCGCAACGCCATGGGTGTTTGGGTGGAGCAGATGGTGGCGCTGCATGAGGCGGGTGTCGAGCTGGTGCTGGTGTCTTCCGGGGCAGTGGCTGCCGGTATGAGCCGTCTTGGCTGGACGGCTCGACCCAGCGCCATGCATGAGCTCCAGGCTGCTGCGGCCATCGGTCAGATGGGCTTGGTACAGGCGTGGGAATCGAGTTTTGCCGAGCATGGCCGGCATACCGCGCAAATTCTGCTGACCCATGACGACCTGTCGGACCGCAAGCGCTACCTCAATGCCCGCAGTACCCTGCGCACGCTGGTCGAGCTTGGGGTTGTGCCGGTCATCAACGAAAACGACACAGTGGTCACCGACGAAATCCGTTTTGCCGATAACGACACGCTGGCGGCGCTGGTTGCCAATCTGGTCGAGGCCGATCTGCTGGTCATCCTGACTGACCGCGACGGCATGTTCGACGCTGATCCGCGCAACAACCCGGATGCACAACTCATTTACGAAGCGCGCGCCGATGATCCGGCGCTTGATGCTGTGGCCGGTGGTACAGGCGGCGCACTGGGGCGCGGTGGTATGCAGACCAAGTTGCGCGCTGCGCGTCTGGCGGCGCGTTCCGGTGCGCATACCGTCATTGTCGGCGGGCGTATCGAGCGTGTGCTGGCGCGGCTCAAGGGTGGCGAGCGTTTGGGTACATTGCTGTCTCCCGAGCGCGGTATGCTCGCGGCGCGCAAGCAGTGGCTGGCAGGGCACCTGCAGACTCGCGGCACGCTGGTGCTGGACGATGGCGCTGTTGCGGCGCTGGCCAAGGATCAGAAAAGTCTGCTGCCGGTGGGTGTCAAGCTGGTGCAGGGCAGCTTCCGGCGTGGCGAGATGGTGGTATGCGTCGCCCCGGACGGTCGCGAGATCGCTCGTGGGCTGAGCAACTACAGTGCCATCGAAGCCCAGAAAATCATTGGTCACTCTTCCGAAGCCATCGTGCGTGAGCTGGGCTATATGGCCGAGCCTGAGCTGATTCATCGGGACAATCTGATCCTCGTCTGACTCGAGGCTGCAAAAAAGGACTATTTGATGCGCTTTATGAAAGGTTTGTTGGCGGCCGCGTTGCTGATGCCGGTGTTGGTCTCGGCTGAAGAGATCGGTCAGGTGTCGACGGTGTTCAAGATGGTCGGGCCAAACGACCGCATCGTGGTCGAGGCGTTTGACGATCCCAAGGTCGACGGTGTGACGTGCTATCTGTCGCGCGCCAAGACCGGTGGCGTGAGGGGTGGTCTGGGGTTGGCCGAAGACCGTGCCGAGGCGTCCATTGCCTGTCGTCAGGTCGGGCCTATCCGCTTCAAGGAAACCCTCAAGGATGGCGATGAGGTCTTCAAGGAGCGTACGTCGCTGGTCTTCAAGACCATGCAGGTGGTGCGCTTCTTCGACAAGAAGCGCAATGCGCTGGTGTACCTGGTCTATAGCGACCGTGTCATCGAAGGCAGCCCGCAGAATGCCGTGACCGCCATTCCTATCCTGCCATGGGCAACCGCGCCCGCGCCTTGATGTGGCTCAGGGGTGGGCGCAGAGCGTCCAGAACGGCATGCCGACGCGGAGCGTCGCACGATAGTTGAATTACCGTTCCTCACGCTCCTGGTATGCCCCCCGAAGGTTGGACAATTATCCACTTACGCTGCCTTGGCGGCCTGCATCCTG
>NZ_LKBW01000095.1 GCF_002699855.1 Pseudomonas amygdali | reverse complement strand
TTCGGTAGTTTTTTCATCGCTCCATCCTCTCAAAGGTTGGAGTCTCCGAGAAACCCGGGGCGGTTCAAGTATGTCCATGCCACTGTTTTTCAGGTTGTCGATCAGCGCATCCCTGGCTAGCTGATCAGCCTGCGCAGACGGCACCGCTATGGTCCGTGAATCAACGTAGGTTTTGGCCAGCAGGTGGTCGTAAAGCAACTCGAACGGGGTCTTGGAAAATGGCTGCGCCTGCAACACCAGGTCGGCATTGACGTCCAGCGTGTGTTCCTGGACCGGGTAGAGCCGCGATTTCAGCTTCGCAAAAAACTCCGGACTTTGGCCAAGGCTGACGAAGCGGCTGAAATAGCGCCTGTAACTGTCACTGTCGAGCGCTGCCACGAGGCTGTCGTTGAAAGCCCGGAGTGACGCGAACTGTTTGAGCGGGTGTGACGGCTCTGAAGGCATATAGACAAGACAAGGCTCACTGTCAGGGTCAGCAATATCCTGCTGAATCAGCAAAGCCCCGTGTAACAGGCAGCCCGAAAAAGCGTAGGTATCGAGCATATGCAACTGACAATAGCGCAACCCCCTGCCCCCCCATTGCGCATGGACGTCGGGCTTCACTACGCTCAACAGCATCTGGTAAGCGGCTTCGCCGATATCGCCCTTCATAATGGCAATGTGCGCAAGCACCTCGACAGAATCGCGCTCACCGTCGATAAAAACAGTGGCAACCGCTTTCGCAGCGCCTGGCGTGGAAGGCTTGAATACACTGTCCAGATGCGCCTGATACTGGCCACCAAGATCCAGTTCATGACAAAAATCAGCGAATTGCTCAAGGTCGATATCAAGACGGTCCTTGTATTCCACCTTGTACCTGCGCTGAGCACTGTCGATAAGCCAGTAACGCAGGCCTCCAGTACGAAGTATTGCCGAGTACGGATCGAAGCGGCTTCGGTTACTGGAGGCGAAGTTCTGCAAGGCGGCCTGCAACAGCGTCTGTTCAAGGGGATTCGGCTTCCAGGAACCGTCATAACGCCAAGTCATCAGTTGAAAGGCTTCGACATCCAAGGGAAGTTCGAAGCGTTCGAAAAACGCTTGCGTCAGCAGAGGCGCTGCGAATGCTTGTGCTGATAAAAGACGATTGCGAACGGGCCCAAGCGCATGCGTGGAACGCAGGGTTTTCTGATGACTGGCGTGCAGTGCCTGGCGCAAGGTCGCCGGGGCGTTCAAATACCAGTCAGGCAGGCTGCCTCTGATGAATCCGGCATTTGGATGCTCAACGTCGAATGGCGCAGAGTCGAGTTGTCGTGAGGAAGGCAGGGAACCAGGCGAGGCTGGCGTTCCAGACGTGGTGTAGGCGGTAAACATGATCGATACCCGTGATGGCTTCGTAAAAAGCCAACACAATAAAGATCCGCCGGGGTGCAGGTTACATAACGGGATATGACAGGCAGCGTCTGATATGCAGACGCTGCCCATAAAGCGCTATCAGCGCTTGCGCAGAATCACGCTGCCAATCGAGTAACCGGCACCGAACGAGCTGAGCACGGCGAGCGCGCCCTCGGGCAAGTCATCCTGATAGGTATGAAACGCAATGACCGAGCCTGCCGAGCTGTTGTTACCGTACGTGTCGAGAATCACCGGCGCTTCCTCTACGGTGGCATCACGACCCAGCAGCTTCTTGACGATCAACTGGTTCATGCTCAGGTTGGCCTGATGCAGCCAGAATCGTTTGACGTCAGTGATGTTGATACCGTTGTCCTGCAAATGCGCCGCGACCAGCTCGGCGACCATCGGGCACACCTCGCGGAACACCTTGCGGCCTTCCTGCACGAACAGCTTGTCCGGCGCATTCTGGCCCTCGTCCGAGGTACGGTTGAGGAAACCGAAATTGTTGCGGATGTTGTTGGAGAATTTGGTCAACAAACGAGTACTGACGATATCGAATTGGTAAGGCGAGGTGGCGAGATCCGCGCGCTCGACCACAACGGCTGTGGCCCCGTCGCCAAAAATGAAATGGCTGTCACGGTCACGGAAATTAAGGTGCGCGGTGCAGATTTCCGGACTGATCACCAGCAAGGCGCGGGCCTGCCCCAATTGCACGCTGTTGCAGGCTGCCTGAATGCCGAAGGTGGCCGAAGAACAGGCCACGTTCATGTCGAAACCATAGCCCGCGACACCCAGCGCTTCCTGAATCTCGATGGAAATCGCCGGATAGGCGCGCTGCAAGTTGGAGCAGGCAACGATTACACCGTCGATATCGGCAGCGGTTTTGCCTGCACGTTGCAAAGCCTGTTCGGCCGCAGCAACCCCCATCTGGCAGAGGATCGACCGTTCATCATTGCCGCGCTCCGGCAGGTTGGGCTTCATGCGCTGCGGGTCGAGAATGCCTTGTTTATCCATGACAAAGCGGCTTTTGATGCCCGATGCTTTTTCGATGAACGCGGCGCTGGATTCACTGAGTGCTTCCACTTCACCACGTTCGATAGCCGCTGCGTTATCGCTGTTGAACTGTGCGACATAGGCATTGAAAGACTGCACCAGCTCTTCGTTGGAGATGCTGTTGGCCGGGGTAAACAGGCCTGTGCCACTGATGACGACGTTGTGCACGGTCGTTCCTCTCTTATTGAGTTGCAGGTAAACACCTGCTCAGGCACGGTGTTCGGAGGCCCTCTGTTTTTGGGACCAACGTACCAGTGCGACTGTAAAAGCTGCCCGCAACAGAGAGCAGCATTTCATGACACGGTGAAGACAGGCGCGGAGTGTGCCACAGAGCCCGGTTTTGGCGCTATCGGGCCAATGAATATAGGCCTGATAGCGACAATTGACTGTGCTGAAGGCCGACGCAGGATCAGCCCTCCACCTGACTCCACTGCTTGCTCAACCGTTTGTCCGACACCGGCATTTTGGTGCCTAACTGCTGAGCGAACAGCGACACGCGATACTCCTCCATCCACCAGCGATACAGCGCCAGTTCCGGGTCGCGCTTGCCTTCCTGGGCGTGCTTGTCGGCACGTGTCTGGTATTGCGTCCACAGGCCTGCCAGCTCGATGCTCCACACCCGGTCTTTCTGCACCTGACCTGGCAGTTTTTCCAGACGCATCTCGATAGCCTTCAGGTAGCGCGGCAGTTCCTTGAGCCACACCGCCGGGGTTTCACGCACGAAACCGGGGTACACCAGTTTGCTCAGTTGCGCCTTGATATCGTTGAGGGCAACCGCCTGCGACAGGTCAATCTTGCCTTTGAAGCGCTTTTGCAGTCCGTGCCACAGCTTGAGAATCTCCAGCGTCAGCTTCGCCAGCCGTTCGGCGTGTTCGGTCCAGTCGGCGCGCTTGCGCTCAGCCAGCGACAACAGGCCGGCACCGTCGCGCGGCAACTCGGCTTCACCTTCCAGCACGCAACTGTCGAGGCTGGCCAGCAGGATGTCCTCTATCAACGCATCGATGCGGCCCAGCTCGCGGTGCAACAAGGCCAGCTCGGTCTGCCCCGGCAGTTTGTTACGCAGGAACTTCGCCGGTTCAGCCAGCTGTTGCAGCAACAAACGCTGCAAAGCACGGCGATGCTGATATTCAGCTTCGGCCTGCGTGGAGAACCGGCCTTCCTTGACCGCTCCGCCCTCTTCGACCAACGCGGGATAAACCGTCATCGACAACCCGGCGATGTTCTGCTGAGTCTTTTGCGCCACCGCAGCAAAGGCCTTGGCCTGCACCGGCTGCTGGCTTTTCGCGGTTTGAGGTACGGCCAGTGCGGCCTGGCTCGCCTCGGCAAAGCGCGCCGTCAGCTCGGCCAGATCACGACCCTCACCGAGGAACTTGCCGCTGCCATCGACGATTTCCAGGTTCATCTTCAGGTGGCCTTCAAGCTGCTGCGCGGCTTCAGCCCAGCCCTCTTCGCTGACCCGCACGCCGGTCATGCGCAGAAGCTCACGCCCCAGCGCCTGGGGCAATGAGCCCTCGCCGAAGGTAATACGTTGCAACGCGGCCTTGATGAAATCCGGGACCGGCACGAAGTTCTTACGCACCGCTTTGGGCAGGTTGCGCACCAGCGCAATGCTCTTGGTCTCGAGTAAGCCCGGCACCAGCCACTCCAGGCGCTCGGCAGGCAGCGACAGCAACAGGGGCGCAGGGACGCGCAAGGTCACGCCGTCACGTGGGTGGTTGGGCTCGAAGTGGTAACTCAGCGACAGACTGAGGTCGCCCAGGTGCAAGGTATCCGGATACTGCGCGGCGGTAACTTCACTGGCCTCGCGGGCCAGCACATCCTCTTCGCGCATGATCAGCAGTTGCGGGTTCTTCTGGCTTTCAGTCTTGTACCAACTGTCGAACGTGGCCGTCTGATGAATCTCGGCCGGGATTCGCGCTTCATAGAAGCTGAACAAGGTGTCTTCGTCAGCCAGAATATCGCGACGTCGAGCCTTGGCCTCCAGCTCATCGAGCTGCTCCAGCAGGCGGGTATTGGCACTCAGGCATTTGGCCCGCGACAGGATGTCACCGCGCACCAGACCTTCGCGAATGAACAGCTCGCGCGACACCACCGGGTCAATCGGCCCGTAATGCACCGGACGGCGACCAACCACGATCAGGCCGAACAGCGTAATCTGCTCGAACGCTACGACCTGCCCGCGCTTCTTCTCCCAGTGCGGCTCGAAATGATTTTTCTTGATCAGGTGGCCAGCCAGCGGCTCGATCCAGTCCGAATCGATCTTGGCCACCATGCGCGCGTACAGCTTGGTGGTTTCCACCAGCTCAGCGGTCATCAACCACTGCGGGCGCTTCTTGCCNCGCCAAGGTAGTCACCCTCGTCGGCCTTTTGCCCGATCTGACTCAGCAGACCAGAAAGAATGGCCTTGTGGAATTTCGGGTAATCGGCCGGTTCCTTGTTGACCGTCAGTTGCAGATCGCGGCAGATCAGGCTCAGCTGTCGATGGGAATCACACCACTCGCGCAGGCGCAGGTAATTCAGGAAATTGCGCCTGCACCAGTTACGCAGCGGGCTGGCCGTCAGGGTCTGGCGCTGCTCTTCAAAACCGCGCCACAGATTGACCAGCCCGGCGAAGTCCGAGTCGGCGTCTTTCCATTGCGCATGGGCCTGATCAGCCGCCTGCTGACGCTCGGGTGGACGCTCACGCACATCCTGCACGGACATGGCACTGGCCACGATCAAGACTTCCTGCAGGCTGCCCTGCTTCGCAGCTTCCAGAAGCATGCGACCCATGCGCGGATCCACTGGCAGGCGCGCCAGTTGACGGCCCAGCGGGGTCAGCTGATTTTCGCGATTGACTGCCGACAGCTCCTGCAACAGGTTGAAGCCGTCGCTGATCGCCTTGCCATCCGGCGGCTCGATGAACGGGAAATCGGTGATCTCACCCAGACGCAGGTGCAGCATCTGCAGGATGACCGCTGCCAGGTTGGTGCGCAGTATCTCGGGGTCGGTGAATTCAGGTCGACCGTTGAAATCTTCCTCGCTGTACAGACGCACGCACAAACCGGGCTCGACGCGCCCGCAACGGCCTTTGCGCTGGTTGGCGCTGGCCTGCGACACGGCTTCGATCGGCAGGCGCTGGACCTTGGCGCGATAGCTATAGCGGCTGATGCGTGCAGTACCGGTATCGATCACATAGCGGATGCCCGGCACGGTCAGCGAGGTTTCGGCCACGTTGGTGGCCAGCACCACACGACGACCCGGATGGGACTGAAAGATACGCTGCTGTTCGGCAGGCGAAAGGCGTGCGTACAGCGGCAGAATTTCGGTGTGCCTGAGCTGCGCCTTGCGCAGTACCTCGGCGGCATCGCGAATCTCGCGTTCGCCGGGCAGAAACACCAGCACGTCGCCCGGGCTCTTGCGCTCGCTACGCTCAAAGGACGCCAGCTCATCCAGCGTGGCCAGAATGGCCTGATCGACTGTCAGGTCTTCTTCGACGCTGTTGCCTTCCTCGTCCTGCTCGCTGGTCAGCGGGCGGTACCAGAGGTCGACAGGGAAGGTACGCCCGGACACTTCGATCACCGGCGCATCGTTGAAGTGCTCGGAAAAGCGCTGCAGGTCGATGGTCGCGGAGGTGATGATGACTTTCAGGTCCGGACGACGCGGCAGCAGGGTTTTCAGGTAACCCAGCAGGAAGTCGATGTTCAGGCTGCGTTCGTGGGCTTCGTCGACGATGATCGTGTCGTAGCGCTCAAGAAAGCGATCATGCTGGGTTTCGGCCAGCAGAATACCGTCGGTCATCAGTTTGATCAGCGTGTTGCTGTCGCTCTGATCTTCAAAGCGCACCTGATAACCGACCAGCGCGCCCAGCGGTGTGCCCAGCTCATCGGCCACCCGGCTGGCCACGCTGCGTGCGGCGATCCGGCGCGGCTGGGTATGGCCGATCAGACCGTGCTGGCCGCGACCGATTTCCAGGCAGATTTTCGGCAATTGGGTGGTCTTGCCGGAGCCGGTTTCACCGGCAATGATCAGCACCTGATGCTTGAGCAAGGCCTCCTTGATCTCATCGCGTTTGGCGGCGATGGGCAGGTTGTCGTCATAACGGATCGTCGGCACGCTCTCACGCCGCGCCGTCACCTGCGCACAGGAGGCTTGAACCCGCGCTACCCACTGCGCCAGCTTCGCCTCGTCAGGCTTTTTGCGCAGGTCATGCAACTGACGGCGCAGGCGATGACGTTCGCTGATCATCGCTTGGTCGAGGTTTTTCAGAAGTTGGTCGATAGAGGGCGATTCGTCGGTCATCAGGCGCGCAGGGTCTTTTTTCAAATGGCAGGTGCGGATTGTCGCAGATTGTGGCGGGTCGTGACGAATGGCCTGAATGCCAGGCTATCCATCGCGGTCATGGTTTGCCGGCAGCACTGCTCAATTACAACAAAGTATGAGGTACGAAATACCGGACGCTCCGCGTCCTTTTTGCGACGCAGAGCGTCGAGACCTGCATTCCCACGCTGGAGCATGCGGAACGATAATCTCAACTATCGTGCGGCGCTTCGCGTCGCATGCCTTTCCGGACGCTCCGCGTCCTCTTGCGACGCAGAGCGTCGAGACCTGCATTCCCACGCTGGAGTGGTATGACCCCCGAAGGTTGGACGCAACCTTTGGAGGCGTCATGGGTAAATATACAGTGCAGGCAAAACTCGCAGCCGTGAAAGAATATTG
>NZ_LKBW01000094.1 GCF_002699855.1 Pseudomonas amygdali | reverse complement strand
TTTGGTCGGCATACATGCACCTCTAGCTACATGTTATGCCCGAACACAAAATTTCTGACAGTCTCGGTGGGTCTATAATTGCGCCTTTCTCAATCAGGATATGTCATGTCTATTTCCCTGTACGCCGCTTCCATTCCTGTCTTCCAGCAAATGCTCAATGCGCTGAGCGATGTTCTGACCAAGGCCGAAGCCTACGCGACCGAGAAGAAAATCCAGCCGCCAGCACTGCTGCAGGCGCGTCTGTTCCCGGACATGTTGCCTTTTACCCGTCAGGTGCAGATTGCCGTCGATTTTGCCAAGGGTGCTTCGGCCCGCCTGGCAGGCGTCGAGATCCCGCAATACGATGACACCGAAACCACCTTTGCCGAACTGCAGGCACTGCTTGCCAAGACGCTTGCGTTCATCGGCAGCATCACGCCCGAGCAGGTCGACGGCAAGGAAGGTATCGAAATCGTCCTGCGTCCCGGCACTGAAAAGGAAAAGCGTCTGAACGGTCAGGCTTATCTGCTCAGCTACGCCTTGCCGCAGTTCTTCTTCCACGTCACCACCGCTTACGACCTGCTGCGCCATAACGGCGTTGAAATCGGCAAGCGCGACTTCATGGGCAAGTTCTGATTCTGAAACGTGCGGGGCTGAAGCCTCGCTGATGTTCTCGTCCCTCGCCGTTATGCGCAAATCCAACTGACTATCGTGCCAATGCTCCGCATTGGCATGCATTGGCTGACGCAGAGCGTCACGAAATGCATTACCACGCGGAGCGTGGCAACGAGAGTTGTTGGGGTGTCAGCCCTGTTTTTCGGGCTGTAGTGTTGTTCTGGAGTATTCATGTTGTTGCCCATAGTTCTGTTGTCGGCCGCCGGTTTTACCGTGCTGACCACAGAATTCGTCATTGTCGGTCTTTTGCCTGCGGTTGCCCGCGATCTGGATGTCACGGTTTCGCAAGCGGGGCTGCTGGTCACCCTGTTCGCATTCACGGTTGCAGCGTTCGGTCCTTTTCTGACCGCTTATTTCTCGCGTTTCGAGCGCAAGCGTCTGTTCATCAGCATTCTTGTGCTATTCGGCTTTTCAAATCTACTGGCAGCGCTGGCACCCAATATTGCCGTGATGGGGCTGGCGCGGCTGATTCCTGCGTTGGGGCTGCCGGTGTTCTGGGCACTGGCCAGTGAAACCGCCATGGACATCGTCGGGCCGCAGTTCGCTGGTCGGGCGATTGCCAGAATCGGTTTCGGCATCGTTTGCGCCACTGTGTTCGGCATTCCCATCGGCACCCTGATTTCCGATGCTTTCGGCTGGCGCAGTGCGTTTCTGGTGCTCGCCGGTCTGGCATTTGCCAAGGCACTGTTGCTGGCGGTCTATCTGCCACGGACGGCGGCGAAGAAAAACCCGGTGTCGATCCTCAACCAGTTCGGTATTTTGCGCAGCCGGATGATGCAGGGGCATGTGCTGCTGTCGGTACTGGTATTCAGCGGCATGTTCACCGCCTACACCTATCTGGCGGACATGCTGGAGCGTCTCGCCGGGTTCGATGGCAGCCTGGTGGGCTGGTGCCTGATGGGGTTTGGCGCGGTCGGCTTGCTCGGCAACTCGCTGGGCGGGCGCATGGTTGACCGGCATCCGCTGATTGCCAGCCTGGTATTCTGCGCCTTCATGGTGGTCGGCATGGTCGCTGTGGTGCCCAGCATCCACTCGGTGTTCGCCTTGCCAGTCGCGCTGGCAATATGGGGTATCACCCAGGCCGCCTTGTTTCTGGTCAGTCATGTCCGGTTGATCAAGGCCGCACCGCAAGCACCTGCGTTCGCGGCGTCGCTTAACATCGCCGGAGCGAATCTTGGCATCGGGATTGGTGCGATGATCGGCGGCAGGGTCATTGATCATCTCGGTCTGGGGAACGTCGGTTTCGCTGCCGCTGGCATTATCTTGGTTGCGATTGTGCTGGCAGTGCTGTTGATCAGACGTGATTCCGGCCCGCTTGCAGCCTGACTTGCGTCGGTAAACAACTGGTTTCGTGCGCTTTCGGCGATGGCGACAACGCCAGGGTGTTTGACCTTGCGCTCTACGGTGATGGCGTAGAAGGATTCGGTCACCGCGTCAGTGTGGCCTATCAGTTGTACGCCATACTGGCTCTGCACCTCATCGGCGATGACGCTGGGTGCAACAAAGACACCGCTGCCGGATTTGCCAAACGCCTTCATCAGCGCACTGTCATCGAACTCGCCGATGATGCGCGGCTGGATGCTCTGTTCGGAAAACCAGCGCATCAGCCTGCCGCGAACGACGGTTTCCTGGCCTGGAATCAATAGCGGCGCACCGTGCATGCACTGCGGAAAGCCACTTCCGATACGTTCTGCCACTTCACGGGTCGCAAAAAAGCTGACCCCGCATTCTCCCAGTTTCTGGCTGTAGCCCTTGATATCCAGGTGCTGCGGCATGGAGCTGTCCGAGATCACCAGGTCCAGACGCTGGATTGCCAGGTCTGCCAGCAGCCTTTCCAGTTTGTCTTCCCGGCAGGTGATGCGAATGGACTCGCTGAGGTTCATGGTCGGGGCAATCAACCGGTACACGATGGACTTGGGCACCACATCAGCTACTCCGATGCGCAACAGCAGTTGCTGTTCATCGGGCTGCGAGCGCAGCAGGTTTTCCAGATCATTGCCCAACTGAAACATCTGTTCGGCGTAAGGCAGGGCCAGGCGACCCGCTTCAGTCATTTCCAGTTGCCGGCCTACGCGCTGGAGCAGATCGACACCCAGTGACGCCTCCAGCAGGCTTATCTGTCCGCTGACAGTCTGCGCGGTGAGATTCAACTGCTCGCAGGCGCGCACGATGCTCCCGGTTTTGGCTACTACCCAGAAATAGTGAAGCTGACGGTAATTGAGCATGATCTCTGCCGGTTCGGTAAAACCGAAGTATAAGCCTTATAAAATCGAATTTTCCGTATGTTTCAAAATGTCTAGAATCTGCTTCCAACGCCGGGCTGAACACGCCGCCCAGCCTTGCTTAACGAGGAAGCCATGAATAAAACCCTTTACGCTGCACTGCTGGGCTGCTCGCTGCTGGTAATGGCAGGATGCGATCAGATAGAGTCATCCACCAAACATGTGGTGAATGCAGCAGCCGACACTGCAAAACAGGCGATTGACGAAACACATCAAGCCGCAACCAAGGCCATTGATGAGGCAAAACAGGAATTTTCAGTGCAGCAGCCACCACAAAGCTCGGCTGAAACCGAAAATACGACCGATAAATAAATCTGACTTACAACTAATATTGGCTCAGGCAGGGCAGTGATCTATGGAATACCTATTGGAACTCGCAACAAGTCCGGCAGCCTGGATCGCGCTGGCAACACTGGTGGTCATGGAAGTCGTATTGGGTATCGATAACCTGATCTTCATCTCGATCATCACCAACAAGCTCCCTGAGCACCAACGAGAAAAGGCCCGCAAACTGGGTATCGGTATGGCGCTGGTGATGCGCCTTGGCTTGCTCAGCACCGTGGCGTACATCGTGCAACTGACAGAGCCGGTATTCGAGGTGTTCGGCCAGGCGTTCTCGTGGAAGGACATGATCCTGATCGCTGGTGGCCTGTTCCTGGTCTGGAAAGCGACGACGGAAATTCACCACAGCATGGACGTCAAGACCGAAGAAGAGAAAGCCCTGGGTTCGGTTGTGGCATTGAGCATGAGCGCGGCCATCGTGCAGATCCTGATGCTGGATCTGGTGTTCTCCATCGACAGTATCATCACTGCCGTGGGCATGACCGAACACTTGCCTATTATGGTCATTGCTGTAATCACTGCCGTCGTCGTGATGCTTGTTGCCGCCAACCCGCTGGCGAAGTTCATCAACGATAACCCGACGGTGGTCATGCTGGCCCTGGGCTTCCTGATCATGATCGGTATGACGCTCATCGCCGAAGGCTTTGGCGCTCATGTGCCCAAGGGCTACATCTACGCTGCCATGACCTTCTCGGCAGCCATTGAAGGCCTGAACATGCTGGTACGCAGAGCAAGACGTAAAAAGGCTGCTGCTCAGGTGTCCGCGCACTGATAGCAGGCCAGGCTGAAAAAAGGTCGACCCGGGTAACCGGGTCGACCTTTTTGCATTTCCACTGCCGACAACTTTATTCGAGCGGCACAACGAACTATCAGCTGGCCACAGCAGCGGCTACTTTGACAGCCTTAACCAGGTTCGGCCGTTTTGCCGCAGGTGGCGATGCACTGCGCGGCTGGTGATGGCGACGGGATATGCGCATTACGCCCCACAGCATGGCACTGGCTACAGCAAGCCACGAAGCGAGCAGCATCACGATTGTCAGTTCCAGGCTCATAAGTGCCTCCACATTCCTGCTTTTGTTGCGGTCTTGATAACTGACAGTCTAGTACGGGGCATGTTTCGGTTAATTGACCAGTGGCGCAGGGCTATGAACTATTTTCTCCATTCGGCCCGATGAGCCGCAGTGCCTGACTATACCCTGAACCCCCAGAGCTCTATGATCGGTGTCCAGGCCGGGTCGTGGGTTGCCCGGCATCAGTTGAAGCGAGTGAACATCTTGTCGGTCTCTTTCTATTCCGGTACTGCCGGTGCATTACGTTCATGGCTGGTTTTAGCCTTTCTCATGGGTCTTGTCGGCTGTTCTTCAATGGTCACGCCCGAGATGAAACGCCTTCCGGACCGGGTCGAACTGACGTCGGTCCCGTTCTTCCGGGGTAACGCCTACCAGAGTGGGCCAATGGTGCTGGCAAGCATGCTGGCCAACCAACAGGTACAGACCACGCCCGGCTTGCTCGACAAGCCGCTGCAACTGCCAGGTGCCGAAGACCGGCTCGAACAGAATATGCAGAAGGTTGCGCGGGAATACGGCTTCATGGTCTATCCGCTTGATGGTCAATTACAGGACCTGCTGACTCAGGTGTCGGCGGGCTATCCGGTCATGCTGCGCTTTGCCCAGGGTTCTGCACTGTGGAAAGGCCCGCGTTATGCCGTGTTGATCGGTTACAACCGGGTAAAGGAGACGGTGTTGTTGAATGCGGGCATGGATCGTCGCTATTCAATGAGTTTCAGCAGCTTCACATCGGCGTGGAAAGAGGCCGGCAGTTGGGCGGTGCTGGTTCAGTCGCCCCGGCAGTTGCCCGCCAATGTCGATCAGCAGCGCTGGTTGCAGGCTGCTGAAGCTTTATCGAAGTCCGGACAGGAGCAGGCGGCGGGCGAGGCGAAACGAACATTGGCACGCGGCGTTAAATGAAATAAACGCGGCACAAATAAAAACGGCACCGATAAGGTGCCGTTTTACTGTCAGCGAAGTTAAAAACCCAGCCGGTCACGCAGGCTGTAATACCAGGCGCCCAACGCAGTAAGCGGGGTGCGCAGCATCTGTCCGCCGGGGAAAGGATAGTGGGGCAGGTCGGCGAACGCATCAAAGCGCTCTGCCTGACCGCGCAACGCCTCGGCCAGTACCTTGCCCGCCAGATGCGTGTAAGTCACGCCGTGTCCGCTGCAACCCTGCGAGTAATAGATGTTGTCGCCAAGCCTGCCAACCTGAGGCAGGCGAGACAGGGTCAGCAGAAAGTTGCCGGTCCATGCGTAGTCGACCTTCACATCCTTGAGCTGTGGAAACGCCTTGAGCATCTTCGGCCGGATAATGGCTTCGATGTTGGCGGGATCTCTGGCACCGTAGACCACGCCGCCGCCGAAGATCAGGCGCTTGTCGGCGCTGAGGCGGTAGTAATCCAGCAGGTAATTGCAGTCCTCGACGCAGTAATCCTGCGGCAGAAGTGTTCTGGCCAGTTCATCGCTCAGCGGCTCTGTGGTGATCACTTGAGTGGCACAAGGCATCGACTTGGCAGCCAGCTCCGGAACCAGGTTGCCCAGATAGGCGTTGCCGGCCACGATGATGAATTTCGCGCGGACCTTGCCTTGCGCCGTATGGACCACAGGGCTGGCACCGCGCTCGATGCGAATGGCCGCCGACTGCTCGTGAATCGTGCCGCCCAGGGTCTCGACCGCGGCCGCTTCACCCAGCGCCAGATTGAGCGGGTGAATATGGCCGCCGGTCATGTCCAGCAGCCCGCCGATATATTGATCACAGGCAACGACTTCGTTGATCCGGCGCTTGTCCATCAGCTCAAGGCCGGTGTGGCCGTAACGCTCCCACAGTCGCTGCTGGGCTTCCAGATGCGCCAGTTGCTTGCCGGTCAGCGCTGCAAATACACCGCCATCCTTCAGGTCGCACTGGATACCGTAGCGGGAAACCCGATCACGAATGATGGATGCGCCCTCAAAGGCCATCTGCCCCAGCAACTGCGCCTGGCGTGGCCCGACGGTTCGCTCGATCACATCAATGTCACGGCTGTAACTGTTGACGATCTGCCCGCCATTACGCCCCGACGCGCCAAAGCCGACTTTTGCCGCTTCCAGCACCGTGACCCGGAATCCATTCTCCAGCAGGAACAGCGCACTCGACAGGCCTGTATAGCCAGCGCCGATGACGCACACGTCGGTTTCGAATTCACCCTGCAACGCTGGACGTTCCGGGGCGGCATTGGCTGAAGCGGCGTAGTAGGACTGCGGATAGGGCGTATTTGCCATCCTGAGAGTCCGTTTAATATTCTTGACGATGGGGGGATCGTACCCGAGAACCAAAAGCTCTGCCAGCAACAGGCGAAAAGTGTCATTCCCTGCCAACGGGCAAAAAACGCTGTAATTCATAGGCTTAGAGAAAAAACAGATTGACAGGTATCTGAATATCCGTAGAATGCCGACCCACAGCAGGCACGTAGCTCAGTTGGTTAGAGCACCACCTTGACATGGTGGGGGTCGTTGGTTCGAGTCCAATCGCGCCTACCAGATAAAATCCGCTCTGCTGGGCGGTAAGAAAAGGGTCAGCCGGAAGGCTGGCCCTTTTTTGTCTCTGGGTGCTGAACCCCAGGGTAAAAATTTCGCGTATTCAGAGAGTTACTGCAAAAAAGAATTTGACAGGCATTCGAATATCCGTAGAATGCCGACCCACAGCAGGCACGTAGCTCAGTTGGTTAGAGCACCACCTTGACATGGTGGGGGTCGTTGGTTCGAGTCCAATCGAGACTGTCAGAAATTTTGTGTTCGGGCATAACATGTAGCTAGAGGTGCATGTATGCCGACCAAA
>NZ_LKBW01000093.1 GCF_002699855.1 Pseudomonas amygdali | reverse complement strand
GCCGATCCGCTGGCCAGCAGCACCCACCTGCCGCCTGCCCGTTTCTTCGAAGACGGCACTGCGCTCAACCGGTTATTGCTGGAAGCGCCGTACATGGCGCGGTGCAGTGACGACAAAACCGCGACNGATCCGCTGGCCAGCAGCACCCACCTGCCGCCTGCCCGTTTCTTCGAAGACGGCACTGCGCTCAACCGGTTATTGCTGGAAGCGCCGTACATGGCGCGGTGCAGTGACGACAAAACCGCGACTCGCGTCCGTCCTCGTGCGTTATCCTTACATGCAGGTCAATCGCCCCAGCATGGTGTCGTGGCTGGTGTTCGACCTCGACCATGCCAACGCCTTGGCCTGGGACGATGCCGGGTTGCCTGCGCCGAACCTGATGGTGCGCAACCGCAAAAGCGGCCATTCCCAGTTGTTCTATGCCGTGCCGTCCGTATGCACGACAGAGAATGCACGGANTTGCCTGCGCCGAACCTGATGGTGCGCAACCGCAAAAGCGGCCATTCCCAGTTGTTCTATGCCGTGCCGTCCGTATGCACGACAGAGAATGCACGGACCAAGCCGATTCAGTACATGAAAGCGATCTATGCCGCGTTTGCGGCTCGCCTCGACGCGGACGTGGACTACCACGGTGGCCCGGTTGCCAAAACACCTGGCCATCCCTGGTGGGAGACGACCGAATTTCATAGCCACGTGTACGAACTGGGCGAACTGGCGAGCGCTGTGGAGTTGACCGTCAAGCCGTGGGCCACAGGCCCCAAGCTTGACCAGGTCAGCCATTCGCGGCACTGCATCCTGTTCGAGCAGCTGCGTTATTTTGCGTACAGCATCGTCAATCGCGAGCGCGAGCTGGGTTCGTTTGAGTCGTTCATGCGCTCGCTCGATGCATATGCCTACAACCACAACAGCTTTCTAAAGCAGGGGTTTTCGGAAAACCTACCGCTGTCGTCGATACGCGCCACGGTCAAATCCGTAGGCCGCTGGACGTGGGATCGCTACACCGGTGATCGCCGTTGCCACCGAGGGGCCATGCAGCTCGATGGCAGCTTGTCGCTCACCGAACGGCAGAGCCTGGNCACCGGTGATCGCCGTTGCCACCGAGGGGCCATGCAGCTCGATGGCAGCTTGTCGCTCACCGAACGGCAGAGCCTGGCGGCCAAGCGCACCCATGAACTGCGGCACAAAGCCACAGAATCGAAGATACGCGCCGCGTGCCGACAGCTTCAAGACCAGGGCAAGGCGCTGGTACGTTCTGCAATTGCAACACTCGCCGGCGTTTCTGCGAGCACGGTGGCCAGGTATGCACACATCCTGACCAACGTGACCAAGCCTGCCACGGTGAGTGTGCTCAAGGCTGTGCCCGCTGCAAACCGAGACGCCCCCCACGGCTCACGGGAAGCGGTGAAGAGCCCTAAAAAACAGGGCCTAGCGGATCATGACCAAGGTGCTCCATATGGTGTGCATCAGATATCTGCGGTCCCGGAGGGGCCGCAAGCCGGAGAGCCCTTAACAACAGAATGAGGATGGTTCATGATGGGGAGTGAGCGTATGAATTCAGTGCGTGCTCTCTTCTCCGTCTTGCGCTGCATGGGGACTGCACTGGAGAGCGGGCCTCTTGCCTGCCCAAAGCTGACCCCTTACTCTGCAAGCCAAATGAATTTGATCTGGAAGGAACACCACCATGGCTCTGACGAAAGACCAATTGGTTGCCGGTATTGCAGAAGCTATCGATGCGCCAAAAACCACTGCCGGTAAGGCTCTTGAGCAATTGGGACAGGTCGTTGCCGATCAGCTGGTAAACGGTGCAGAAATCACTCTACCGGGCATCGGCAAACTGAAAGTGGCTGAGCGTCCAGCACGCACTGGCCGCAACCCTTCGACTGGTGCCGCTATCGAAATCGCTGCCAAGAAAGTCGTCAAGTTTGTCTCGGCCAAAGTGCTGAATGACGCGATCAACAAGGGCGGGGTCTCAGAGAACGGAAAATAAAACACGTTGAGCTGGATGCAGCTGGCGTAGCGGCCTGAACTTGGCACTGCTGCGCCAGCTGTAATCGCCGGTGCACGCTTATAAACCGCATCATTTGAAAATTCGTAGCTATGGGAGCTAGTGATTGCCTACGGAGATTGGGGCTATGTGGCTCTGTACCGCCACGAAGCGGCTGCCGATACGGTCTATATTCTGGCATTTCAGCACGAGAAGGAGGGAGGCTACTGATGAGCATGATCGAATTTCGCCGACTGGCTGAGAAGATCGACCAGCACATGCAGCAGCTTGACGCCCTAGGTGTCAGTGAACCCCATGCGATCATCAATCGCATGATGGGATACGTGCCCGACTTGCACAAAATCTTGGTCGGCATCTCAAACCAGCAACTCATCTCGCTTTGCAGCGAGTTCCCAGGATTCTACTGCTACGCCCACATCATGGAAGAGGCGTCCGAAGCCGAGCGCCATAAGGCTTCGAGGTCCTATGATGGCATGCCCGAGTTCTCTGAGAAGCACAAGCACATGGGCGAGCAACTACTTACCACAGCGGCCACGCTTGAGCGCACCTACCAAGCGTTTCATACGAGCGGCGATATCCAAGTCTTTCGGCCTGAACTCGACGAGCTGGGGCACCTGTATCAGCAATGGCTCTGCGAGCTGCACGCTTTCAAAGAGTCGCTGCGCATGCACAGTGCAGAGCCCAAGGTGTTGGAATACGTGAATACGGTTTTCGACCGTATGGACAAGCGTATCCAGCAGCTTGCAGGGTGAAGATCGATCAGTCAGGGCAGGCTTTCTGGATAGAGCACTGTTAACCGAGACAGGGTTTCTTGTACTTGTTCGAGCGAAGCCATCAGATGATCAACCTGATCCTGAATATCCACGGTTAAGTCGAATAGCTCAGCTACTCTACTGCATGATCCCTCGTTGAACGCGGCCATTGCCAGTTGATGCAGCTTCAACAGGTCGGTGCGCAGTTGCGGAGGTGCGCCGTCCGCGCCGTCATTCAAATCGCCGCGCAGCACATCCACGGCATCTACTGCACGCAGCAGTGCCGTGGTATTGAAATTCTCGGTAGTCAGTTCTTCCCATTCGTCATCGGTGGTGCATGCTGCCATAAGGAGGGCACCGGTTAAGCGGTTGCGAGCGTCAGATGTCCGATCGGCTCGTCTGCCGGCTTCACCTTGATCTCGATGTCGTAGCCGAGGCGATTAAGGCAATCCATCAACTTGCGTTCGGATAGGTTAGTGAAGTCGCCGCGCATCATGCCCGACACCTTCGGTTGCGGGATGCTCATGCGTTTGGCCGCCGCTTGCTGAGTCAGCCCAAGGGCGCGCATAGCCTTCCTGATCTCGATCACCAAGCCGGTCTTGATCTTAAGCTTGTCAGCGTCAGGCAGTCCAAGGTCTGCAAAGATGTTGCCCGAGCTGCGCTGAACCTCGACGCCTTCAATGATTCGTTTTTGCATGTCGTAGCTCCTGTGCCAATACTTCTGCCACCTTCAGCCGGGCGCGGATAATGTCCATGTCGGCCTTTGGCGTGGCGATTCCGCTCTTGCTCTTCTTCTGGAAGCAGTGCAGGACGAACACCGCCTCCGCGAACTTGACTGTATAGACCGCTCGATAGGTGCCGCCGGTATCGTCTTCGACGACCTCTAGCACGCCGGCACCACCAAACCCCTTGAGCATCTTCGCTGCATCGTCACGGTCGCCTGTCTGCGCCAACGAAAGCGCGTAACCGAAACGGCGGCGCACATCGGGCGGCAACGCCATCAGATCCCTGTAGCTGCCCGCTATCCATTCGAGCGATTTTTCTTTGTTTGTCATGGTGAGATTTTATATCTGTTCAGGTAAATTCGTAAATGCGGCTTTCTAAGTTAGCTTACCGGTGGGCTTGATCGGCATCACGCAGATCAGGAATCGGGTTTAGCCAGGTGCTGCGACCAAACACGCTTCACCTGGCTGACACTGACGCCCGCCAGCCGCGCAGTCTCTGCAATGCTACACCCGCCGCCTTTAAGGGCAATGATCTGTTCATGCACTTTAGCATTCGGCTTGCGTCCTCTATATAGACCAGCGCTCTTGGCCAAGTCGATGCCTTGCCGCTGTCGCTCTCGCCGGTCCTCGAAGTCGTCACGCGCTATTTGCAGTGCCACACGCAACAGCATGTCTTGTACGCCTTGCAACACCACCTTGGCGACGCCACTGGATGCCTCGGCCAATTCCGATAAATCGACGATTCCGGGCACCGCCAAGCGTGCGCCCTTAGCCTTGATCGCGTCCACAAGCCTTTCTGCTTCGACCAAGGGAAGACGGCTGATTCGGTCGATCTTCTCAGCGATGACGACTTCACCTGGTTGCAGGTCCTCGATCATGCGCAACAGCTCGGGACGGTCGGATCGAGCGCCAGATGCTTTTTCGCGATAGACCGCAGCCACGTAGTAGCCGGGGTCTGGGGAGCAATGGAACAGGGAAGTCAGTTAAGCCACTACGTCACCAGTACCGGTCAGTACCCTCCATGTGCACTTCGCTTTCGGAGAAGCAGTGGCGGTCGTCCGCGCCACTGGCGATGTCGCTCAGCAACTCGTTCACCGTGTCGTCCAACTCTGCATCGCTGTCGTAAGGCACCTTCAGTTCGTACTCGCCGTTCGATCGCCGCTGAGCGTCGTACTCATCGAGATAGAAGTGTTCAATGTGCTCTATCGTGCGTTTCTTACCGCGCACAAATTTACTGTTGTTCTCAATCCGCAGAGTCAGCAGGAGGGTGGCGACCTTGGTCGTGCTGATACCGGTGTTGCCATTGTCCCGCACGCCGGATGCCTTTCGCGCCGACTTCTCGTAGGCGCTGATCGCTACGCCGCGATGCCGAAGGTAGCTGTACAGCGTCCGGTGTTGCCATTGTCCCGCACGCCGGATGCCTTTCGCGCCGACTTCTCGTAGGCGCTGATCGCTACGCCGCGATGCCGAAGGTAGCTGTACAGCGTGCTCTTGGAGACGTGCAGCTTCTGCGCGATAGCGGCAACCGACAACTTACGTTCACGATACAGCGTTTCGGCAACCATCGCCGTCGCCTGCGCTCGTGGCGTCAGCCCCTTCGGCCGTCCGCCCATCCGTCCGCGTGTTCGCGCGGCCGACAGTCCTGCCTGGGTGCGTTCCCGAATCAGTTCGCGCTCAAACTCGGCCAACGATGCAAACAGATTAAATACCAGCCGGCCTTGTGCACTGGTGGTATCGATGGGGTCATTCAGGCTCAACAGGCCGACCTTGCGCTCAATCAAATTGCCCACCAGCTCTACCAAATGCTTGAGTGAGCGTCCCATCCGGTCGAGTTTCCAGATCACTAACACGTCCCCAGCTCGAACTTGGTCAAGCAGTTCGTCCAATGCGGGCCGCGCCGTTTTCGAGCCACTGGCTACATCTTGGTAAATGCGTTCGCAACCGGCGCGTTTGAGTGCATCGAGCTGCAGGTCGAGATTTTGGTCGCGCGTGCTTACGCGGGCATAGCCGATTTTCATCAAAAGTCTTCTTTACTCGTCTGGTTTCGACAATATCGAACTTTGATACGTCAAACCATTATTATGAACCTGTTGTGGGCACAGACGGCGTGTACGGCTGATCGTTTGTTAAAGTTTCGAAAAACGATCGTTTTATCGAACCATTGCAGTGTAGCGTAACAAAGCGTACAAACACCTACATGCAAAAACACCGATCAGGAGAGCACATGAATACTGTTCGCTGGAACATCGCCGTATCGCCGGATGTGGACCAGTCCGTCCGCATGTTTATCGCGGCTCACGGCGGNACACCGATCAGGAGAGCACATGAATACTGTTCGCTGGAACATCGCCGTATCGCCGGATGTGGACCAGTCCGTCCGCATGTTTATCGCGGCTCACGGCGGAGGACGCAAAGGCGATCTGTCACGCTTTATCGAGGAGGCCGTACGCGCTTATTTACTGGAACAAGCTGTCGAGCAGGCGAAGGCCGCCGCCGCCGGCATGAGCGAAACGCAGCTGACCGATCTCATCGACGAGGCCGTGCAATGGGCGCGTGAGCACTGATGCGGGTCATTCTCGACACCAACGTCCTGCTAGGCGCACTGATCTCGCCACTCGGCGCACCCGATGCGATTTATCGTGCCTGGCGCGCTAAGCGTTTCGATCTGGTGACATCAACGGCCCAGCTCGACGAGCTGCGTCGTGTAAGTCGTTACCCGAAGCTCAAGGCTATTTTGCCTGCCCACCGCGTTGGCACGGTGGTCAACAGCATGCAACGCGCCATCGTACTGGATACGTTACTGCCTCTGGCGGAGGGCATTGAAGCTGAGGATCCTGATGACACCTTTTTGCTCGCGATGGCAGTGACTGGCGAGGCTGACTACCTCGTAACCGGTGATCGACGGGCCGGGTTGCTGCAACGTGGCAGCATCGGCCGTACGCGGATCGTCACCCCGGCCACTTTTTGCGCCGATGTACTGTAACGCATGCCCGTCAGCTTCCTGTCGACCACGCAACGGGAACGCTACGCTCGCTATCCAGAGACACTTTCCAGTGAAGAACTGGCGCGCTACTTCCATCTGGACGATGATGACCGCGAGTGGATCGCCACCAAACGTCGTGACAGCAGCCGTCTGGGCTATGCACTACAACTGACAACCGTGCGTTTTCTTGGTACGTTTCTGGAGGATCCCACTGCCGTGCCAGAAGCCGTACTGCGCACCCTCGCAACCCAGCTCAATATCCCTGAGTTTGCCGATTGCGTCGCAGCTTATCGCAGAACCAGGCAGCGCTGGCAGCACACAACAGAAATCCGCGCACGCTATGGCTACCGTGAGTTCGCAGACACCGGCAATCAATTTTACCTTGGGCGCTGGCTATGCGCCCTGTGTTGGACTGAACCGCCCCGGGTTTCTCGGAGACTCCAACCTTTGAGAGGATGGAGCGATGAAAAAACTACCGAAGTATTCCCCAGAGGTCCGTGAGCGGTCCTTCCTGAGTACGAGTCGCAGTGGGCCGCCATCAGTGCCATTGCCCCCAAGATCGGCTGCACGCCCGAGACACTACGGCTGTGGGTTCGCCAATCTGAGCGCAACAGCGCCCAGCGTGATGGGCTGAGCACAGTCGAACGTGAGCGAATCAAGCTGTTGGAGCGTGAGAACCGTCAGTTGCGTCAAGCTAACGAGATCTTGCGTAAGGCCTCAGCCT
>NZ_LKBW01000092.1 GCF_002699855.1 Pseudomonas amygdali | reverse complement strand
CACAATATTCTTTCACGGCTGCGAGTTTTGCCTGCACTGTATATTTACCCATGACGCCTCCAAAGGTTGCGTCCAACCTTCGGGGGTCATACCAAAGTCCGGGTTCAAGGCGACGCCAGCGCACCGATTGAAAAGCCCCACTTGCGCCGCGCCTTGATCAACCTGCTGCACAATGCCGTGCAACACACCGACGCCGGTCAGGTCATCGAGGTAACTATCGAGTCGCGCGATGCCCATGTGAGTATCGGCGTAACCAATCCTGGCATGCAGATAGCCCCGGAACATTTGCCCAGGCTGTTCGAGCGTTTTTATCGGGTCGATGCCTCACGCAGCAACAGCGGCGCCAATCATGGCCTGGGGCTGGCCATCGTCAAGGCCATTGCATTGATGCACGGCGGCACCGTGTTCGTGAACAGCGACAAGGGTGTCAATACGTTCGGCATACATCTGCCCCGCTGATCCCTTCAAGCAATAAATTACTCCCCCCTGTTTTTTACAGTCGTCCGTGTGCGTCTGTTCGCATCATTTTAAATACACTTGCTTTATTCACATTCCATTCATATGAGGCTATAAGGAGCGTACTATACACCCAGCATTAAAATCATAAAAATAATGATAACTGTCTTAACCATTTATCAAGATTCATTCGTCTGCAGGTAGAACAACCAATGATGTTGTTTGCGTCATCTCGGCAAGACCGGCTCAAATGGACCCGACCGGAACTCATGCTGATCTTTGGCAGCTCACTGTCAATGTTCGCCATACTGGGGATTGTGGCGTCTTTACTGGCCCGAGAGCGTGACGACGCAGCGCAGACTGCGGCGCGGGCGGCGGCCAATACCGTGCAATTGATTGATGCCGACGTCATGCATAACGCAGAGCTTTACGACTCTTCCCTGCAAGGCATGATTAGCGCATGGCAGCGTCCGGACCTTCAGGACCTGTCACCTGAACTGCGACAACTTGTCCTGTTTGATCGCTCCACTGCGGCGTCTTTCAAAGGCGATCTGGTATTGCTCGATAACAAGGGCGCCATCCTGGCTGACTCACTGTCCGTCATCCCTCGAAACGACAACTTCTCCGACCGCTCCTATTTCAAAGACCACAAGGCGGACCCTTCGCTGGGTCTGCACGTCAGTGCACCGTACAAAAGCCGTTGGGGTTACAAGGACTGGTGCATCAGTTTCAGCCGTCGCATGTCAGGCCCCAATGGAGAGTTCACCGGAATGGTAAGTGCGGCCATGCGACTGGTGTATTTCAAACACTTGTTCATGAGCCAGAATCTGGGCGTCGGCAGCAGTATCAACCTGATCAATACCGCAGGCATCCTGATCGTCCGCTACCCCGATCTGGAGGGTGAAGATCTGATTGGCAAGGATTACAGCCACAGCCCCAACTTTCAGCGCATTCTTCAAGAAGGACATGGCAGCTTTGCTGCCATGTCGACGCAGTTGAACGCTCGTCGGCTGTATACGTTTTCCCGGGTCGGCAATCTGCCGCTGGTTGTCGTGATCGGTCAGTCCGAGGATGAGGTGTATGCCGTATGGCGGCGCAATGCCTGGCTGGTCGGCTCCGCTACCAGCGTACTGTGTCTCGGAATCCTGTGGCTGACATGGCTGCTGTGTCGCGAGTTGCGACGACGCCATCGCGCTGAGGATGCACTGGCCAGCCTGGCTGCAACGGACGGTTTGACAGGGCTCGATAATCGTCGCCAGCTTGACGAAGCCATGGAAACCGAATGGGCGCGGGCACAGCGCTCAGGCAAACAGCTGTCTTTACTGATGATCGACGTAGACCATTTCAAGGCATTCAACGAGCGTCATGGTCATCAGGACGGTGACGAAGCACTGCGCCTGATTGCACAAACCATCTCCTTCAATATCCGTCGCCCCGGTGACCGGGTTGCACGCTATGGCGGCGAGGAGTTTGTGGTAGTGCTGCCGGAAACCGACTTGCCGGGAGCCATGATGATTGCCGAACAGATCCGCAAGGCAGCTGAATCACTGCCGCTGTTTCCGGGTGCACAACAGCCCATCACCGTGAGTATCGGTGTCGTTTCAGAGATGGTGCGTCAGGGAGACAAACTGGAGGCGTTTTTCGGAATAGCCGACAAGGCGCTTTATCAGGCCAAACACAAGGGTCGTAACCGCGTAGAGCATCGCAGTTCGGTTGCCAGAGAGATGACTGATCAGGTTTGATGAGCTACCGGCGGGCATAAAAAAACGCCAGACTGGCTGGCGTTTTCGGCTACCGCTGCCGCATCGAATTACGATGCGGCGTGGGCTGCACGTGCTGCGTCACGCAGTGCTTTTACTTTGTCGTGGTTGGCCAGAACGCCAGCCTGCTGCTTTTCAATCAGCGCAATAACGTTAGGGGAAACGTTCTTGGCACGGGCTTTTTCCAGCGCTTCGCGATAAGCCTTCTTGGCAACGTCTTCGCCTTTTTCGACTTCTTCCAGTACCGCCTTGTCGTCATCCGAAGTCACCATCGACTTCAGGTTGACCCATGCGCGATGCAGTGCGCCAGACACGCTGGAAGAATCTTCAGGCTTGCCACCCAGTGCGGTCACTTCAGCTTGCAGTTCACGAACGGCTGCAGCCACTTCAGTGGAGCGATTGGCAAGGAACGATTTTACCTGAGCGCTTTTTGCGTGTTCTGCGCTGGTACGGAAACCTTCTTCACCGTCTTTGCTGGTTTCGATCAGGTCATTCAGGATAGAGATCGTTTCTTTGTTGATATCAGTCATTTGATAATTTCCTAATGGCAGGTTGATACGAAAGTGTTCGATGTATAGGTAATTGCAGACACCGTGCCAGTTTTTTATATGGAGATAATTGTTTAAAATCAATGATTTACGAAATTTTCACAATTGGCTGTTCGTGACTTCTGCATGATCTGTCGTTTGGCCTGCATGCAGAATGCACGTATCGTGCTGTTCGACATGTATTGATGGGAGGCTTGCAGGTGAACCCGGAGAAACTCAGGTTATTGGTGACGCAGGAAATGCCGTTTGGCAAATATAAAGGACGGCTGATCGCCGATTTGCCAGGTCATTATCTGAACTGGTTCGCGCGAGAAGGCTTTCCGAAAGGTGAACTGGGAGGTTTACTGGCATGGATGCAGGAAATCGATCACAACGGCCTTGGCGCGCTATTGGACCCATTGCGCACACGTCCGCGTCAGTCGTTCAAGGACAAGGGATAAACAAAGAGGCGGTCCGGGGGAGAAAAAAACGGTGCTCCGGACCAGGGAGCACCGAAAAGCCATACAACCAACAACAACTTCCTTGCCGGAGTCAGCCGCAAAGGGGCTGACTCCGAAATCCTGAAAATCAGTCAAACAACGCCATTGCCTGCGCAGTGGCTTCCTGTATGCGGCCCCAGTCGCCATTCTTGACCCAGGCGTTAGCAATCATCCAGGTCCCGCCCACGCACATGACGTTGGGCAAGGCCATGTAGCTCTTCAGGTTCTGCTCGTTGACGCCGCCAGTCGGGCAGAAACGCACCTCATTGAAAGGTCCGCCCAGGGCTTTGATTGCCGCCACACCGCCGCTGATCTCGGCCGGAAACAGCTTGAAGCGGCGATAGCCCATGGCATAACCGATCATGATTTCCGAAGCACTGCTGACGCCCGGCAAAAGGGGCAACGGGCTGTCGACTGCGGCTTGCAGCAGGTCTTGCGTGCTGCCAGGGGTCACAATGAACTGCGAACCTGCCGCCTCGGCGTCCGCCAGCATCTTGCGGTCCAGAATGGTGCCGGCGCCCACACACAGCTCCGGGCGCTGCTCACGCAGAATACGGATGGCGCTCAGACCGAACGCCGAGCGCAGCGTAACTTCCAGTGAAGTCATGCCGCCAGCGGCCAGAGCATCGGCCAGAGGCAGCACATCCTGATCACGGGCAATGGTGATGACCGGCAGAATCTTTGCCTTGGCGCAGAGTTCGTCAATCTGGGCAATCTTGTTCGCCATGCTGATGAGCGGCTGATTATTTTCGTTCTGTGTCATGGCGACGTTTCCTTTGCTTATGGGCACCAGTAAATCTCGAGAGACGGGTTGAGAAACGCACGCACCGGCATCTCGGCGAGGTCATCGCCCGCCAGCGCGGTGCGCAGGGTGTCGAGTTTGGCCTGGCCGGACACCGACAGGATCGGCGAACGTGCCGACGCCAACAGGCGACGGGTCAGGGTCAGGCGCTGATGCGGCACGCTCGGTGCGAGCATCGGCAGGCAGCGGCGCTCACCTTGCAGATCAAGGGCTTCTTTCAGGTTCGGGCTATCAGGGAACAGCGACGCGGTATGCCCGTCGTCGCCCATGCCCAGAATCAATACATCAATCGGTGGCAGCTCGGCCAGCGCCTGATCGGCAGCCAGCGCTGCCTCCTCGACACTGCCCGCCACGCTGTACAACCCCAGAAACTTCGCCTTCGCCACAGGACCCTGCAGCAAGTGGCGCTGCAGCAGGCCCGCATTGCTGTCGGCATGCTCGGTCGGCACGAAACGCTCGTCAGCCAGGCTGATGACTACTTTCGACCAGTCCAGCGGCTGCACGGCCAGGCTCTTGAAAAAGGCCACAGGACTGCGACCACCGGACACCACCAGGGTCGCCAGACCGTTTTCGCCAATTGCCTGCTTCAGGCGCTCGGCGACGTTGGCAGCCAGCGCATCAGCCAGTTGCTGCGGTGTGTCGAAATCACGTGCTACCAGCCCTGCTGGCAGCTCAAGGTCACATATCGCCATACCAGGATCTCCCGTCACGAGTAATCAGGGCAATGGAACTCATTGGCCCCCAGGTTCCGGCCGGATAAGGCTTGGGCGCGTCGCCCGCCTTCTTCCAGCCAGCGATCAACTGATCGCACCATTGCCAGGCGTACTCGATTTCATCTTTGCGGACAAACAGGTTCTGATTGCCACGCATGACTTCCAGCAACAACCGCTCATAAGCGTCGGGGACACGAGCGCTGCGGTAGGTGTCGGAAAAATTCAGTTGCAAGGGCCCGCTGCGCAGCTGCATGCCTTTGTCCAGCCCCTGGTCCTTGGTCATCACCTGCAAGGAAATACCTTCGTCGGGCTGCAGGCGAATGATCAGGCGGTTGCTGATCTGCAAACGCTGTTCAGGCGCGAAGATGTAGTGCGGCGGCTCTTTGAAATGGATCACGATCTGCGACATTTTCTGCGGCATGCGCTTGCCGGTACGCAGATAAAACGGCGTACCCGACCAGCGCCAGTTGCGGATATCGGCACGCAGCGCGACGAAGGTTTCAGTATCGCTCTGGGTGTTGGAGTTCTCTTCCTCCAGATAACCCGGCACCGCCTTGCCTTCGCTGTAGCCAGCGGTGTACTGGCCACGCACCACCTGGGTCGCCAGACGCTCGGGCGTGAACGGTGCCAGCGCCTTGAGCACCTTGACCTTCTCGTCGCGAATACTGTCTGCCGACAGATCGCTGGGCGGGTCCATGGCGATCAGGCAAAGCAGTTGCAGCAAGTGGTTCTGAATCATGTCGCGCAATTGACCGGCCTGATCGAAGTAGCCCCAACGGCCCTCGATGCCGACCTTCTCGGCCACCGTGATCTCCACGTGCGAAATATGGTTCTGGTTCCACTGGGTTTCGAACAGGCTGTTGGCGAAGCGCAGAGCGATGAGGTTCTGTACCGTGTCCTTGCCCAGATAGTGGTCGATACGATAGACGCGGTTTTCCGGGAAAAACTGCGCAACAGCGTCATTGACCCGGCGCGAAGAGGCCAGGTCGTGACCGATGGGTTTTTCCAGTACGGCACGCGTGCGCTCAGCGAGGTTGACCGACGCAAGGTTCTCGCAGATGGCACCGTAGACCGAGGCGGGTGTGGCGAAATAGGCGATCAGGGTTTCGGCATTGCCGACGCGCTCGGCGAGTGCGACGTAATCCTCGGCCTTGAGGAAGTCGACATGCAGGTAGCTGAGGCGCGCCAGAAACCGGCCCAGGTTGTCGGGCTCGAGTTCGGCCTCGGGAATGAAGCGGCGCATGGATTTTTCGATATACGCCAGATGCGACTGTTCGTCGCCGGGTTCACGCGCCAGGGCAAGAATTTTTGTGTCTTCGTGCAGCAGTCCAGCGCGATCAAGCTGATAAAGAGCCGGGAACAGCTTGCGTACCGCCAGGTCCCCCAGGGCACCAAACAGGGCAAATGTGCACGGTTCAACCGTAATCAAGGGCATAATGTTGGTTCTTTTATCAAGTTAGGCTACAAATACCTTTTTTAAAGGCGTTACTCAAGGCCATATGTAGTAATAACCACAACATTCTGCCTAAAAGCATATTCCAGTGGTGATCAACACAGGCCCTCAGTACGATAGGCCACCTTTGCTACAGGCTAAAGAGCTAAAAAAAGCTCAGGCCAAAACCGTTGGTGAATCAGCCCCCGACAAGGACTTTGAATGGACCGCGTAAGAAACCTCCTGGAGCAAATCCAGGGCCGACTCGATGAGTTGAACAAGGCCGAGCGCAAGGTGGCCGAAGTGATCCTGCTCAACCCGCAGATGGCAACGCGGCTGAGCATTGCAGCGCTTGCCCAGGCCGCCAAGGTCAGCGAACCGACGGTCAACCGCTTCTGCCGTTCGTTCAGCGTCAGCGGTTATCCGGAGCTCAAACTGCAACTGGCCCAGAGCCTGGCAAGCGGCGCAGCCTATGTCAGCCGCGCTGTGGAAGCCGACGACAATCCCGAGGCCTATACCCAGAAGATTTTCGGTAGCGCCATTGCTTCGCTCGACAGCGCATGCCAGCAACTGGACCCGGCGCTGATCAGCAAGTCCGTGGACATGCTGATCCAGGCACGGCAGATCCACTTTTTCGGGCTGGGTGCCTCGGCGCCGGTGGCGCTTGATGCGCAGCACAAATTCTTCCGTTTCAACCTGGCGGTCACGGCGCATGCCGATGTGCTGATGCAACGGATGATTGCGTCGGTGGCCCATACCGGCGAATTGTTCGTGATCATTTCCTACACCGGGCGCACGCGCGAGCTGGTGGAAGTGGCCCGCATCGCCCGTGCAAATGGCGCTTCGGTGCTGGGCCTGACCGCCGCTGGCTCGCCACTGGCGCAGGCCAGCACTGTGAGCCTGAACATTCCATTGCCGGAAGACACGGACATCTACATGCCGATGACCTCGCGGATCATCCAGCTCACCGTTCTTGATGTGCTGGCCACCGGCATGACCCTGCGCCGCGGCGTTGACTTCCAGCCGCACCTGCGCAAGATCAAGGAAAGCCTGAATGACAGCCGCTATCCGATCGAGGATCAGGGCTGACTGGGTGTCGTTGACTATCGTTCACCCTGCGTAGTAATGCCTTTCGTGACGCTCTGCGTCACACAGCGGTTCTGTGACTTCAGGTGAATTGGTGTTCGACTCAGATTCTCGTTCCCACGCTCCGCGTCGTAATGCCTTTCGTGACGCTCTGCGTCACACAGCGGTTCTGTGACTTCAGGTGAATTGGCGTTCGACTCAGATTCTCGTTCCCACGCTCTGGTATGCCCCCCGAAGGTTGGACAATTATCCACTTACGCTGCCTTGGCGGCCTGCATCCTG
>NZ_LKBW01000091.1 GCF_002699855.1 Pseudomonas amygdali | reverse complement strand
GTTTACCGTAAGCAGCCATTTGCGCGCGCGAATGCCGCACCCGATGGTGAGGACTGTCGGTACCAGCAACGTCAGCCACATCGGGGCAGTTGCCCAATGGGTAAAAGCAAGTGCCCAGGTGTTGACCAACAGCACGAAGTACATCAGCGGCAGTTGTCGGGACAATGCGATATATTGAGCTTGCAGCAGCCGAGGATTATCGGAGGGCACGGACGTGCCCAGGTGTTGACCAACAGCACGAAGTACATCAGCGGCAGTTGTCGGGACAATGCGATATATTGAGCTTGCAGCAGCCGAGGATTATCGGAGGGCACGGACGTCAGGGCGCGCAAGGCACCCAGTAGTTTTTTCAGCATCGCAAGGCTTCTCTGTCACTACAGTCAAAGCGCACGTGGCTTGCTGCTCATCATGCGAGCCGGATTGTAACTTGCTCACCTGTAATGTTCTCGGCAGCGGTATTTAATTCTTTACGGTAAAATCGAACAGGGCAGCCAGGGGTTGTAAGCCGGAATCCCAGAAATTTCCGTCATGGGCGGGAAGCGAGTACTGGTGCGAATTGACGCCAAACAGGTGTTTTACGACAACCTGCGTCAATGTAACCATGTATAACCGCCTGCTCTATTAGCACATATGTTCTAATGTGGGAATGTGTAGTTTTGGAGGTTATCCCATGAGTCGCTTAACCATCGACATAACAAACCAGCAGCACCAAAGCCTGAAAGCGCTGGCTGCCTTGCAGGGCAAGTCTATCAAGCAATATGCGCTGGAAAGACTGTTTCCGGACGATGCTGATGCCAATCAGGCATGGGAAGAACTGAGAACCCTGCTCGGCGCACGTATTCACGAGGGACTTACCGGCAATGTGTCTGCCAAGAGCATCAGCAAAATTCTCGATGAAGAACTGATCGAGGGCAGCGCTTGACCGGCTACGTTCTCACCGCTGCGGCAGAATCCGATCTGCGGGGCATCGTCCGCTACACCCGTAAGCAATGGGGCGATGCGCAGGTGCGCCGCTACATCGCTACGTTGGAACAGGGGATCGCCAACCTCGCCGATGGCCGGGGTGTGTTCAAAGACATGAGTGCGCTTTTTCCGGCTCTACGGATGGGGCGGTACGAGCATCATTACGTCTTCTGCCTACCGCGTGAAGGAGCGCATGCTCTGATCGTGGCTATTTTCCATGAGCGCATGGATCTGATGACACGACTGGTTGATCGGCTCAAAGAGTAATAGCCTGGGTAGCCATGATGGAAATAGCGGCTGGTGACACGACTGCTGGGGCTCCCCCTATTTGCAGTGTTGCGTGGCCAACGCCTCGATGCGCGGATTGAATTCTTCTGGTCGCAGGCTCTCCAGTGGGCCGTGTTGCGGCCACACCTCGAGAACATTGGCGCGTCGCTGAGGTATCGGGCCACCGCAGTATTGCGGACCGATAAGCCAGGTAGGCACGTTATGCCAGGCATAGTGCATGTACATCATACGAGCACAATCTTCCAGCTGGCCAAGGTCATTGGCCTCATCGGCAAATACAACCAAAGCCACCAGTTGATTGCATACTTGGGGTCGCCTCAGGAAACGGATTTTAAAGTACGTTAAGCTGATTTGTAGTGGTCAACTGCATCAAAAAGGGCCCGTTACAGACTGTGTGAAAACACACTGTTGAAGGCCCAAGCAAACGCCCCGACTTGTTCGGAGCGTTTTGTTTTGTATTGGCAGCAGACGAAAAAATGGCCGCTCAGCCCATCAAATCCATCAGATGGCGCACACCGAGCACTTTAATCGCTCGTTTCAGGTTATAGGTGTAGCGGCCTGCAATCGAAATGGCCTCGACCTGCAATCATCGCATTTTTCGACCGGGATTAATTGCGTCTATCGGCGTTTTTCAAGGTAGTTGTCGCGTCACCGTCTAACTATGCTGCTCTTTTCTCGACCTGTTGCTCTCGATCCGGATTCAGCAGCACGGNCGTTCCGGTCTTTTTTCCTTGGCTCGTTCGTACAGCTCATGCCGCTGGGCCAAGACTTTATGATCCAGCCCTCGATGCCGCTCAGCCGGTGTGACGAACCGGATACGGCTATGCCGGTGCTCGTTGTTGTACCACCGTATGAAGTCCCTCACCCAGCTGCGTGCGGCGTCTAAACTGGCAAAACCATCCTGCGGCCATTGCGGGCAGTATTTCAGTGTTCTAAACAACGACTCCGAGTACGGATTGTCGTTGCTGACCCGCGGTCGGCCGCGTGACGGGGTGATGCCCAGGTCGTACATTTTGCTCAGCAGTGTCACCGATTTCATCGGCGCGCCGTTATCCGAGTGCAGCACCAGCGGGTCGTGTAAACACTGCTCACCGATCACGCTGCGTTGCAGCAGCGCAGCGGCTTTCTCGCCACTTTCCGCCTCGTAGACTTCCCAGCCCACGGCCTTGCGGCTGTAAATATCCTCGATCAGATAGAGGTAATAAAACTGGCCGCGTATTGGCGACGGCAGGTACGTGATGTCCCACGACCACACTTGGTTCGGCGCTTTGGCCGCATGCGTCGTTGGTGCGGCGTACCGTCTGGGGCGCTGACTACGGCCTCGATGTTGCTGTTGCCCCGTCGCTCGCAAGACACGATAGATCGTCGCCTCCGACGCCAGATAGCGCCCTTGATCGGCCAGGCGCGGCACGATCTGGCTTGGCGGCAAGTGGGCATACTGCGGGCTGTTACACAGCGTCACAATGGCCTGCCGCTCTGCCTCGGTCAGCGCATTTCGTGGCGTTGGCCGTGTGGCAGTTGTACGGGCGTCGGTCTGGATAAACTCTGTCTGAGTCCACCGTTGCAAGGTGCGCAGCGACAGACCAACTTCCCGACAGGCCTTGATTTTTCTGGCACCTGCCGCGACCGCTTCGCCCAGCCAGGTCACGATCAACTGGCGCTCTGGCAGAGAGGTTAGTTGGCCTCGTCGTCGGTCGTTCCCCAGTAGTCGTTGAGCTTTTTTCGCAGCACCAATAACGCGGCTGTTTCAGCCAGCGCCTTATCTTTGCGGCGCAGCTCGCGCTCAAGTTCCTGGATGCGTTTCTTGTCTTTGCGCGCCTGCTCGCGATCTTCTTTTTGCTGCGCTTTGTCGGACTTCTGTCCAGCGACAAACGCTTGTCGCCAGGCCGTGATCTGCTCGGGATAAAGACCTTTGCGACGGCAGTATTCACCCAGATCGATCTCGGACAAACCGGCGGCTTCAAGCACGACAGCAAACTTTGTTTCGGCTGACCAGTTCTCAGCCAACGGCTTGTTTTCGGACACTGCACTTCCTTCAGAACTGAGCTGTTTGCGCCAGTTGGACAAAGACATTTCGCTGACCCCTTCGCGCCGGGAAACCTCGGCCATCGACAGGTTCAGCGGGGGAAGCAGCATCTTGAGCAATGCGGCTCTGCGTTCAGGTGAATAGTACGGCACGACCAGTCTCTTTCCGCCCCCGATATACTTTTTTAGGAAAAACCGGAGAGGCGACAACTATCCTGACACCGGGGGTATATTTAGAGATAGACGTGAAGGCGAATTCTTCTTGGCCGTTCACCGGACAGAGCCTAGCGTTTTTTGGCAAAGCAGAGAATAGGGGGCGATACAGAAAACGGAAAAAAATGGCAGGGATTTTGAAAGTGTAGAAGGGGTCGATAGAGAAAACGAACAGGGCAGCCTGCGGCTGCAAATTGGGGTCTGGGGAGCAATGGAACAGGGAAGTCAGTTAAGCGCAATTTCCTGATGGTCAGTGCATCGTTGGGGAGTTGGATCCGCAGCAATGCTTGAATTTGCGTCCACTGCTGCACGGACATCTGGGGAGCAATGGAACAGGGAAGTCAGTTAAGCGCAATTTCCTGATGGTCAGTGCATCGTTGGGGAGTTGGATCCGCAGCAATGCTTGAATTTGCGTCCACTGCTGCACGGACAGGGGGCGTTGCGTCCAATTTTCGGTCCTTCTCTGCGTAGTGGTACATCGAGTGGTGTCTGTGCCAGCGGCCATCGATGAGGCTCGAAGTGCTCGAAGAAGCGATAGATGATCGTCAAACTGGCGATCATCATCTCAATCACTTCTTCACGCTTTTCGTTAGTAACCGACGGTGGTCGCAGCGCTGGATCGGGGTCATTCTCATAGGCCAAGACCATGATGGGGAGCATCGGCCCGCTATGTTCGTCGCTGTCGATCAGGTCACGCCAACTTCCAGGTCGGGCCTGAACTCCGCGCATAAAGCCCAGAGCCCAATCGTTGCCGTAAGTAATGCCATCACCATCCTCCAACAGCACTGGCAAATACACGTCAGGCTCCTCCAGCGTGTGAAGCAATACCGATGCAATCGTATTCCAGTGGCGCATGATGAGCCCCATCATGTCGGTAGCCTGAGCGTTGCTCTCAAAACTGAAATTCTCGCCCCAGATTTGTGGCAGGTACTCGCTGGGAGGCACCATCTCCGGACCACAGATCAGTGCCGCAAAATAGCCGTCAAGCATTTCAATGTTCATGGCCGGTGAGCCAATGGCATCAAGAAAACCAGTCAGCCTATCGAGTTCGGCCTCGGTCAGCGCTTGTTGGAAAGGTGGATGGCTCATGGGTGTTTGTTCCAATAGAGTTGTAGTAATTCAGATTCTGATGCTTTCCCAAGTGGGCGCAGTTCTCCGCGTGCGACGGCTTCCGGCACGGAGAATGAGTAGCGCCCAAGCATGTTGATATGCTCATGACCAAACGGCGAAAGCCGCGCCTCGTCTTCGGGGCGCACCGGATAGCCTTCGTGGCGTAACTGCGTGAGTATCGCGTCCATGTACAGGGTGTTCCACAAAACGATCATGTTTACGACCAGGCCGAGCGCACTCAACTGGTCCTCCTGCCCCTCGCGGTAGCGCTGGAACAGTTCGCCGCGCTTGCCGTGGAAGACCTCGCGAGCCAGACTATGGCGACCCTCGCCGAGATTGAGTTGCTGCAGCGTTGCGCGCCTGCGCGACTCGTCGTCAATGAAGTTCAGTGTGTGAATGGTCTTGTCGATGCGACCAATTTCAGCGATGGCCTGGGCCAATCGTGTCGGTCGCTCATCGACCTGCAGGGTGCGCATGATTCCCATCGCTGGCACCAAGCCAAGTTTGAGTGATCCAATCAAACGCAGTACGTCGTCCCAATGCGGTGTAATGCGGTCAAGGTTGACACATTGTTTTGCCAGTGCATTGAGTTCGCCATAGTCGGCTTGCGCATCAACTCGCCAGAACCGCGTGCCACCGATGTCGGCCAAGCGTGGGCTAAACCTATAGCCCAGAAGCCGGAACAGGCCGAACACTACATCGCTATAGGCTCCATTGTCGGTACTCGCCAGAACCGCGTGCCACCGATGTCGGCCAAGCGTGGGCTAAACCTATAGCCCAGAAGCCGGAACAGGCCGAACACTACATCGCTATAGGCTCCATTGTCGGTCATGATTTGCGTGGGCTGCAATTCGGTCTGCTGCTCTAGCACGACCGCCAGTAGCACCAGGCTGTCGCGTAAGGTGCCGGGGACGGTAATCGCGTTCAGCCCCGAGTATTGATCGGACAGCAGATTATACCAAGTCACGCCGCGTCCACGATTGAAGTATTTTGGGTTTGGTCCGGCATGCACGGTGCGCACAGGCACCACAAAACGCATGCCATCAGCCGAAGCCACATCGCCGCCGCCCCAAGTGCGGGCCAGTGCGATGCGGTTTTGTGCGGCTACCAGGACGGCATTGCAGGCGGTCAGGGTGTCATCACGCACGTAGTTTTGATCAACCCACAGCAGTCTGTCCCGCCGCAGTGCTGGTGTGTCCTGGCGTACAAACGGTTCGGGGCCAGTGTTGCAGGCTTCGGCCAAGAGCACCGCGCACAGACTGGTGTTTAGATCGGTGGCACGTGCTGTGCGTTCGGTCAGATGCGAGAACGCCTCCATGCAGCCGGTGCGGGCGGTGATCTCCAGTAGGATTTCCGGCAGATCGACGCGCGGCATGCGGGTCTTGATCTCATTACGCAAAGCAATCAGCGACGCCGGTTCCGCCAGTGCTTCCAGAGGGCTAAGCACGAGCTCTATCTTGTCGCCAATCGTTTCAAAGCGAACCGCGTCGTTGTCGGGCAGGCGTTCAGCGACACGCCGATAGGTTTCATCTAGTTCCTGCGCCAACGCGGCTAAGGTGGCCTGCGGTTGCACGCTCAGCTCCAGTGAGCGACAAATGACAGGCCGCGCAGCCTCCCACTCGGTCCCTTCTAATAGGCCCGCGCGCGGGTCGGCATATCGCCAGCTGGAGCTGACAAATACGTCGCGCCGACGAATCGCTACACGCAACTTGGCGAGGACACAGAAGGCAAAGGCTTTAGCATTGATCTTGCCGTCCTCTCCCACGACATGGCGTTGCCACGCCTTGTCCACAATGGTGATGGCTGGATCATGATCTGGCCTCTGATGCAACCATTGCAGTGCCTGTACCAGTGGGCGTGCTGTCGGATTGGCATCGAACTGGATGACACGCAGCAGCGTCGGCAAAAAACGCGTCACAGTCGCCTGTTTGGCCGCCAGTTCGGTGTAAAAAACATCGTCTGGCGGACGCACCAGCGTACCAATATCGTTCAGGGCCTGGCTCAGTTCGTCTTGTCCAATAGCGGCATACACTCGCTCGCGTAATTCGCCGTCTGGCAGACTTGGGTCGAGCAGCATTCGACATGCGCTGGCCAGCGTTGAAGCAGCCCGATCCAAGTCCTTCAACGTACGCTGCCTGGTCTTGCGATCTTCCTTTTGCGCCTTACTAAACAGTTCGCGCAACAACTGGTCGAGCACATCAAGGGCATCGTCATGAGCACTGGCTTCTAGGCTGTGGACAAAAGACACCAGGGTAGCCATGCGCCGTGCGTATGGAAGTCTGGCCACGGCTGAGACTTTGGCTGTGCTGGCAAAGCGTGCCAATGCCCCGATGCGACTGGGCGGCACCTTGGTGTTAGGCAGTTTGATTCCCAGATCACGTATCGTTTCGATGCGCAACAGTGCTTGTACCAGTGCAGGGGCACTCACGCGTACCGGCCCCTTGCGCAATCGATCAAGCCAGGATTGGCGACTGCCCTCGACAGGGTCCAGCAAATCGTCGAGGCGTTGGCGCTGGACATCTGTCACGTCACGCGTCAGCAGCCGCCAAAGGCGCGACTCCATGCGCGACCGCACCTCGGCAACGAACCGCTCCAAAAGGGTGACGCCAGGCAGCAGTACCTTGTGACCGATCAACCAACTGTTGGCATGCTCGAAAAGCACACTCGGACGGTCGGTGCCTGTCCAACACAGGGCGCATAGCCAGCGGCCAAGGTGAAATTGATTGCCGGTGTCTGTGAACTCACTGTAGGCATAGCGTGCGCGAATTTCTGTTGTGTGCTGCCAGCGTTGTCTGGTTCTGCGATAAGCTGCGACGCAATCGGCAAATTCAGGAATATTGAGCTGGGTTGCGAGGGTGCGCAGTACGGCTTCTGGCACGGCCGTTGGGTCTTCCAGAAAGGTGCCAAGAAAGCGCACGGTTGTCAGTTGTAGTGCATAGCCCAGACGACTGCTGTGACGACGTTTGGTGGCGATCCACTCGCGGTCATCATCGTCCAGGTGGAAGTAGCGCGTCAGCTCTTCACTGGAAAGTGTCTCTGGATAGCGAGCGTAGCGTTCCCGTTGTGTGGCGGACAGGAAGCTAACGGGCATGACATCAAACCGGCTGTCGGGCGAGGGTACGATAGACGGTTGGTCGTGAGATCGAGAACAGTTCAGCCAGGTCGCTGATCGAATATTTACTCGTATCGTACATCCGCCGTAGCTCCTTTTGCTGACGATCGGAGAGCTTGGGCTTCTTACCTCTTAGTTTTCCCTTGGCTC